>NZ_JBEXTB010000003.1:0-273380 GCF_040613915.1 Streptomyces sp. NPDC006193
CTGCACGCCTACCTCCAGCACGGCGGGCGTCCCGCCTTCGAGGTCCGCGCCGTCCTGGCCGCCACCCTCTCCCCCGCCTGGGGCATCTACAGCGGCTACGAACTGTGCGAGAACACCCCGCTGAAGGACGGCAGCGAGGAGTACCTCGACTCGGAGAAGTACCAGCTCAAACCCCGCGACTGGGAAACCGCCGCCCGCGAGGGCCGCACCATCGCCCCCCTCATCACCCGGCTCAACACCGTCCGGCGGCACAACCCGGCCCTGCAGCAGCTGCGGAACCTGCACTTCCACCACGCCGACAAGGACGAGGTGATCGCCTACTCGAAGCGGAGCGGATCGAACACGGTTCTGGTGGTCGCCAACCTCGACCCGCACCACACCCAGGAGGCCACGGTCTCGTTGGACATGCCGCAACTCGGCCTGGACTGGCACGAGTCCGTGCCGGTGCGCGACGAGCTCACCGGCGAGACCTACTACTGGGGCAGGGCCAACTATGTGCGCCTCGAACCGGGTCATAGGCCCGCGCATGTCTTCACCGTCCTGCGACCGTCCACCCCGCAGATCGGAGGGTCACCCACAACATGATCGTCAATGAGCCCGTTCCGGACACCTTCGAGGACACGCCCGCCAAGGACCGGGACCCGGATTGGTTCAAACGCGCCGTCTTCTACGAGGTCCTGGTGCGCTCCTTCCAGGACAGCAACGGCGACGGCGTCGGCGACCTGAAGGGCCTGACCGCCAAGCTCGACTACCTGCAGTGGCTCGGCGTGGACTGCCTGTGGCTGCCGCCGTTCTTCAAGTCACCCCTGCGGGACGGCGGTTACGACGTCTCCGACTACACCGCCGTCCTCCCGGAGTTCGGCGACCTGGCCGACTTCGTGGAGTTCGTGGACGCCGCGCACCAGCGCGGCATGCGCGTGATCATCGACTTCGTCATGAACCACACCAGCGACCAGCACCCGTGGTTCCAGGAGTCGAGGCGGGATCCGGACGGTCCGTACGGGGACTACTACGTCTGGGCCGACGACGACAAGCAGTATCAGGACGCCCGCATCATCTTCGTCGACACCGAGGTCTCCAACTGGACGTACGACCCGGTGCGCAAGCAGTACTACTGGCATCGCTTCTTCTCGCACCAGCCGGACCTCAACTACGAGAACCCGGCCGTGCAGGAGGAGATGATCTCCGCGCTGAAGTTCTGGCTGGATCTCGGCATCGACGGGTTCCGGCTGGACGCGGTGCCGTATCTGTACCAGCAGGAGGGCACCAACTGCGAGAACCTGCCGGCGACCCACCAGTTCCTGAAGCGGGTGCGCAAGGAGATCGACGCCCAGTACGCCGACAAGGTGCTCCTCGCCGAGGCCAACCAGTGGCCCGAGGACGTCGTCGACTACTTCGGCGACTACCCCTCCGGCGGCGACGAGTGCCACATGGCGTTCCACTTCCCCGTCATGCCGCGCATCTTCATGGCCGTACGGCGGGAATCCCGCTACCCGGTCTCGGAGATCCTCGCCAAGACCCCCGCGATCCCGTCCGGCTGCCAGTGGGGCATCTTCCTGCGCAACCACGACGAGCTGACCCTGGAGATGGTCACCGACGAGGAACGCGACTACATGTGGGCCGAGTACGCCAAGGACCCGCGGATGCGCGCGAACATCGGCATCCGGCGGCGCCTGGCCCCCCTGCTCGACAACGACCGCAACCAGATCGAGCTGTTCACGGCCCTGCTGCTGTCCCTGCCCGGCTCGCCGATCCTCTACTACGGCGACGAGATCGGCATGGGCGACAACATCTGGCTCGGCGACCGCGACGCCGTCCGCACCCCCATGCAGTGGACCCCCGACCGCAACGCCGGCTTCTCGTCCTGCGACCCGGGACGCCTCTTCCTGCCGGCGATCATGGACCCGGTCTACGGCTACCAGGTCACCAACGTGGAGGCGTCGATGGCCTCCCCGTCCAGCCTGCTGCACTGGACCCGCCGGATGATCGAGATCCGCAAGCAGAACCCCGCCTTCGGACTCGGCTCGTACACCGAACTGCCGTCCTCCAACCCGGCGGTGCTCGCCTTCCTGCGGGAGTACGAGGACGACCTGGTGCTGTGCGTCCACAACTTCTCCCGCTTCGCCCAGCCCACGGAGCTGGACCTGAGCCGGTTCAACGGGCGGCACCCCGTCGAGCTGTTCGGCGGGGTCCGGTTCCCGGCGATCGGCGAGCTGCCGTACCTGCTCACCCTCGCGGGACACGGCTTCTACTGGTTCCGGTTGCGCCGGGACGCCGCGTAATGGCCGGGTGAGGCGGTTTCCCCCGCCTCACCCGGGGCACGCAGAAGTGACACCCCTCGCGCTCCGGGGAAAGGACGTGACGCGCATGGCGGAAACGGTCACCTCTTCCGGCACCACCAGCACCACCGGTCACCTCCTCGCCTCACTGGAACCCCTGCTGCGCGAATGGCTGCCGCGCCAGCGCTGGTTCGCAGGCAAGGGACGCCCGGTCACCGGGCTCACCCCCGTGGCCGTCACCGAACTCCTGCCGCCCGACGGGCGGCTGGGCCTCTACCACCTGCTCCTGCGCGCCCACCAGCCCCCCGCGCCGGGCTCCGCCCCGCACGCCGGAGACTGCTACCAGCTCCTCATAGGCGTGCGCGAGGCGCTGCCGCCCCGGCTGGCGCCCGCGCTGATCGGACATGTGGAGGAGGGTCCGCTCGCCGGACGCACGGTGTACGAGGCCCTGTACGACGCCCGCCCCGCCGAGCTGCTCCTGGAGGCCCTGCGCACCCGGGCCCGCGTCGGCGTGCTGCGGTCCGAACGGGATCCGCACCAGGAGATCCGGGCCGGTCTCGTGCCCCGGCTGCTGACCGCCGAGCAGTCCAACTCGTCGGTGGTCTACGGAGATACGTTCATCCTCAAGCTGTTGCGCCGGGTGGTGCCCGGCGTCAACCCCGACCTGGAGATACCGCTCGCCCTGGCCCGCGAGGGCTGCCCCCGGGTGCCCGCGCCCACGGCGTGGCTGCATGCCGACGTGGGGGCGGAGTCCTCTGTGCTGGCCGTGCTCCAGCCCTATGTCGCCGGCGCCGCCGACGGCTGGGAGCTGGCGCTGCGCGAGCTGGCCAAGGGCGAGGACTTCACCGCCGAGGCCCGGGCGCTGGGCCGGGCGACCGCCGAGGTGCACACCGCGCTCGCCCGCGCCCTGCCGACGGTGACCCTCGGCCCGACGCAGATGAACGCGCTGGTCGACGGCATGACCGAGCGGCTGGCGGCGGCCGTGCAGGCGGTGCCGGCGCTGCGGCCGTACGAGCCGGGGCTGCGCTCGGCGTACGAGGCGCTGGCCGCTCTCGCCGCCGAGGGCCGTACCTGGACCGCCCAGCGCGTGCACGGCGATCTGCACCTCGGGCAGTGCCTGCGTTCGCCGTCCGGGCAGTGGTCCCTGATCGACTTCGAGGGCGAGCCGGCCCGGCCGCTGGCCGAGCGGCGGATGGCGCAGCCGCCGGTCCGGGACATCGCGGGCATGCTCCGCTCCTTCGACTACGCGGCCCACTCGGCGGCCCCGTCCGCCGCCGGCTGGGCGCACGCCTGCCGGGCCGCCTACTGCTCCGGATACGCGGAGGTGGCCGGCCGGGACCCGCGCACCGACCCCGTGATGCTGCGGGCCTACGAGACCGACAAGGCGGTGTACGAGGTCGTCTACGAGGCCCGGCACCGGCCCGACTGGCTGGCCGTGCCGCTGTCGGCGGTCCGCCGCCTCGCCGCGTCCGACCCGACCTGACCCGAACCTCGCCCTGGGGAGACCCGCTCGTGACGTCCAAGAAGTCAGCCCCTTCGAAGAGCGCGAAGAAGAACAGCAAGAACGCGAAGAACAAGTCCGGCAAGACCAGGGCCCAGAAGAGCACGGCCGAGAAGAGCCCGGAGATGAGCACGGCCGAGTCGAACACGGCCGAGAAGAACACGTCCGCGAAGGACACGGCCGCGAAGGACACGGCCGCCCGGAGCGGGACCGGGACGAACGCGGCCGGGACGAACGCAGCCGGGACGAACGCGGCCGAGAGGATCACGGCCGGGGAGGGCACGGCCGGGGAGGGCGCCGCCGGGCCGGGGAACACGGTGCGGGAGCCGGCGGCCGGGCGGGTCCCCCCGCAGCCGGCCGCGCCCGCCCTGGAGACCGCCGTCTCCCCCGCCGTGCACGCCGCCGACCGCGAGCGGCTGCTGCACGGCACTCACCACGACCCGCACTCCGTGCTGGGCGCGCACCAGGTCCCGGGCGGGGTCGCCTTCCGCGCGTTCCGCCCGTACGCGCAGGCGGTCACCGTGGTCTCGGGCGAACTGCGGGCGGAGCTGCACGACGACGGCGACGGGTTCTTCTCCGGCCTGCTCCCGCTCGCCGAGGTTCCCGCCTACCGGCTGCTGGTGACCTACGACGGCACGGTCCACGAGACCGAGGACGCCTACCGTTTCCTGCCCACCCTCGGCGAGCTGGACCTGCACCTGATCGGCGAGGGCCGGCACGAGCAGCTGTGGCAGGCGCTCGGCGCGCACGTCACCACCCATCAGGGCGTCACCGGCACCCGGTTCGCGGTGTGGGCGCCCAACGCGCGGGGCGTCCGGGTCACGGGCGGCTTCAACTTCTGGGACGGCGCCGGCCATCCCATGCGCTCGCTCGGCGGCACCGGGGTCTGGGAGCTGTTCGTGCCGGGCATCGGCGAGGGCGAGCTGTACAAGTTCGAGATCACCCGCCCGGACGGCTCCCGCACCCGGCGCGCCGACCCGCTGGCCCGGCGTACCGAGGCGCCGCCCGCCACCTCCTCGATCGTGCACGTCTCGCACCACGAGTGGGGTGACGCCGAATGGATGGCCCACCGGGCGGACACCCCGGTCCACGAAGCGCCCTTCTCCGTCTACGAGGTCCACCTGCCCTCCTGGCGGCCCGGCCTCACCTACCGCCAGCTCGCGGAGCAACTCCCGGCCTACGTGACGGAGACGGGCTTCACGCACGTCGAGCTGATGCCGGTCGCCGAGCACCCGTTCGGCGGCTCCTGGGGCTACCAGGTCACCGGCTTCTACGCCCCGACGGCCCGCCTCGGCACCCCCGACGACTTCAAGTACCTGGTGGACCGGCTGCACCAGGCCGGCATCGGGGTGCTGATGGACTGGGTGCCGGCGCACTTCCCGCGCGACGACTGGGCGCTGGCCGAGTTCGACGGGCGCCCGCTGTACGAGCACCACGACCCGCTGCGCGCCGCCCACCCCGACTGGGGAACGCTGGAGTTCGACTTCGGCCGCCGGGAGGTCCGCAACTTCCTCGTCGCCAACGCCGTGTACTGGTGCGAGGAGTTCCACATCGACGGCCTGCGCGTGGACGCGGTCGCCTCGATGCTCTACCTGGACTACTCGCGCGAGCCGGGCCAGTGGACGCCGAACCCGCACGGCGGCCGGGAGAACCTGGACGCGGTGGCGTTCCTCCAGGAGATGAACGCCACCGTGTACCGCCGCTGCCCCGGCGTGGTGACCGTCGCCGAGGAGTCCACGGCCTGGGACGGCGTCACCCGCCCCACCCACCTGCGGGGCCCGAGCGGCTTCGGCGGGCTCGGCTTCGGCCTGAAGTGGAACATGGGCTGGATGCACGACTCGCTGCAGTACATGAGCCACGACCCCGTGCACCGCACGTACCACCACCAAGAGATGACCTTCTCCATGGTGTACGCCTACAGCGAGAACTACGTCCTGCCCATCTCCCACGACGAGGTGGTGCACGGCAAGGGGTCCCTGGTGTCGAAGATGCCCGGCGACTGGTGGCAGCAGCGCGCCAACCACCGCGCCTACCTGGGCTTCATGTGGGCCCACCCGGGCAAGCAGCTCCTCTTCATGGGCCAGGAGTTCGCCCAGGGCGCCGAGTGGTCCGAGGTGCACGGCCCGGACTGGTGGCTGCTGGACCCGTCGTACGGGGCCGAGGCGGATCACCGGGGGGTGCGGGACCTCGTACGGGACCTGAACGCCCGGTACCGCGCCACCCCGGCGCTGTGGCAGCGCGACACCGACCCGGCGGGCTTCCAGTGGATCACCGGGGACGCGGCGGACGACAACGTCTTCGCCTTCCTGCGCCTCGACGCCGACGGCGCGCCGCTGCTCGCGGTCACCCACCTGGCGGCGGTGGTCCGCCCCGACTACCGCCTCGGGGTGCCGGAGGAGGTGCCGGCCTGGGTGGAGGTGCTCAACACGGACGCCGGCGCCTACGGCGGCAGTGACGTGACCAACCCGGACGTCGTCAAGCCGGAACCCCTGCCCTGGCACGGCCGCCCGGCGAGCATCCGCCTGACCCTGCCCCCACTGGCGACGGTGTGGCTGCGCCCGGCCTGACGGTCCCGGCCCGGGTAGGCCGGCCACCGGTCCCCGCGTTCCCGGGTCCCCGCGGGCGCCGGAGCACGGCGGCGGCTCCGGCGCCCGCGCGGCCTACCCCTCGCCGGTCCCGGCGTCGGCCAGGCCCTTCGGCAGTTCGCCGGTGTGCAGGACGCCCAGGCGTTGCGTGGCCCGGGTGAGGGCCACGTACAGGTCGCTGGTGCCGTAGGCGGCGGGTTCCACCACCAGCACGGAGTCGAATTCCAGTCCCTTGGCCTGGCGCGGGTCCAGCAGGACGACCGGCCGCGTCAGGTCGGGTTCCGTGCCGGCCGTGACGCCGTCCAGCCGGGCGGCCAGGGAGCGGTGCAGGGCGCGTGGGGCGATCACCGCCACGCGGCCCTCCTCAGGGGTGAGTTCGGCGACGGCCCCGGCGACCGCGCCGGGCAGGTCGCCGGACGCCTGCCGCACCCAGGGCCGCACGCCGGTGGAGCGGACGGACGCCGGGGGTTCGAAGTCCGGGTTCTCCGCGCGGACCACGGCCGCGGCCAGTTCCATGATCTCGGCCGGGGTGCGGTAGTTGACGCCGAGGCGGGTGTGTTCCCAGCGGTCCTCGACGTAGGGGGCGAGGATGTCCGACCAGGAGCCGACGCCGGCGGCCTCGGCGGTCTGGGCGGGGTCGCCGACCAGGGTCATCGAGCGGGTCGGGCAGCGCCGCATCAGCAGCCGCCAGGCCATCGGCGACAGCTCCTGCGCCTCGTCGACGATGATGTGCCCGAACGCCCAGGTCCGGTCGGCGGCGGCGCGTTCGGCGGCGCTGCGGTGGTCGGCCTCCTCGTGCCGTTCGGCGAACCGCTCGGCGTCGATGATGTCGTGCGCCGACAGCACCTCGGACGCCTCGGGGTCGCTGTCCTCCTTGTCCTCGAACTCGTAGGTGCGCGAGGCGTACGAGACGTCCAGCACGCCCTGGGCGTAGGCGATCCGGTCGCGGCGTTCGTGCTCGGCGCGGGTCCGCGCCAGCCGGTCGTCCTCGCCGAGGAGTTCGGCGGCCTCGTCCAGCAGGGGCACGTCGGCGACGGTCCAGGCGCGGGTCACCGGGCGGCGGATCGCGTCGGCGTCCTCGGGCGGCAGGTAGCCGTCGGGCTCCGCGAGGAAGTCGGCGACCAGCCGCTGCGGGGTGAGCCGGGGCCACAGCCGGTCGATGGCGTCCCAGACCTCGGGGTTCTCGGCGAGTTCGTCGCGGATCTGGGTGATGTCGGAGGCGTCGAGCAGGCTGCCGCCGTCGTAGGGGTCGGTGCCGACGCGCTCGGCGTACAGGTCGGTGAGCGTGTTGAGGATGTGCCCCTCGAAGTGCTCGCGGGCGACGTTGTGCGGCAGCCGGGTGGCGCGGGCGCGTTCGCGGGCCACGCTCACCAGGCCGTCGTCCAGCAGGAGCACCTCGCGGTCGTGCGCGATCGCGAGGACCGGGTCGGGCAGGGCCTGCCGGTCGCGGACCACCGCGGCGAGCACGTCCGCCATGCCGGCGCGGCCCTTCACGGCGGCGGCCTCCGGCGTGTCGGCGGCGGCGGCCTTCACGCCGGGGAACAGTTCGCCGACCGTGGCCAGCAGCACCCCGGTCTCGCCGAGGGAGGGCAGCACCTCGCCGATGTAGCCGAGGAAGGCGGGATTGGGGCCGACGACGAGGACGGCCCGGCGGGCCAGCAGTTCCCGGTGCTCGTACAGCAGGTAGGCGGCGCGGTGCAGGGCGACCGCGGTCTTGCCGGTGCCGGGACCGCCCTCCACGACCAGCACCCCTCGGTGCGGCGCGCGGATGATGCGGTCCTGGTCGGCCTGGATGGTCCGCACGATGTCGCTCATCCGGCCGGTGCGCGCCGAGTTCAGCGAGGCCAGCAGCACCGCGTCGCCGTTGTGGTCCTCGTGTCCGGTGCGGGTGGCGTCGCGCAGGTCCAGGATCTCGTCGTGCAGGGCGGTGACGGTGCGGCCCTCGGTCGCGATGTGCCGACGGCGGCGCAGGCCCATCGGGGTGTGGCCGGTGGCCAGGTAGAAGGGGCGGGCGACGTCGGCCCGCCAGTCGATGAGAACCGGGGTGCGCTCGGCGTCGTCCTCGCGCAGCCCGATGCGGCCGATGTGGTGGCTGGTGCCGTCGGCCAGGTCGATCCGGCCGAAGCAGAGCGAGCCGTCCACGGCGTTCAGCGCGGCGAGCAGCCCGGAACGCTCGGCGACCAGGATGTCACGCTCCAGCCGGGCCTGCATGGGCGTGTCGCCCTGGGCGAGCGCGTCCGCGACGGAGGTCGCGGTCTCGCCGCGCAGCACGTCCACGCGCGCGTACAGCCCGTCGATGAATTCCTGCTCGTCGCGCATTTCATCGTCCGGGAATTCACTCGGCGACAGATCCGCGTTTGACAATTCCGCTCCCGCCCGCATATACTGTGGTCACTGGACTTCTCCGCGACTTCATCGAATTGAAGTCGTGAACCACCGAATATACGCAGAAGAATCCCCCGAGCACAATTGCTCAGGGGATTTCTTGCGTCCGGGCCGGCTCTACAGCACGTCCGCCAGATCCTCCAGCAGCCGGCGCCTGGGCCGGGCGCCCACGATCGAGCGCACCGGCTCGCCGCCCCGGAACAGCAGCAGGGTGGGCGTGGCCATCACGCCGTAGGAGATCGCCGTCCGCGGATTGCGGTCCACGTCGATCTGCACGACCTTCAGCCGGTCGCCCTCCTGGGACGCGATGTCCTTCAGCACCGGCCCGAGCTGCCGGCACGGCCCGCACCACTCGGCCGTGAACTGCACCAGCACCGGCAGCTCGGAGCCGATCACCTCCGTGCCGAAATCGGCGTCCGTCACCTCGTCCAGTCCGCTCACCAAGCTCACCTCGTCAGCCCTCCCAGTTCGCAAGCGGGTTCCGGACCCCCCGGAACCAGCGCCTCGGCGGCCAGGTCGTCCCGCGCCCGCTCCGCCCGCGCCAGCTGCCCCGCGACCGTCTCGCGCACCGCCGTCAGCTGCCCGATGAGCGCGTCCAGTTCGGCCAGCTTGCGCCGGTAGACCATGAGCGAGGCCGGACACGAGTCACCCTCCGGGTGCCCGGCCCGCAGGCACTCCACGAACGGTCGGGTCTCCTCCAGGCCGAACCCGAAGTCCTGCAGGGTGCGGATCTGCCGCAGCAGCCTGAGGTCGCTCTCGTCGTACGTGCGGTGCCCCCGGCCGTCGCGCCGGGCCGGCAGCAGCCCCCGTGCCTCGTAGTAGCGCAGGGTGCGTGTCGTGGTCCCGGCCCGGGCGGCCAGCTCGCCGATTCGCATGGGTGCGACGGTACGGGTTGACGCCGACGTCAAGGCAAGCGGCGGTGCCGGCCGGACGGGGCGGCGGCGCGGGGCGCCGCGGCGGGGCCCGACCCGGCCGCGGGCGGCGCGGGGTCAGCCGGCCGTGCTGTCCACGAGTTCCTTCTCCCGCGTCTCCGGCCGCGGGGCGGCGGCCTCCCGACGCGGCAGCAGGACGGCCACCAGGACCGTGCCGACGCCCAGGATCACCGCGCCGGCCAGGCTGGTGCGGGCGACCGCGTCGGAGAAGGAGGCGCCCACCGCGTCGGCCATCCGCCGGGCGCCCGCGGCGAGTTCGGCGGCCTGCTGCTTGAGCTGCGCGGCCTGCTGCGGGTCCTTCGCGTGCGCCGCCCGCGCGGCCGCCTGCTGCGCCTTGTCGCCGATGCCCCGCGCGACGGCGTACCCGGCGCCGACCGAGTCCCGCGCGGTGTCCAGGGCGCTCGCCGGGAGCCTGCTGCCCGCGGTGGCGTCGGAGAGGCGGTCGCCGTAGGAGGTGGCGAGCAGCGAGCCGAGGAGGGCGATGCCGAGCGAGCCGCCCAGCTCCAGGGAGGTGTCGTTGACGGCGCCGCCGACGCCCAGTTCGGACTCCGGGAAGGCGCCCATGATGGCGTCGGTGCAGGGCGAGAGGGCGAGCCCGATGGCGAGGCCCAGGATGATCAGGGGGGCCAGGAAGTCGCCGTACCCGGATGCGGCGTCCACCCGCGTCAGCAGCGCGAGGGCCGCCGTACCGCCGGCCATGCCCGCGCCGACCGTCCACTTCATGCCGACGCGCGGGGTGAGCCAGCCGGTCAGGGCGGAGCCGGCGAAGACCGCGCCGGCCAGCGGCAGCATGCGCACGCCGGTCTCCAGGGCGTCGTAGCCGAGGACGAACTGAAGGTGCTGGGTGAGGAAGTAGAAGGCGCCGAAGACGGCGAGGAAGAACAGCGCGACGGCGAGGTTGGAGCCCGCGAACCGGCGGTCGGCGAAGCGGCGCACGTCCAGGATCGGGTGCGGGTGGCGCAGCTCCCACAGGACGAAGGCGACCAGGGCGACGCCCGCGACGACGGCCGCGCCCACGGCCTTGGCGCCCCAGCCGAAGTGCGGGCCCTCGATGATCATGTAGATGAGCGCGCCGGTCCAGACGACCGAGAGCAGGCCGCCTGTGCAGTCGATGCGGTCGTGGTGGCCGGCCTTCGACGGCGGGACGAGGACCAGGGCGCCGACGAGCGCGACGGCCGCGACGGGCACGTTGATCAGGAAGGTCGAGGACCAGCCGTGGTCGCGCAGCAGGGCGCCGGCGACGACCGGTCCGGCGGCGATGGCGAGCCCGGCGGTCGCGGTCCACAGCGTGATCGCCTTGGCCCGCTCCGCGCGCGGGAAGGTCGCCGCGAGCAGGGAGAGCGTGGCGGGCATGATGAGGGCCGCGCCGACGCCCATCACGGCCCGGGCCGCGATGACGGTCGCGGAGCCGTCGGCGAGGTACCCGGACACGGCTCCGCCGCCGAACACGACCAGGCCGAGGACCAGCGCCCCGCGCCGGCTGTACTTGTCGCCGATGGCGCCGAGCAGCAGCATCAGCGCCGCGTAGGGGACGGTGTAGCCGTCGATCACCCACTGGAGGTCGGCGCTGGTCAGGCCGAGGTCCCTGGTCATGTCGGGAGCCGCGACCGTGAGGGCGGTGTTCGCCATCACGATGATCAGCAGGCTGAGGCAGAGCACCAGCAGCGCCCACCAGCGCCGGGCGTAGGGGCGCTCCGTCTTCTCGACCGGTTCGGTCAGGACGAGTCGCATGGCAGGTGTGGCCTTCCTCGGATCGCGTCGGTACGTGCACGGCGGTGCGTACGTGCGTGACGGCACCGACTTGCACAATGGCGTGCAATTGCACAACCATGTGCAATGTACGTCCCTGCACAGCACTGTGCAAGTCGCGTCGGGGATGCCGCGGGGAGGCAGAATGACCGCCATGACCACGGGTAACAGCAGCCGCGCCGACGCCAACCGGCGCCGCATCCTCGACGTCGCCCTCGCCGAACTGCTGCGTGACCCCGACGCCTCCATGGACCAGATCGCGCGCGCCGCGGGCGTCGTACGGCGGACGGTGTACGGCCACTTCCCCAGCCGGGAAGCGCTGATCAGCACCCTCGTGGACGGAGCCGTGGAAGCGCTGGCGGACGCGGACGCGCGGGCCCGCGCCGCCGTGGCCGACCCGGCGGAGGCGGTGGCCCGCTCGATCCTGGCGATCTGGGAGATCGCCGACCGCTACCGGCTGCTGGTCGCCCTGGCCCAGCGCACGGTCACCGTGCAGGGCATCCGCGAACGCCTCGCACCGCTGCGCGAGGACAAGGTCCGCCTGCTCCGGCGCGGTCTGGACGAGGGCGTGTTCGTCTCGCCGCTGCCCGCCGAGGCGCTCGCCTATGTGCACGAGCAGATGCTGTTCGCGGTGACGGAGGCGGTGAACGACGGGCTGCTGGCGGCCGAGGAGGCGGGCCGCTCGGCCACGGTCGCCGTGCTGACCGCGGCGGGCGTGCCCGCCGCACGGGCCGCCGAGCTGGTGGCCGAGGTGGCGGGGAGCGGGCAGCGGCCCGGCGGCTGAGGCAAGGGGATTCCCGCCGCCCGGCGGCGGTGACCGGACGCCCGGCCCGGGTTCAGGCCGGGCCGGACGTCCGGAGCGCAGTCGGCGCCTCCCGCCGGGGGCGCCGGTGCCGGGCACGCACCCTGCCGCCACCGGGAGCGGCTCCGGACGCGTGCCGTCCCGACCCGCCGGGGAGCGGCTCCGCCCGGCACCGGCACCGGCGGCATGCCGTCCCCGGCAGCCGGGGACGACGCGACCGGAACGCCACGCCACTCCCGTCCCCGCCGGGCCCCTGTCCGGCGCCGCCAGCCGCCGGGGTACGACGGGACCGGAACCCACGCCGCACCGATGCCCGCCGCTCACCGCTCCCGCCGCGGGCCGCCCCGCCACCGGGGGCCACGGGGCCGGAGCGTCACAGGCCGGCCGGGCACCTGTCCGGCGCCCCCAGCCGTCACCGGCTGCCAGGAACGGCCGGACCGGAACGCCACGCCGCACCCGCGCCCGCCGTTCACCCATCCCGCCCCGAGCCGCCCCACCACCGGGGCCGCGGAACCGGAGCGGCAGCGGGTCGGTACGGCGCCGGCGCCGGGCCCGGCCACGCGCCGCCCCCGCCGCCGGGGAGCGACCGAACCGGGACGCCACGCCGCTCACCCGCCCGCCCGCCGCTCGCAGGCTGTCCGGCGCCGGTCCCGCTGTGCACCGCACCGGCCGCCGGCGGGGCCGGACCGGGGGGTGAGCGGGCCGGCGGAGGGGTGCGGGGCCGCGCCGGGGAGCGTCCGCCCCGTACCGGCGCGGCGGACGGCTACGCCTTGACCAGTCCCTCCTCCCGGGGCCCGGCGGCCCCGCCCACCGTCGGCCGGCCCTCGTCCTGCAGCGTCGTCTCGTCGAACGGCAGCTCGCCGGCCAGCACCCGCCGCACCCGCGCCCCGTCGATCTCCTTGGTCCACGTGCCGACGAGCACGGTGGCGACCGCGTTGCCCGCGAAGTTCGTCAGCGCCCGCGCCTCGCTCATGAACCGGTCGATGCCGACGATCAGGCCGACGCCGTCGACCAGCGCGGGCTTGTGCGACTGCAGGCCGCCGGCCAGGGTGGCGAGGCCCGCACCGCTGACACCGGCCGCGCCCTTGGACGCCAGCAGCAGGAACAGCAGCAGCGGGATCTGCTCGCCGACCGACATCGGGGTGCCCAGCGCCTCCGCGATGTACAGCGACGCCATGGTCATGTAGATCATCGTGCCGTCGAGGTTGAAGGAGTAGCCGGTCGGCACGGTGATGCCGACGACCGGCTTGCTGACGCCGAGGTGCTCCATCTTCGCGATCAGCCGCGGCAGCGCCGACTCGGACGAGGACGTGGACAGGATCAGCAGGAACTCCCGGGCGAGGTACCTGAACAGGGAGAGGACGTTCAGCCCCGCGACGATCCGCAGCAGCGCCCCGAGCACGACGAAGACGAACAGGAGGCAGGTGACGTAGAAGCCGAGCATCAGCGCGGCGAGGCTCTTGAGCGCGTCCGGGCCGGCCGAGCCGACCACGGCCGCGATGGCGCCGAAGGCGCCGACGGGCGCGGCCCACATGACCATGGACAGGATCCGGAAGACGAGCCGCTGGAGGTGCTCGACGCCGCGCAGCACCGGCTGCCCGGCCGGCCCCATCGCCTGCAGCGCGAACCCGGCGAGCAGGGCGACCAGCAGCGTCTGGAGGACCTGGCCCGTGGTGAACGCGGACACGAACGTGGTCGGGACGATCGACAGGACGAAGTCGACGGGCGGCAGGGCCTCGCTGGACACCTGGGCGTGTCCGGTCTGCCGGAGCGCGTGGGTCAGGTGCAGCCCGGCGCCCGGGTGCAGCACGTTGCCGACGACGAGGCCGATGGCGAGCGCCACGAGCGACATCACCAGGAAGTAGCCGAGCGCGATGCCGCCGACGGCGCCGACCTTCGCGGCCTTGCGCACGGATCCGATGCCGAGCACGATCGTGCAGAAGATGATCGGCGAGATCATCATCTTGATCAGGTTCACGAATCCGGTGCCCAGCGGCTTCAGCTCCACCGCGGCGTCGGGCCACACGAGCCCCACGGCGATGCCGAGCGCGACCGCCACGACGACGGCGAGGTAGAGGTGATGGGTCCGGTCCCGCTTCGCACGGGGTGCGGCAGGCGCCGTATCGGGGGTGCTGGCGGCCACGACTGCCCTCCTTGACGTCTTCGTCGGCGAACGACCGGGGTGCGGCTCACGTCCGGCGTCGCTGGGGAATGCCGTGACTATCTCCCGGCGGGTGAGGGCGGTCACCCTTGCGTTCATTTAGTTCACACTCCACCGGGGAGGCACACTGCTGGCATGCGCCGCCCGTCCCTGCCCCGCCCCCGCAGCCTCGCGGGCCAGCTCTTCGCCGTGCAGGCGGTGCTGATGGCGGTGGTCGTGGCCGGGTACGCGCTGTTCACCTACGTCAGCGACCAGCGCCAGGCGGAGGACGCGGCGGCCCGTCACGCGACGGCCGTGGCCCGCTCGGTCGCGGACTCCCCCTCGGTCCGCTCGGCGATCCGCACCCCCGACCCGACGAAGGCGCTCCAGCCGTACGCGCTGCGGGTGGCACGGGACGCGAACGTCGACTTCGTCACGATCATGAGCCCGTCCGGGATCCGCTGGACCCACCCCGACGAGGAGCAGATCGGCAGGCACTTCCTGGGCCGCATCGCCCCCGCCCGGGAGGGACGCACCTTCACCGAGACGTACACGGGCACGCTCGGCCCGTCGGTGCGCGCGGTGACGCCCGTGGCCGACGGCGGCCGGATCGTCGGCCTGGTCAGCGCCGGCATCAAGGTGGAGGCGATCAGCGCCCGGGTCCGCGGCCAGGTCGCCGCCCTGCTCGGCGTGGCCGGCGGAACGCTGCTGCTCGGCGCGGTCGGCACGTATGTGATCAACGCCCGGCTCCGCCGTCACACCCACGGCATGAACGCCGAGGAGCTGAGCCGGATGCACGACTACCACCAGGCGGCGCTGCACGCGGTCCGGGAAGGACTGCTGATGCTGGACGGGCAGTACCGGGTGGCGCTGATCAACGACGGCGGCCGGGAGCTGCTCGGCGTGGGCGGCGCCTGTGACGCGGAGGTGATCGGCCGCTCGGTGGCCGACCTCGGACTGCCGGCCCCGCTGACCGGCGCGCTGCTGTCCTCCGAGCCCCGGGTGGACGAGGTGCACCTGACGGCCTCCCGGGTGCTGGTGGTGAACACCTCACCGGTGTCGGGAGGGGAGCGCAGGGGCACGGTCGTCACCCTGCGCGACGTCACCGAACTGCAGTCCCTGATGGGCGAGCTGGACTCGGAGCGGGGTTTCACCGAGGCCCTGCGCGCCCAGGCGCACGAGGCGGCGAACCGCCTGCACACGGTCGTCTCCCTGATCGAGCTGGGCCGCGCCGAGGAGGCGGTGGCGTTCGCGACGGCCGAGCTGGAACTGGCCCAGGCCCTCACCGACCAGGTCGTCGCGGCGGTGGGCGAGCCGGTGCTGGCCGCTCTGCTGCTGGGCAAGACGGCCCAGGCGAACGAGCGGGGCGTGGAGCTGGTGGTGTCCCCGGACAGCCGGCTGGACGACGGCCTGCTCCCGCGGGGCATGTCCGCGCGGGACCTGGTGACCGTCCTCGGCAACCTGATCGACAACGCGGTGGACGCGGCGCAGGGCAGCGCGCGGGCACGGGTGACCGTGACGGCGTACGCCTCGGCGCGCGAGGTGGTGCTGCGCGTCTCGGACACCGGCCCCGGTGTCCGCCCCGACCACGCCGGCCTGGTGTTCCGGCGGGGATTCACGACGAAACCGGCCGGACCCGGCGGGCGGGGGCTCGGGCTGGCCCTGGTCCGGCAGGCGGTCGCCCGGCACGAGGGCACGCTGACGGTGGCGGACCGCGGCGGGGACGGCGACGGCGGAGCGGTGTTCGAGGTGCGGCTGCCGGTGCGCGCCGCCGCGGCGGCGCCGGAGGGCGGCGGGACATGACGGACGGACAGCCGATCAGGGTCCTGGTGGTCGAGGACGACCCGGTGGCCGCCGACGCGCACGTGCTGTACGTCGGCCGGGTGCCGGGGTTCGCGGCGGTCGGCAGGGCGCACACGGGCGCGCAGGCGCGGCGCTTCCTGGACCGCACGCCGGTGGACCTGCTGCTGCTGGACCTGCACCTGCCGGACGTGCACGGACTGCAGCTCGCCCGGTCCCTGCGGGCGGCGGGGCATCACGCGGACGTGATAGCGGTGACGTCCGCGCGGGACCTGGCCGTGGTCCGGGAGGGCGTCTCGCTGGGCGTGGTCCAGTACGTGCTGAAACCGTTCACCTTCGCCACGCTGCGGGACCGGCTGGTGCGGTACGCCGAGTTCCGCGCGGCGGCGGGGGAGGCGAGCGGGCAGGACGAGGTGGACCGGGCGCTGGCGGCCCTGCGGGCGCCGTCGCCCGCGGCCCTGCCGAAAGGGCTGAGCGGGCCGACCCTGGAGCGGGTCACGGTGGCGCTGCGGGAGGCGCCGGAGGGGCTGACCGCGGCGGGCGCGGCCGAGGCCGTGGGCATCTCCCGGATCACGGCCCGCCGGTATCTGGAGCACCTGGTGGACGCGGGACGGGCCGGCCGGAGCCCGCTCTACGGGCAGGTGGGGCGGCCGGAACTGGTGTACCGGTGGGTGAGCGGGGCGGAGCGGCGGGACCCCTGAGCGCCCGGCGGGTGCGGGCGGCGGACCCGGGTCAGGTCCGCAGGTAGGCGAGGACGGCCAGCACCCGGCGGTGGGTCGCGTCCGTCACGGGCAGGTCCAGCTTGGTGAGGATGTTGCCGATGTGCTTGCCCACCGCGGCCTCGGACACCACCAGTTCCCTGGCGATCGCGCCGTTGGACCGGCCCTCGGCGACCAGTGCCAGCACCTCGCGTTCGCGCGGGGTGAGCCGCTCCAGCGGATCACGGCGGCGGCGCAGCAACTGGCGCACCACCTCGGGGTCGACCACCGTCCCGCCGTCGGCCACCTCGCGCAGCGCCGCCACGAACTCCCCGACCTGGCCGACCCGGTCCTTGAGCAGGTAGCCGACCCCCGACCCGTCTCCTGAGTCCAGCAGTTCGGCGGCGTACGTCCGCTGCACGTACTGGCTGAGGACCAGGACCGGCAGCGCGGGCCGCGCCTCGCGCAGCCGCACCGCCGCGTGCAGGCCCTCGTCCTGGAAACCGGGCGGCATGCGCACGTCCGTCACCACGATGTCGGGAGCGTGCTCCTCGACCGCGGCGACCAGTGCCCGTGCGTCCCCGACGGCCGACACCACCTCGTGGCCGCAGCGGCTGAGCAGGCCGACGAGTCCTTCCCGCAGCAGCACGCCGTCCTCGGCCAGGACTATCCGGAGCGATCGGCCGCCTCGGTCAACTCGCAAGGAAACTCCACACGCAACAGAGTCGGTCCACCCGGCGGACTGGTCAGGGCAAGTCTGCCATCCAGCACCGACACCCGGTCCGCGAGGCCGGTCAGGCCGCTGCCCGCCGAGGGGTCCGCGCCGCCCCGGCCGTCGTCGCGCACCTGGAGGAACAGACGTCCGTCGCGGTGGCCGCCGCTCACCCGCGCGCGGCCGGCCCCGCTGTGCCGGTCCACGTTGGCCAGCGCCTCGCGGACCACGAAGTACGCCGCGGACTCCACCGCACGGGGCGGCCGGCCCGGCAGGTCGAGGTCGACGTCGACGGGGACCGCGCAGCGGTCGGCGGCGTCGGCGACCGCCGCCTGGAGGCCGTAGTCCGTGAGGACCCCGGGGTGGATGCCGTGGACGAGTTCCCGCAGTTCCGCCAGCGCCTCCCCCGCCTGTGCGTGGGCCTTCGCGAGCAGGTCGGCGAGCGGGCCGGGCGGCACGTCGAGGCGGGCCAGCCCGAGCGTCATCGACAGGGCCACCAGGCGCTGCTGGGCGCCGTCGTGCAGGTCGCGCTCGATACGGCGCCGCTCGGCCTCGAACGCGTCCACCAACCGCACGCGGGAGCGGGCCAGTTCCACCACCTCGGCGCCGAGCTCGCCCTCGCGGGAGGCGATCAGCAGCCGGGCCAGCCCGGCCCGGGCGCCCGCCGCGACCCCGAGCACGTAAGCGCCCGCACCCAGCAGGAGCAGGCCCAGTACGGCGACGCCGAAGGCGGCCGGCCAGGTGGTGACCGTCCACTGCTTGAGCACCTTCGCCTCCTGGCCGTCGCCGGCCGTGGCCATCAGCAGCGGGGTGGCGGCCACGGACAGCGGGAGGAGCAGACCGGCCGTGAGCGCCGCGGCGTCCACGGGCCACAACAGCACGGCGAACAGCAGCGCGTACCCGAGTTCCCGCCAGGTCGCCGGGTCGCGCAGCCGGGTGGTCAGCCAGGCCCGCAGTCCCGGCGCGGCCGGCGGCCGGCGCCGGCCGGACACCGGGCCGCGGTCCATCAGACGCAGCCTGCGCCGCTCCACCCAGGCCACCGGGATGCCGCTGAGGGCGAGCAGGACGAGCAGCGGCAGCCCCACCAGGACGAGGGCGAGCGCGCCGCAGACCGTCGCCAGCGCCGCGATCCCCACCAGGGCGGCGGCTCCGGTCACCGCGCCGGACAGCAGATACGCGGCGCAGCGCCAGGGCCAGGCCGACAGCGCGAAGCCCGGCCGGGACAGGGCCCGCCACACGGTGTGAGGGTGCATGCGCACGACCGTAGGCGGCCGCCCGGCCCGGGTGCCATCGGCCTGGGGTCCGTTTCCGGGGTGGGTCTGGCCCTACCCCGGGTCTCGTTCCTGCCGTACTGCGTCACCGGGGTCTTCCGCGGTTCCCTGGGACCGACGACGAACCGAGGAGCGGATCTTGGGTGGGGAACACATGAGCGACGACGCGATCCGGCTGCGCGCCGTCACCCGGCGGTACGGCTCGGGCGGCACGGCCGTCACCGCCCTCGACCGGGTGTCGCTCGCCTTCCCGAGGGGGACGTTCACCGCGGTGATGGGCCCGTCGGGGTCCGGCAAGTCGACCCTGCTGCAGTGCGCGGCGGGCCTGGACCGGCCCACCTCCGGGTCGGTCACCGTGGGCGGCACGGAGCTGACCGGGCTGAGCGAGACCGGGCTGACGCTGCTGCGCCGCGAACGCATCGGCTTCGTCTTCCAGGCGTTCAACCTGCTGCCCGCGCTGACCGCCGAGCAGAACGTGGCGCTGCCGCTGCGGCTGGCCGGGCGCCGCCCGAAGAAGGCGCAGGTGCGCGAGGTGCTCCGGCAGGTCGGACTCGGCGACCGCGCGCGGCACCGGCCGGCCGAGATGTCCGGCGGCCAGCAGCAGCGGGTCGCCCTGGCCCGCGCCCTGATCACCCGACCCGACGTGCTGTTCGGCGACGAGCCGACCGGCGCGCTCGACTCGCGGACCGGCCGCCAGGTGCTGACCCTGCTGCGCGGCATGGTCGACCGGGACGGCCAGACGGTCGTCATGGTCACCCACGACCCCGTCGCCGCCTCCTACGCCGACCGTGTCGTCTTCCTCGTCGACGGCCGTGTCAACGGCGAGTTGACCGACGCCGGCGCGGAGGACATCGCGGCGCGCATGACCAGGCTGGAGGCGGCGCCGTGCTGAGCGCCTCGCTGCGCACCCTGCGCGCCCGCTGGGCCACCTTCGCCGGCAGTTTCGTCGCCCTGTCCCTGGGCGTGGCGCTGACCGCCGTCATGGGACTGGCCCTGGCGTCCTCGCTGGACGCACCCGACCGGGGGCCGGAGCGGTTCGCCGCCGCGCCGGTCGTCGTCAAGGGCGGGGACACCCTGCGGGTGCCCACCCCGGTCGGCGACCGCGCCCAGCCGCTCGCCTTGCCGCGTGCCGTGCCCGAGGAGACGGTCGCGAAGCTGCGGCGCCTCGGCGCCGTCGTCGAGGACCGGTCGTTCGCCGTGCGGGCCCGGGGCGGGCCCGCCGATCTGGTGGGTCACCCTTGGTCCACCGCGGCCTACGCGCCCTACCGGCTCACCTCGGGACGCGCGCCCTTGGCCGCGGACGAGGTCGTCGTCAGCGGTGACTGGGCCCGCCCGGGCGCCCGGCTGCGGACCGACCGGGGCACGGTGCGCGTCGTCGGCGCCGTGGCCGCGCTCGGCTTCGAGAACGCCGTGTTCTACACCGACGCCCGCGCCGCCGAACTGTCGCCGCGCTGCCTCCAGCTGGTGGTCGACGCCGACGCGGCGGCCGTGCGCGCGGCGGTCGGCGACGGCGAGGGGGTCCGGGTCCTCACCGGGGACGCGCGCCGGTTCGCCGACGCCGACCCCGACCGGGACCGCGAGGCCCTCACCGCGATGAACGCCCTGTTCGGCACGGCCGGCGGGGTCACCGCCTTCGTGTCGGTGTTCGTGGTGGCCTCCACGTTCGCGTTCGCGGTGGCCCAGCGGCGCCGCGAGTTCGGGCTGCTGCGCACCGCCGGGGCGACCCCGGGGCAGATCCGCCGCATGGTCGTCCACGAGGGGCTCGTCGTCGGCGTGCTCGCCGCGGCGGCAGGCTGCGCGCTCGGGTCGTACGGGGCGCCGCGGCTGGCCCGGTGGGCGGCCGACGAGGGCCTCGCGCCCGGCTGGTTCACCATCGGCGACCACACCTGGCCCTACTGCGTGGCGTTCGGTGCGGGGGTGTTCGTGGCCCTGTGCGGCGTGCTGGCCGCGTCCTTCCGGGCGGGGCGCACCGGCCCGGCCGAGGCGCTGCGCGAGGCGTCCGTGGACGCCGGGGCGATGACGCCGGGCCGCCGGCTGGCCGGCGCGGCCCTGCTGATCACGGCGGCGGTGACGCTGTTCCTGGCCCTGGCGACGAACCCGGGCGAGCTGCTGCAGCGCAAGACCTATGTGAGCCGGCCGATGCTGCTGATCACCGCGGTGGCGCTGCTCGCGCCGGCGCTGGTGCGGCCGCTGACCCGGCTGATGACCTGGCTGCCGGCCCGGCTGCCGGGCGCCGGCGGGATGCTGGTGCGGGAGAACGCCGCCGCCGGGGTGCGCCGCACCGCCGCCGTCGCGGCGCCCGTACTGGTCACGGTCGCGCTGGCGGGCTCGCTGCTGGGCACCGCCGCCACCCTCGACGGGGCGCGGGCGGCCGAGGTCCGGGAGCGGACGGCCGCCGACTTCGTGGTCACCGCGGCGGGCGGCGCCGGCTTCGACGGCGCGACGCTGCGGCGGCTGGCGGCCGTGCCCGGCGCCGAGGTCTTCGCGAGCTCGCCGAGCGCCGTGTACATCCTGGAGGACGGCGTGGCGCTGGTCCGGTCCGAGGCCAGGGCGGTCGAGCCGGAGGCGCTCACGGCGACGGCCCGTCTCCCGCTCGCCGCCGGGCGGGCGGGCGATCTGGACGACGACTCGATCATCGTCAACGAGGAGTGGGAGAAGCACTCCGTGGGCGAGCGGGTGGACGTGTGGCTCGGCGACGGCACGAGGAAGTCTCTGGAGATCGTCGCGGTCATGACCGTCGGCACCGGCGACAACGGCGTCTACGTCACCCCGCGCAACGCCCCCGGTGCGCCCGTCGACCGGGTCGACGTCCGCCTCGCGGACGGCGTCGGCGCGGACGCCGTGGCCGCGGGTCTGCGCCGGGCGGTGCGGGCGTCCGGAGGCGAGGTCCTCAGCAGGGACGCCTGGGTGCGGGCGGCGTACCCCCGGACCGACCGCACCACCCGGGCCGGTCTCTTCCTGGTCCTCGGGATCGCCCTGCTCTACACGGGCATCTCGCTGGCCAACACGATGGTCATGGCGACCTCCGACCGGGTCCGCGAGCTGGCCGTGCTGCGGCTGGCCGGCGCCACCGGGCGGCAGGTGCTGCGGCTGGTGGGCGCCGAGGCGCTGACGGTGGTCGCGGTCGGCGGACTGCTGGGCGCGCTGGTCGCCGCGCTCGATCTGGCCGGTGTGTGGAGCGCCCTGCGCCTGTTGTCGGTGCGGACGTCCGTCGAGGTGCCGTGGGCACCGCTCGCGGGGGTCCTGGGCGCCTGCGCGGTGCTCGCCGTGCTCTCGTCGGTCGCTCCGGCCGCCCTCGCCCTGCGCCGCGGGGCGAGGGGACCGGGGGGCGTGCACCGGTGAACCGGTCCGGCCGGGCCGGCGGCGCGCCCCGGCCGCCGGCCCGGCCCGTGGACGGGTGCGCCGGGCGTCCGCGCCCCGCCGGAGCGGGGAGGGCGCGCATGCCCGGCGGCGGCCCGTCGGATGCGTGAGCCGTCCGGCTAGAAGACCGACTCGGCCTCGTCCATCCGGTCCTTGGGCACCGTCTTCAGCTCGGTGACCGCCTCCGCGAGCGGCACCATCACGATGTCGGTGCCGCGCAGCGCGGTCATCCTGCCGAACTCGCCGCGGTGCGCGGCCTCGACGGCGTGCCAGCCGAAGCGGGTGGCGAGGACGCGGTCGTAGGCGGTGGGGACGCCGCCGCGCTGGACGTGGCCGAGGATGACCGGCTTGGCCTCCTTGCCGAGGCGCCGCTCCAGCTCGTACGCCAGGGCGGTGCCGATGCCCTGGAAGCGCTCATGGCCGTACTGGTCGATCTCGCCCTTGCCGTAGTCCATGGTGCCCTCGGCGGGGTGGGCGCCCTCGGCGACGCAGATGACGGCGAACTTCTTGCCGCGGGCGAACCGCTCCTCGACCATCTTGACCAGGTCGGCGGGGTCGAAGGGCCGCTCGGGCAGGCAGATGCCGTGGGCGCCGGCGGCCATGCCGGACTCCAGGGCGATCCAGCCGGCGTGCCGGCCCATGACCTCCACGACCATGACCCGCTGGTGGGACTCGGCGGTGGTCTTCAGGCGGTCCATCGCCTCGGCGGCCACGGTGACGGCGGTGTCGAAGCCGAAGGTGCGGTCGGTGGAGGAGATGTCGTTGTCGATCGTCTTGGGCACGCCGACCACCGGGAGCCCGGCGTCGGACAGCATGCGGGCCGCCGTCAGGGTGCCCTCGCCGCCGATCGGGATCAGCGCGTCGATGCCGAACTCCTCGACCATGTCGGTGGCCCGCTCGCAGGCCTCCCGCAGCCGGTCCCGCTCCAGGCGGGAGGAGCCGAGTATGGTGCCGCCGCGAGCCAGGATGCCGCTGACGGCGTCCAGGTCGAGCGTGCGGTGGTGACGGCCCAGCAGACCCCGGTAGCCGTCCTCGAAACCGATGACCTCGTCGCCGTACTGGGCCACCGCCCGGTGCACGACCGACCGGATCACGGCGTTCAGGCCGGGGCAGTCGCCGCCTGCGGTGAGAACTCCGATGCGCATCGTGCTGTGTCTCCTGCTCGCTGTCGTGTGCCGGTGAGCCGGTGACGATTCTTCCACGTCCGCGGGGCGGCCGAAGCCTTGACGGGCGCCTTATCCGGCAGCAGGGGTATTGTCAAGAGGGTTCTGCTCACCTCGGTGGGCGATTTTTATGCCGCCGAGGCGAAACACGCGACAGAAGGAACGGAGTGGACACGTGACGCGCAGCGTGTACGTGACCGGGATCGACCGCGGTGACGGCCGCCAGGTCGTGGAACTGGGGGTCATGGAGCTCCTGACCCGGCAGGTCGACCGGGTGGGCGTGTTCCGTCCGCTCGTCCACGACGGCCCCGATCGCCTGTTCGAGCTACTGCGGGCCCGCTACCGCCTCGCGCAGGACCCGGCGAACGTCTACGGCATGAACTACCGCGAGGCCGCCGCCCTCCAGGCCGAGCAGGGCGCCGACGCGCTGGTTGCCGCCCTCGTGGACCGCTTCCACCAGGTGGCCCGCGACTACGACGTGGTCCTGGTCCTCGGCACCGACTTCGCCGACACCCAGCTGCCGGACGAGCTGTCCCTCAACGCCCGGCTCGCCAACGAGTTCGGCGCCCCGGTGATCCCGGTGGTGGGCGGCCGCAAGCAGTCCGCGGAGGCGGTGCTCGCCGAGACCCGCAACGCCTACCGCGCCTACGACGGCCTCGGCTGCGACGTCCTCGCCATGGTCGCCAACCGGGTCGCCCGCGAGGACCGCGACGAGATCGCCGAGCGGCTCGCGGACCGGCTGCCGGTGCCCTGCTACGTCGTGCCCGACGAGCCCGCGCTGTCCGCGCCGACGGTCGCGCAGATCGGCCAGGCCCTCGGCGCCAAGGTGCTGCTCGGCGACGACTCCGGCCTCGCGCGGGACGCGCTGGGCTTCGTCTTCGGCGGTGCGATGCTGCCGAACTTCCTGAGCGCCCTCACCCCGGGCTGCCTGGTCGTCACCCCCGGCGACCGCGCGGACCTGGTCGTCGGGTCGCTGGCCGCGCACAGCGCCGGCACCCCGCCGATCGCCGGTGTGCTGCTCACCCTGAACGAGGTGCCGAGCGAGGAGGTCCTCACCCTCGCCGCGCGTCTCGCCCCGGGCACCCCGGTCCTGTCCGTGAGCGGCAACAGCTTCCCCACCGCCGAGCAGCTGTTCTCGCTGGAGGGCAAGCTGAACGCGGCCACCCCGCGCAAGGCGGAGACCGCGCTCGGCCTGTTCGAGCGGTACGCCGACACCGCCGACCTGGCCCGCCGGGTCTCGGCGCCGAGCAGCGACCGGGTCACCCCGATGATGTTCGAGCACAAGCTGCTGGAGCAGGCCCGCGCCGACAAGCGGCGGGTGGTGCTGCCGGAGGGCACCGAGGAACGGGTGCTGCACGCGGCCGAGGTGCTGCTGCGCCGGGGCGTGTGCGACCTGACCCTGCTCGGGCCGGTGGACCAGATCCGCAAGAAGGCCGCCGACCTCGGCATCGACCTCGGCGACAGCCTGCTGATCGACCCGGCCACCTCCGAACTGCGCGACTCCTTCGCCGAGAAGTACGCGGCGCTGCGCGCCCACAAGGGCGTCACGGTGGAACTCGCCTACGACGTCGTCTCCGACGTGAACTACTTCGGCACCCTGATGGTCCAGGAGGGCCTGGCCGACGGCATGGTGTCCGGCTCGGTGCACTCCACCGCGGCCACCATCCGGCCGGCCTTCGAGATCATCAAGACCAGGCCGGACTCCTCGATCGTCTCCTCCGTGTTCTTCATGTGCCTGGCCGACAAGGTGCTGGTCTACGGCGACTGCGCGGTCAACCCGGACCCGAACGCCGAGCAGCTCGCGGACATCGCCATCCAGTCGGCGGGCACGGCCGCGCAGTTCGGGGTGGAGCCCCGGATCGCCATGCTGTCGTACTCCACGGGCACGTCCGGTTCGGGCGCCGACGTGGACAAGGTGCGCGAGGCGACCGAGCTGGCCCGCTCGCGCCGGCCGGACCTGAAGATCGAGGGGCCGATCCAGTACGACGCGGCCGTGGAGCCGTCCGTGGCCGCCACCAAGCTGCCCGGCTCCGAGGTCGCCGGCCAGGCCAGCGTGCTGATCTTCCCCGACCTCAACACCGGCAACAACACCTACAAGGCCGTGCAGCGCTCGGCCGGCGCGATCGCCGTCGGCCCGGTCCTGCAGGGTCTGCGCAAGCCGGTCAACGACCTGTCCCGGGGCGCCCTCGTCCAGGACATCGTGAACACCGTCGCCATCACGGCGATCCAGGCCCAGAACCCGAGCGAGAAGGCAACCCAGCAGTGACCTCCCCCACCCGAGTCCTCGTCCTCAACTCCGGTTCCTCGTCGGTGAAGTACCAGCTGCTGGACATGCGGGACAGCAGCCGTCTGGCGGTGGGCCTGGTCGAGCGCATCGGCGAGCAGACCTCCCGGCTCAAGCACACCTGCCTCGCCACCGGCGACACCCGTGAGCAGAACGGGCCGATCGCCGACCACGACGCCGCCCTGAAGGCGGTCGCCGGGGAGCTGGGCCGCGACGGCCTCGGCCTGGACTCCCCCGAGCTGGCCGCGATCGGTCACCGGGTGGTGCACGGCGGGATGTTCTTCACCGAGCCGACGGTCGTCGACGAGGAGGTGCTGACCGAGATCGAGCGGCTGATCCCGGTCGCCCCGCTGCACAACCCGGCCAACCTCACCGGCATCCGCACCGCCCAGGCGCTGCGCCCGGACCTGCCCCAGGTCGCCGTCTTCGACACCGCGTTCCACACCACGATGCCGGAGGCCGCGGCGCGCTACGCGATCGACCCGAAGATCGCCGACCGGCACCGCATCCGCCGCTACGGCTTCCACGGCACCTCGCACGCCTACGTCTCCCGCGAGACGGCGCGGCTGCTGGGCAAGGAGCCGTCCGAGGTGAACGTCGTCGTGCTGCACCTGGGCAACGGCGCCTCCGTCTCCGCGGTCGAGCGGGGCCGGTGCGTGGACACCTCCATGGGGCTGACGCCCTTGGAGGGGCTCGTGATGGGTACGCGTTCCGGTGACCTCGACCCGGCCGTCATCTTCCATCTGGCGCGGGTCGGCGGAATGTCCATGGACGAGATCGACACGCTCCTCAACAAGCGGAGCGGCCTGTTCGGTCTGTGCGGGGACAACGACATGCGTGAGATCCGCCGCCGGGTGGACGAGGGCGACGAAGAGGCCGCGCTCGCCTTCGACATTTACATTCACCGGATCAAGAAGTACATCGGCGCCTATTACGCCGTGCTCGGGACGGTGGACGCGGTGGCGTTCACCGCCGGTGTCGGCGAGAACGCGGCGCCCGTGCGGGAGGCGGCGGTCGCGGGCCTGGAGGGGCTGGGCCTGGCGGTCGACCCGGAGCTGAACGCCGTGCGCGCCGACCGGGCCCGGCTCATCTCGCCGCCGGACGCGCGGGTGGCGGTGGCCGTGGTGCCGACGGACGAGGAACTGGAGATCGCGACGCAGACCTACGCACTGGTCGGAAAGCACAACTGAATAGCACCTGAGCGGTGCCCTACTCATTTGTATCTTCCGCCAGACGGAATATTCCGTAGCGAAACAAACCGTTAGGATCGCCTCATGCGCCGTTCGAAAATCGTCTGTACCCTCGGCCCCGCGGTCGACTCCCACGAGATGCTCGTCGCCATGATCGAGGCGGGCATGAACGTGGCCCGGTTCAACTTCAGCCACGGCTCCCACGCCGAGCACCAGGCGCGGTACGACCGCGTCCGGGCCGCCGCGAAGGAGACCGGCCGGGCCATCGGCGTCCTCGCCGACCTCCAGGGCCCGAAGATCCGCCTGGAGACCTTCGCCGAGGGGCCGGTCGAGCTGCAGCGCGGTGACGAGTTCGTCATCACGACCGAGGACGTGCCGGGCGACAAGCACATCTGCGGCACGACGTACAAGGGGCTGCCGGGCGACGTCTCGCGCGGCGACCAGGTCCTGATCAACGACGGCAACGTCGAGCTGAAGGTCCTGGACGTCGAGGGCCCCCGGGTGCGGACGATCGTCATCGAGGGCGGTGTCGTCTCCGACCACAAGGGCATCAACCTGCCCGGCGCGGCCGTCAACGTGCCCGCGCTCAGCGACAAGGACGTCGAGGACCTGCGCTTCGCCCTCCGCATGGGCTGCGACCTGGTCGCGCTGTCCTTCGTCCGCGACGCCAAGGACGTCCAGGACGTCCACCGCGTCATGGACGAGGAGGGCCGCCGCGTCCCCGTCATCGCCAAGGTGGAGAAGCCGCAGGCGGTGGAGAACATGGAGGACGTCGTCATGGCGTTCGACGGCGTGATGGTCGCCCGCGGCGACCTCGCCGTCGAGTACCCGCTCGAGAAGGTCCCGATGGTGCAGAAGCGCCTGATCGAGCTGTGCCGGCGCAACGCCAAGCCGGTGATCGTCGCGACCCAGATGATGGAGTCGATGATCACCAACTCGCGCCCCACCCGCGCCGAGGCCTCCGACGTGGCCAACGCGATCCTGGACGGCGCCGACGCGGTCATGCTGTCGGCCGAGTCCAGCGTGGGCGCCTACCCGGTCGAGACGGTCAAGACCATGTCGAAGATCGTCACCGCGGCCGAGCAGGAGCTGCTGTCCAAGGGCCTGCAGCCGCTGGTGCCCGGCAAGAAGCCGCGCACCCAGGGCGGTTCGGTGGCCCGCGCGGCCTGCGAGATCGCCGACTTCCTCGGCGGCAAGGGCCTGATCGCCTTCACCCAGTCCGGTGACACCGCCCGCCGCCTGTCCCGCTACCGCGCCACCCAGCCGATCATCGCCTTCACCACGGACGAGGGCACCCGCAACCAGCTCGCCCTCAGCTGGGGCGTGGAGTCGCACGTGGTGCCGTTCGTGCACACCACCGACGAGATGGTCGACCTGGTGGACCAGGAGATCGCCAGGCTGGGCCGCTTCGACGCGGGCGACACGGTCATCATCACCGCCGGCTCGCCCCCCGGGGTCCCCGGCACCACCAACATGCTCCGCGTCCACCACCTCGGCGGCGGCAACTGAGCCGTCCCGCACGGGTGCCGCACGGCACGAGGGGCGCCCTCCGGCAAAGGGGGGCGCCCCTCGGCGCGTGGCGGCTGCGGAACCGGCCGGTGCGAGGGCTCAGTCGGTCGTGTACACGCGCATGCCGGGGATGTGCAGGGTGCCGCCGAACTGGGCGGCCTGGACCACCGTGACGCGGGTGAACATGATCCACGGTATGTTCAGCGGCGGCGGGTTGTCGGGGGTGAACGTCACAGGCACGAGGCCCAGCAGGTTGCCCGAGATGCTCTCGGTGTACATCGTGGTCCTGCCGCCGGTGATCGTCGACTCCGAGCCCTTGGCCGCCTGCACGTGGTAGGTCCTGCCCGACTGCTTGTCCTTCACCGTCTGGTGCAGGTCGTCGATGCGGGTGCCGCCGGAGACCACGTACTTGAGGACCTTCTTCGTGGCGCCGCTCGCCGTCCGCACCTCGACGACGCCCTGGTAGTCGGCGCCGTCCAGCGTCAGCTTGCTGGCGTCGAGGTACCAGGGGTCGTCCGCCACCAGCACCTCGTTGTCGACGCCGCCCACCCTGTCGGTCGCCGCCGGGCAGTCCTCGGCGGTGAGGGAGGCGCTCGCGGACGGACTCGCCGTGGCCGACGCGGTGGCGTCCCCGGCCTTCCCGCCGGCGTCCTTCGCCTTCTGCGCGGCCTTCATCAGCGTCCGGGTGACGTCCTCCGGCGTCCCGGGGGCCGTGCGGATGGTGTCCTCGGCCGCGCCGGCGGCCTTCTGGGCCTTCTGGGCCTTCCCGGCCTTCTCCTCGCGGGTGCCGGAAGCGCTGCCGGCGCCGGACGAGGAGGACGAGCCGGAGCCCGAGCCGGGGTCCGCGGCGCCGGAACCCGAGCCGGACGGGCCCGCGGCGGCCGGCGCCGCCGGGGAGGCGGACGCGGACGGCTCCGGGATCGCGGACGGGGTGCCGGACGTCCCCTTGCCGCCGGTGAGGATGTCGCCCACCGTGTCGCCGACGGCGTCGAGGACGTCTCCGCCGACGCCGCCGATGCGCACCGGCGCGTCCGCGGCGCCGCCGGAGCCCGTGCCCGTGCCGGAGCCCGCGCCCGTGCCCGTGCCGGAGCCCGTGTCCGTACCGGAGCCCGTGGAACCGGTGGAGCCGGAGGTCCCGGCTGGCCCGGGCGCCGTGCCGCCGGAACCCGTATCCGGCGAAACGGTCCCGCCCTGCTCCTGCGGCCGTTCCGGCTCCCGCGTCTCCTGGGGCCCCGGTTCCGGAGACTTCTGCGACTGCTGGGTCTTCGGGGACTTCTGCGTCTTCTGCGTCTGCTGCGGCTCGGCGGTCTTCGACGGCGAGGGCGAGGCGGACGTGCTCTGCGAGGCCGACGGCGACGGCGAGGCCGTGGCGTCCGGCTTCTTCGCGGAGTCGTCCAGCGCCTCGAGGCATTCCTGGTACTCGTCGGCCGTCAGGCTCTTCGCCGACGCCGACGTGCTGCTGCTGTCGGCGAGGGCGAGCGTGGACGTGACGCCCAGCCCCATCAGCACCGCCGTGGGCATCGCCACGGAGGCCATCGCCTTGCCGGCCGGCATGTGGAACCTGTTGAACAGCGGCTTCCTGGGCGCCGCGTGGCGTGGCCCGGTTCTCGCGCGGGCCCCGTCCGCGTCGGTCCCGCGGGTGACCTCGTCAGCCGGCACTGTGCCTCCCGTTCGCCCCGTTGGCCGGGCTCGTTCCTGACACGTCGTTCGCCTCACCCGGGCCGTGGGCCGTCTCGGGCGTCGTCCCTGCGGGAGCTCCGGCGCCGTCCGCCGGGACCGTCTCGGCCGGCTGCGGCGCGGACTTGTGGGGCGCCCAGGCCACCGCCATCGCCCCGCCGACCAGCGCGAGCAGGAAACCGATGATGAACCCGCCGAAGTTGGAGACCGGAATGGACACCAGCGCCAGCAGGATCGCGGCGACGCCGGAGAACACCCGCACGTGCTGCTGGAACCACAGGGTCAGGCCCAGGACGACGAGGAGCACGCCGATGATCAGGGATCCGGCTCCCGCGGTGGTCGCCATCGCCACCGTGAGCTGCCCGAAGCGGAGGTGCGCGTACGGGAAGTACATGATCGGGAAGCCGCCGAGCATGATGTACAGGCCCGCCCAGAACGGGCGGTTGCCCCGCCAGGCGCGGAACTGCTGCCTCCGGCGGGTGAACTGACCGGGGGCGACAGAAGTCTCGGCGCTCATGGAAAACAGCTCCCTGGTGCGGCGTTGCTCTGGTGAGGTGGTGCTGGGTGGAGATGTGGGCGGTGCGGCAGAGCGGGCAGGGCGGGGAAACCAGGGGCTCCCCCGCCCGTCATCGACTGCTCAGTAGCACTCGAACTTCTCGCCGCTGCCGAACGACAGGCCCATGTGCAGGTTGGACAGCTCGAAGGTGCCGGCGGTGGTCGCCCACGCCGTCTGCTTCACGCCGGTCAGCACGGCCGAGTCGGCCTGCTGGGCGAACCCGTAGGGGTTGGCCTTCTTCTGCTCGTACTCGCCGGACTTGGGCCTGGGGCCCTTGGTGACGCTGCCGGCCGCGACGCCGATGTCCATCTCACTGAACACGGCGCCTTCGGCGTCGAGGTTGGCGACGTCGATGTAGAGCTTGGACGCCTTGACGTCCTTGCCCTTGTTGCCCGCGGTCAGCTTGAGGGTGATGTCCTTGTTCAGGAACGGGATCGGCGTGACCACGGACTGGCACATGTTGGTGATCTCGGCCGTCTCGAACGCCGAGACCGCCACCGGGTGCGCCTCGTCCTTGCCGTCGAGACCCTTGCCCGAGTCGAGTGCGCCGTACTGGGAGAACTGGTGACCGACGAGTTTGTCGGCGCTCACCTTGAACTGCTGGCCCGACACGCTGAACGACGCCGCGAGCGCGCCCTGCGCCAGCGCCACGCCTATCGCGGCCGTAGCGGCGACGCTGGGCACCATGACCACAGCGAACCGTTTCCATCTGGTCCCGCCACGCACCTGGGACTCCATATTTCCTCCTTCTCGGACGTACATCTCCTGTCCCGGACTGGCCGCAGGCGGCGGCTCGACCGGGCAGGGATGGGAGAAGTGCTCCGTCCTCGGGAAGGAGAGCGCCCGCGCCCGACAGCGCCAACGGCGCCCGGATCACCGGCGATCACCCCCGAGCGACAACCACTGGTCGCGCCTGACACGCATCACGCACAACCTTGCTGGACAGGCTTCACCGGTGCGGCGAAGACCCCCCTGCCCCGGACCCGGCGCAACTGCCGCAGGGTCTGCTCGGTGGGGACCCAGAATCTCCCGTGACCCGGCCGGCTGCCGGGGTGCGGGAATGGACCGAGCGTCGCCGATCGTGGTGCATTCTCGGCCTCGGCACAAGGGGGTTCGTTACTGGCTAGTAACGGCCGGGTAACCGGGGGACGACCGACCGGTGTCGGAGGGCGACGCTCGGTGGCAGCCCAGGGCAGAGCAAAGCCGTTGATCGGTGGACGAATTCAGACAGACCAACGACCCCGATTTACTCGGAGTAACAGCGGCCGCGATTGCCAAGATTTGGCAAAGCGCGGCCGCTCGGCGCAGGACCGCCGATCTCGCCCCCCGGCACAGGCCGCCGGGAGGGTCGACAACCGGTCAGAACAGGGCGCGGGCCAGGGCCCTGCGCGCTCCGACCACCCGCGGGTCCTCGGGACCCACGACCTCGAACAGCTCCAGCAGCCGGAGCCGTACCTTGTCGCGGTCCTCGCCCGCCGTGCGCTGCACGGTGTCGATCAACCGCCCGAAGGCGTCCTCGACATGACCGCCCACCAGGTCCAGGTCGGCGGCGGCGATCTGCGCGTCGACGTCCTTGGACTTCTCGGCCGCCTCCCGGCGGACCCGCTGCGGGTCCATGCCCTGCACCCGCTGCAGCAACTCCGCCTGCGCGAGGCCGAGTTTCGCCTCCGGGTGGGCCGGGTCCTCGGCCAGCACGTTCTTGTACGCCTGGACGGCGCCGCCGAGGTCGCCCGCGTCCAGGGCCTGCGCGGCCGCGTTCAGCGCCGCGTCGTACGGCCCGGCCTGGGGCGCGGACTGCGGGGCGCCGCCCGGCTCGGCTTCCGGGTCGACGGTCAGGCCGGTCAGCCCGAAGCGCTGCTCGGCGACCTGCACCAGCTGGTCCAGGGTCTGCCGGATCTGCTGTTCGCCGGCCGCTCCCTGGAACAGCGGCAGCGCCTGGCCGGCGACGACGGCGAACACGGCCGGGATGCCCTGGATCCCGAACTGCTGCATCAGCATCTGGTTGGCGTCGACGTCGATCTTCGCGAGGAGGAAGCGCCCGTTGTACTCGACGGCCAGCCGCTCCAGGACCGGGCTCAGCTGCTTGCAGGGCTGACACCACTCGGCCCAGAAGTCGATGACGACGGGCACTTCGGCGGAGCGCTGCAGGACGTCCCGCTCGAACCCCGCCTCATCGACGTCGATGACGAGATCGGCCGGCGAGACGGCCCCCGCCCCGCCCTGCCGGGCGGCTTCGGCGCGCGCCTGCTCGGCCTTGGCCTTGGCCTCCTGGGCCGCCTTGACCGCGGCGAGGTCGACGACGCCGCTCATGGACATGTTCCGTGGCTGCATGCGTCTATCCTCCCCCGATTACGCGCCTGAACGAAAAAAAAGCGTGTGTCGGCGCCGGGTCCCCACCCCGCGCCCGTGGTCGTCGCCCGTGTGCGTCCCTCACGAGCTTTCGCTACGACTCGTAGCGTAATGCCATCGGGACGCCCTGCGACACCCCGCCCCGGTGATCTCCCTCACGGCGGTGCGGAAGGCGCCGGTTATGGTCGGAGGATGCGAAGCCGCACCCCCGCCAGCCGTCCCGGGCGCCCGCGCAGCGCCGCGGCGGACGCCGCGATCCTGGCCGCGACCCGGGAGGCACTGGTCGAACTCGGCTGGTCCGGGCTCACCCTCGGGGACGTCGCCGCACGGGCCGGAGTCGCCAAGACCACGCTCTACCGCCGCTGGGCCGGCAAGCGCGAGCTGCTGGTGGACGCGGTCGCCGAACTCTTCGACGAACTGGAGCTCCCGGACCGCGGCAGCCTGGCCGCCGACATCGAGGGCGTGGTGCTGCAGTTCGCGGCGATCCTGGCCCGCCCCGAGGCCAAGAGCGGCCTGATGGCGGCGGTCGCGGAGGCCACCCGGGACGACGCCCTGCGCGAACGCCTGCGCGCCTCCGTCGTGGACCGGCAGAAACGGCTGGTCCTGGAGGGCCGCGCCCGGGCGCAGCAACGGGGCGAACTCCCTCCGGAACCCGATCCGCGGGAGTTCGCCCGCACCGTCGACCTGATCTTCGACATGGTGGCGGGCGCGGTCGTCCACCGCACCCTGGTCAGCGGCAAGCCGGCGGACGAGGAGTGGGTCCGCAGCTTCACCCGGGTGCTGCTGCTGGGACTGACCGCGTCCGCCTGAGCCCGCTCAGAAGCCCGCGGGCTCCGTGTACACCCCCCACTCGTCCCGGAGCACCCCGCAGATCTCGCCCAGCGTGGCCTCGGCGCGCACCGCGTCCAGCATGGGCTCGATCATGTTGGCGCCGGACCGGGCCGCGGCCAGCATGCCGTCCAGCGCGGTGCGCACCGCGCCCTCGTCCCGTGCCGCCTTCCGGTCGGCGAGCGCCCGGACCTGCTCCCGCTCCACCTCGTGGCTGACCCGCAGGATCTCCAGGTCGCCGGTGACCGAGCCGGTGTGGACGTTGACGCCGACGACCTTCTTGTCGCCCTTCTCCAGCGCCTGCTGGTAGCGGAACGCCGACTCGGCGATCTCCCCGGTGAACCAGCCGTCCTCGATCCCGCGCAGGATGCCGGAGGTGATCGGCCCGATCGGGTGCCGTCCGTCCGGGTGCGCCCTCAGGCCCCGCTCCTTGATCTGCTCGAAGATCTTCTCCGCGTCGGCCTCGATCCGGTCCGTCAGCTGCTCGACGTACCAGGAACCGCCCAGCGGATCGGCCACGTTGGCGACGCCGGTCTCCTCCATCAGCACCTGCTGCGTGCGCAGCGCGATCTCCGCGGCCTGCTCGCTCGGCAGCGCGAGGGTCTCGTCCAGGGCGTTGGTGTGCAGCGAGTTGGTCCCGCCGAGCACGGCGGCGAGCGCCTCCACGGCGGTGCGCACCACGTTGTTGTACGGCTGCTGCGCGGTCAGCGAGACGCCGGCCGTCTGCGTGTGGAAGCGCAGCCACTGCGCCTTCTCGCTCTTGGCGCCGTACACGTCCCGCATCCAGCGCGCCCAGATCCGGCGCGCGGCGCGGAACTTGGCGATCTCCTCGAAGAAGTCGACGTGCGCGTCGAAGAAGAAGGACAGGCCGAGGGCGAAGACGTCGACGTCGAGCCCGCGGCTGAGCCCCAGTTCGACGTAGCCGAACCCGTCCGCGAGCGTGTAGGCCAGCTCCTGCGCGGCCGTGGCCCCGGCCTCCCGGATGTGGTAGCCGGAGACGGACAGCGGCTTGTACGCCGGGATGCCCGCGGCGCAGTACTCCATCAGGTCGCCGATCAGCCGCAGATGGGGCTCCGGCTCGAAGAGCCACTCCTTCTGGGCGATGTACTCCTTGAAGATGTCGGTCTGCAGCGTGCCGTTGAGGACCGACGGGTCCACGCCCTGCCGCTCGGCGGCGACCAGGTACATGCAGAAGACGGGCACGGCGGGGCCGCTGATGGTCATGGAGGTCGTGACGTCGCCGAGCGGGATGTCCTTGAAGAGCACCTCCATGTCGGCGGCCGAGTCGATGGCGACCCCGCAGTGCCCGACCTCGCCGAGCGAGCGGGGGTCGTCGGAGTCGCGCCCCATCAGCGTCGGCATGTCGAAGGCGACGGACAGGCCCCCGCCGCCGGCGGCGAGGATCATCTTGTACCGCTCGTTGGTCTGCTCGGCGTTGCCGAACCCGGCGAACTGCCGGATCGTCCACGTGCGCCCGCGGTAGCCGGTCGGATGGAGCCCGCGCGTGAAGGGGTACTCCCCGGGCCAGCCGATCCGTTCGAATCCCTGGTACGTGTCGCCCGGTCGGGGCCCGTACACCGGCTCCACGGGATCCCCGGAGAGCGTGGTGAAATCCGCGTCGCGCTTGCGTGCGGCGTCGTAGCGGGCCTGCCAGCGTCGGCGGCCCTCCTCGATGGCGTGAGCGTCCATACCCTCGAATTTACTTGGACGTCCTAGTAAATGTCGATGGCAGACCGCCGTACGGCGTGCGTACGGCGGTGGCGCGGAGCCCGTGCGGCGGTGGAACTCAGGCTTCGGCGGCGGCCGGGGCCCGGTCGCCGGCCCGCGCCTGCAGCTCGTGGCTGATCCTGCGCTCGACGAAGAAGGCGGCCGTGGGGACGGTGCCCGCGAGCAGCACCCACAGCTGCTTGCCGACCGGCCACTTCGCCTTGGAGCCCAGGTCGAAGGCGAAGATCAGGTACAGGACGTACAGCCAGCCGTGGGCGATGGCGACGACCCGGGTGAAGTCGGCGGCACCGCCGACGTCCAGCCCGTACTTCGCGATCATGCCCAGGCACAGCAGCACGAGCAGGACACCGGTCAGGTAGGCCATGACGCGGTAGCGGGTCAGCACGCTCTTCTTCATGGAGTCGAGCGTAACCACCCGATCCGGGAGATCTCGCCCCGGGTCACTCCTCCTCGAAGTCGTGCGCCGCGATCCGCAGCGGGCGGAGCATCGCGAAGATCTCCCGGCACTCCTCCGCGTCGTACACCCCGAGCCCGAAGTCCATGGCCATCAGGTCGCGGGTGGCCGCGTCGACCACCTCGCGGCCCTTGTCGGTGATGACGGCGAGGGTGCCGCGGCCGTCGTTGGGGTTGGGGCGCTTGGCGACCAGCCCGCTGCGCACCAGCCGGTCGACGGTGTTCGTCACGGACGTGGGGTGCACCATCAGCCGCTCGCCGATCTTGGACATGGGCAGCTCACCGGCCTTGGAGAAGGTGAGCAGCACCAGCGCCTCGTAACGGGCGAACGTCAGCCCGTACGGCTTGACCACCGCGTCCACCTCGGCGAGCAGGATCTGCTGGGCCCGCATGATCGAGGTGATCGCGGCCATGGACGGCACGTTTCCCCAGCGCTGCTTCCACAGCTCGTCGGCGCGGGCGATGGGGTCGAACGGAAGGCTGAGTGGCTTCGGCACGGCACCAGACCCTACCGGCCGGTCATATGCCGGTCAGCTCCGTCTCGGCTTTCGGTCACCGGCCGGCGTGCGGAACCCGGCCCGGCGGGGCCGGGGCCCGGGCGCCCGGGAGGGCTCACCGCGCCAGGTGCCGCTCCACGGTCTCCACCTTGGAGGTGAGTCCGTCGGTCACGCCGGGGCGGATGTCGGCCTTGAGGACGAGGGACACGCGCGGCGCCCGCGCCTCCACGGCGGCGACGGCCCGCCGGACGACGTCCATCACCTCGTCCCACTCGCCCTCGATCGAGGTGAACATCGCGTCGGTGCGGTTCGGCAGGCCCGACTCGCGGACCACGCGCACGGCGTCGGCGACGTACTCCCCCACGTCCTCGCCGACGCCCAGGGGCGTCACGGAGAAGGCGACGATCATGCGTTCACGACCCCTTCCTTGCGGGCGCGGGCGGCGACGACGGCGTCCTCCGCCTCGCGGCGCAGCCTGCGCTCGGCGAAGAAGCCGCCGGTGGGCAGCACCGAGAGGACGAAGTAGAGGGCCGCGGTCCCCAGCGGCCACTTGGCGCGGTTCCAGGCGTCCGCCCAGAAGATGACGTACAGGATGAACAGGACGCCGTGGATCGCGCCCATCACGGGCACCGCGTTGAACTCCGTGGTCCGCTTCAGCACGGAGCACAGGAGCAGGATCAGGAAGGACACGGCCTCCGGGGCCGAGACCAGACGGAGGCGGCGTAGGGCGGTGGCGGTCTTGATGTCCACGGATCACCTTCGGTGGGAGCGACATGTTTGTGAACGCACGCACAAGCGTTCCCTCATTGTGGCAAACGGCGCCCCTGGGGGTCCGCTCAGGGTGGGTCTCCACCCGTAGGCCCTGTTCCGTCCACCCGCCCGGCCGCTACGTTCACAGCGTGGCGATGTTCCGGCTCCAGGGGAGCAAGGTCCTCGCCGTCGACATGACCGGGGACGCCGTGAAGGCGAAGAACGGCTCGATGGTCGCGTACGACGGGCAGATGACCTTCAAGAAGCTGAGCGGTGGCGGCGAGGGGCTGCGCGGGATGGTGACCCGGCGGCTCACCGGCGAGCAGATGACGGTGATGGAGGTGAAGGGACACGGGACCTGCTGGTTCGCGGACCGGGCGTCCGAGATCAATCTGGTGAGCCTGCACGGGGACAGGCTGCACGTCGAGGCGGGCAATCTGCTGGCGGCGGACGCGGGGCTGCGGACGGGCACGACGTTCACCGGCCTGCGCGGCGCCTCGCAGGGCAACGGGCTGTTCACGACGACCGTCGAGGGCCACGGCCAGGCGGCGATCGTCTCCGACGGCCCGGCGGTCGCGCTGCGGGTCACCCCGCAGTACCCGCTGATCGTGGACCCGGGGGCCTATGTCGCCCACCAGGGCGACGTCCGCCAGTCCTTCCAGTCCGGTGTGACCTTCCGCACGCTCCTCGGCGAGGGCGGCGGCGAGGCCTTCCAGATCCGCTTCGAGGGCGACGGACTGGTCTACGTCCAGCCCAGCGAGCGGAACACGATCGCGGGGGACCTGTGAGATGACCTTCCGAGAGATCAACCCCAAGATGGTCGAGGCGACCGTCCTGCCGGGGCAGCGGCTGTTCAGCCAGCGCGGGGCGATGCTCGCCTACCGGGGGGACGTGTCCTTCACCCCCAGCGTGCAGGGCGGCCAGGGCGGGCTGATGTCCATGGTCGGGCGCCGGGTGGCCGGCGAGGCGACTCCCCTGATGACCGTGGAGGGCAGCGGCACGGTCCTCTTCGGGCACGGCGGCCATCATGTGCACGTGATCGCCCTCACCGGCGACACCCTGTACGTGGAGGCCGACCGGCTGCTCGCCTTCGAGGGCACGCTGCGGCAGGGCACCATGTTCCTCGGCGCGCAGGGCGGGGTCATGGGCCTGGTGCGCGGGCAGGTCACCGGGCAGGGCCTGTTCACCACGACCCTCCAGGGCCGGGGCGCGGTCGCCGTGATGGCGCACGGCGGGGTCTTCGAGCTCCCGGTCACCCCCGAGCGGCCGGTCCACGTCGATCCGCAGGCCTACGTCGCCCACCACGGCGACCTGCGCAACAGGCTGTCCACCGCGCTCGGCTGGCGCGACATGGTGGGCCGCGGCTCCGGCGAGGCGTTCCAGCTGGAGCTGAGCGGCAGCGGCACGGTGTACGTCCAGGCGTCGGAGGAGAAGCTGTGAGCACCTACGGAGCGCCGGGCGGCGGACCGGTCGTGTACGACCCGATGACCCTGCCCGCCGACGACAACGTGAACCCGTACACCTTCTGCGTCGAGCTCAAGAGCGGCCAGTGGTTCCTGCAGAAGGGGAAGATGATCGCCTACTACGGGGCGATCGAGTTCAACGGCATCGGGCACGGCCGGCTCGACCGGCTCGTGCGGACGTCGTTCCATTCGCCACTGCACGCCGGGGACTGGGTCGTGGCGGAGGGCTCGGGGAAGATGCTGCTGGCCGACCGGGCCTTCGACGTCAACTCCTATGACCTGGACGACGGGAATTTGACCATTCGCGCGGGCAACCTGCTCGCTTTTCAGCCAACTCTGGCACTCAAACAATCGATCGTGCCCGGTTTTCTGACCCTCCTCGGAACCGGGAAGTTCGTGGCCGCATCCAACGGACCGGTGGTGTTCATGGAGCCTCCGATCCGGGTCGACCCCCAGGCGCTCGTCGGGTGGGCGGACTGCCCGTCCCCCTGCCACCACTACGACCACGCGTACCTGACGGGTGTACTGGGCGGTCTACGTGCGATGACGGGCATCGGCGGGGTTTCCGGGGAGGAGCACCAGTTCGAGTTCGCCGGCGCCGGGACGGTGCTGCTGCAGTCGACGGAGACCTTGGCGGCCGAGGCGGCCACGGGGGCGGTTCCGCCCGATCCGGGCGTTCCCGGAGGTGGCGGAGCGGCACCGGGCGGACACGGTCCGCAATCGTCGGCCGCACCGCGCCTTCCCGGACAGCTCGGGGACCTCCAGCGTCGCTTCGGGCTGTGAGCGGTAGTCTGCGGAGTGTGACGTCGAACGCGTGCGCATGTCACACCACCCGAAGTAGTTCGCCATTCAACTTCTTAGGTAGACTTCATACATGGAGACCGAGACGGCCACGCGCTGGCTGACCGATGCGGAGCAGTGCGCCTGGCGCACCCACCTGGAGGTCAACAGGCTGTTGACGTACCAACTCGAGAAGGACCTGCAGCCGTTCGGCCTGACGCTGAACGACTACGAGATCCTGGTGAACCTGTCCGAGTCGGAGGACGTGCGGATGCGGATGAGCGACCTCGCCTCCGCGACCCTGCAGTCCAAGAGCCGGCTCTCACACCAGATCACGCGGATGGAGAACGCGAACCTGGTGCGCCGTGAGAACTGCGAGTCGGACCGGCGGGGCCTGTACGCCGTGCTCACGGAGCACGGCATGGAGACGATGAGGAAGGTCGCGCCGCACCACGTCGCGTCCGTGCGGCGGCACTTCATCGACCTGCTCTCGCAGGAGGCGCTGATCGAGCTGGACAAGGCGCTGAAGCCGATCGCCGAGCACCTGAGGGGACAGCGGGGGCGTCCCTGACCGTCGGCGTGCGGCAGCCCCGCGGCACTGGCCGAAAACGCCCGCGGCACGCCCCGCCCCGCCCGTGTACGCGGCGGGCCGTCGCCGGCACGCCCCGCACCGCCCTGCGCGCCCCAGCGGCTCCCCGGCGCGCAGAGCCGGCTCGGCGCCCGGCACGCGCCCACCTCCGGCACCACCGGGGGTGGGCCGCCGGGCCCGCCGGAGCTCAGCGGCCACGCGCCCCCCGGCGGGTGCCGAGGCACCCGACCGACCGCGCGTCGGTCCGGCGGACGCGCCACCCGTCAGCACCGGGGCCTATGACGCGCCTGTGAGGGCCATGCCGCCGCACCGCCCTCTGCGCGCCCCAGTGGGCGCAAGCGGGTACCGGAGCCGCGGCACGGGCCGCCGGCAGCGGCTCCACGGCACGCAGACCCCGCCCGGCACCCGGCGAGCACCTCCCCCCGGCACCACCCGGGGGTGGGACGCCCGGCCCGCCGGAGCTCAGCGGCCACGCGCCCCCGGCGGGTGCCGAGGCACCCGGCCGACCGCGCGTCGGCCGAGCGGCGCGCCGCCGTCAGCACCGAGGCGACGGACGCGCCCGCGAGTCCCATCGCCCAGCTGGAGCAGCACCACACCGCCGAAGGGACGGGAGCGTGTCGCTGCGCGGCACGGGCCGCCGGCAGCGGCTCCACGGCGCACAGAACCAGCCCGGCACCCGCCACGCGCCCCTCAGCGGGTGCCGAGGCACCCGGGCCTACGGACGCGCCCGGGTGGGCCATCGCCCCCGGTGGAGGCCACAGAAGGCCGCCGCACCGCCCTCTGCGCGCCCCAGTGGGCGCAAGCGGGTACCGGAGCCGCGGCACGGGCCGCCGGCAGCGGCTCCACGGCACGCAGACCCCGCCCGGCACCCGGCGAGCACCTGCCTTCAGGGCGGCTGCCACGGGTGGCTGCGGGCCGCTGGGCCCGCCGGACAGCGGCGGTACGGCGCGCGCCCCGGTGCCGTTGCGGGAGGCTGCGCGGCCCGAGTCGCCGCAGAGGCATCACGGCGCGCGGAGCCAGGTCGGCACCCGGCGCCCGGCCCACCTCCGGCACCACCGGGGGTGGGCCGGGCGGCACGGGCCGTCGGCTGCGGCTTCAGGGGCGCGCTCCGGCCTCCGGAGCGGGGGCCGGAGGAGCTGCGCGGTACGGGTCCCTCGGCCGGGGCGGCGGGGCGGCGCGGCCCGGCCGCTGGGGTCCGCTCCGGGCCGGCCCGTCAGGCCTGCGCCTGCGTCAGGCCGGTCACCAGTTCGTCGGCGGCGCGGTAGGGGTCCAGCTCGCCGGCCACGATGCGCTCCGCGAGGGCGCTGAGGCGGCGGTCGCCGTGCAGGTCGCCGATGCGTTCGCGCAGGGCCGTGACGGCGATGGTCTCCACCTCGCGGGCCGCGCGGGCCCTGCGGCGCTCGGCCAGGACACCGTGCTCCTCCATCCACGCGCGGTGCTTCTCCAGGGCCTGGACGACCTCGTCGACGCCCTCGGCGCGGGCGGCGACCGTCTTGACGATGGGCGGGCGCCAGTCGCCGGGGCCGCGGGCCTCCCCCAGGCCCAGCATGTGGTTCAGCTCGCGGGCCGTGGCGTCGGCGCCGTCCCGGTCGGCCTTGTTGACGACGTAGACGTCGCCGATCTCCAGGATCCCGGCCTTCGCCGCCTGGATGCCGTCGCCCATGCCGGGGGCCAGCAGGACGACGGAGGTGTCCGCCTGGGAGGCGATCTCGACCTCCGACTGGCCGACGCCGACGGTCTCGACCAGGATCACGTCGCAGCCCGCCGCGTCCAGCACCCGGACGGCCTGCGGCGCCGCCCAGGCCAGGCCGCCCAGGTGGCCGCGTGTGGCCATGGAGCGGATGTAGACGCCGGGGTCGGAGGCGTGCTCCGACATCCGGACCCGGTCGCCGAGCAGGGCCCCGCCGGAGAACGGCGAGGACGGGTCGACGGCGAGGACGCCGACCCGCCTGCCCTGCTTGCGGTACGCGGTGACGAGCGCGGAGGTGGAGGTGGACTTGCCGACGCCGGGCGAGCCCGTCAGGCCCACCACATAGGCGTTGCCGGTCAGCGGGGCCAGGGCCGCCATGACCTCCCGGAGCTGCGGGGACGCCCCCTCCACCAGCGAGATCAGCCGGGCCACGGCCCGCGGCCGGCCCTCCCTCGCCTGGGCGACCAGCGTGGAGACGTCGTGCATCAAACAGCTCCGTTCACTTCACCGACGTACAGGATTCTCAGGCCTTCGGTACCCGCACGATCAGCGCGTCGCCCTGGCCGCCGCCGCCGCACAGCGCCGCCGCGCCGATGCCGCCGCCGCGGCGCTTGAGCTCCAGCGCCAGGTGGAGCACGATCCGGGCGCCGGACATGCCGATCGGGTGACCCAGCGCGATGGCGCCGCCGTTCACGTTGACCTTGTCCGTGGAGACGCCGAGGTCCTTCATCGACTGCACGGCGACGGCGGCGAAGGCCTCGTTGATCTCGATGAGGTCCAGGTCGGAGACCTCCAGCCCCTCCTTCTTCAGGGCGTGCCGGATGGCGTTGGACGGCTGGGACTGCAGGGAGTTGTCCGGTCCGGCCACATTGCCGTGCGCGCCGATCTCGGCGAGCCACTCCAGGCCCAGTTCCTCGGCCTTGGCCTTGCTCATCACGACCACGGCCGCCGCACCGTCCGAGATCTGCGAGGAGGAGCCGGCGGTGATCGTGCCGTCCTTGGCGAAGGCGGGGCGCAGCCTGGCCAGGGACTCCGCGGTCGTGTCGCCGCGAATGCCCTCGTCCTTGCTGAACAGGACCGCGTCGCCCTTGCGCTGCGGGATCTCCACCGGGGTGATCTCGGCCTCGAACAGGCCGTTCTTCTGCGCGGCGGCGGCGCGCTGGTGGGACAGGGCGGCGATCTCGTCCTGCTCGGCGCGGCCGATGCCGAGCCGGGTGTTGTGCTTCTCGGTGGACTCGCCCATCGGGATGTTCTCCCACGGGTCGGTCAGGCCGTCGTAGGCCATCGCGTCGAGCATCTGCAGCGCGCCGTACTTGAAGCCCTCGCGGGACTTCGGCAGCAGGTGCGGGGCGTTGGTCATCGACTCCTGGCCGCCGGCGACGACGATGTCGAATTCACCCGCGCGGATCAGCTGGTCGGCGAGCGCGATCGCGTCGAGGCCGGAGAGGCACACCTTGTTGACGGTGAGTGCCGGGACGTTCATCGGGATGCCGGCCTTGACCGCGGCCTGGCGGGCCGGGATCTGGCCCGCTCCGGCCTGCAGGACCTGGCCCATGATCACGTACTGCACCTGGTCGCCGCCGATCCCCGCACGGTCGAGGGCGGCCTTGATCGCGAAGCCGCCCAGGTCGGCTCCGGAGAAGGACTTCAGCGAGCCCAGCAGTCGTCCCATGGGCGTACGGGCGCCCGCGACGATCACCGAGCCGGTGGTGTCAGAAGACATGAGGTGCGATCCCCTTCCAGCTCCGCAGAGCCGAGGAGTGAACGAGGGTTTACTTCGAATGTACTGAGCGGTTGGACACGGCGTCACCGGGCTGTCGGTGTGATCGCGCGCACGTTGCGTAACCACCCCGGGGGCGCTGCACTGAATCCATGCTGACGCGAATCGACCACATCGGGATCGCCTGCCACGACCTCGACGCCACCGTCGAGTTCTACCGTGCCACGTACGGCTTCGAGGTGTTCCACACCGAGGTCAACGAGGAGCAGGGCGTGCGCGAGGCCATGCTCAAGATCAACGAGACCTCGGACGGCGGCGCCTCCTACCTCCAGCTGCTGGAACCGACCCGCGAGGACTCCACGGTCGCCAAGTGGCTCGCCAAGAACGGGGAGGGCGTCCATCACATCGCCTTCGGCACCGCGGACGTCGACGCGGAGGCCGCCGCCGTCCGCGGCAAGGGCGTGCGGGTGCTCTACGACGAGCCACGGCGCGGCTCCATGGGGTCGCGGATCACCTTCCTGCACCCCAAGGATTGCCATGGCGTCCTCACAGAACTGGTCACTTCGGCGCCTGTTGAGTCGCCCGAGCACTGACCCCCGTACATAAGGGCCGGTAGGGTTGGGGGCGGTCGTCCCCTCAACCGGGACGACCGCATGCCGGGGTCCGGGTTTCGGGGGACGTGCGTCGGGGCAAAGCCCGTGCTCCGCCGTTGATCTGACACCATTCCCCGGGGGCGCCGTCCGGCGGATGGACGGCGCTCGTTGGAGAAGCTGACCAGGGGACGGATGGGACCGCGCAGTGCGGGGCTACGAGAGCCAGGAGCGAGAGCCGGCGGCTGACGTCGACCACCTCTCTCGGTTCGAGGCCGAGATGAAGCGGCTGAGGACCGAGCGGGAAAAGGCGATCCAGCACGCCGAGGACCTCGGCTACCAGGTCGAGGTGCTGCGTGCCAAGCTGCACGAGGCGCGGCGCACCCTCATGACCCGGCCCGCCTACGACGCGGGTGACATCGGCTACCAGGCCGAGCAGTTGCTCCGCAACGCCCAGATGCAGGCCGAGCAGCTGCGCCAGGACGCCGAGCGGGAGCTGAGCCAGGCCCGCGCGCAGACCCAGCGCATCCTGCAGGAGCACGCCGAGCAGGCGGCCCGGCTGCAGGCCGAGCTGCACCAGGAGGCGGTGACCCGGCGCCAGCAGCTCGACCAGGAGCTGGCCGAGCGCCGGGCCACCGTCGAGTCGCACGTCAACGAGAACGTCGCCTGGGCGGAGCAACTGCGTGCCCGGACGGAGGCACAGGCCCGCCGGCTCCTCGAGGAGTCCCGCGCGGAGGCCGAGCAGGCCCTGGCGAGCGCCCGCGCGGAGGCCGAACGGCTGACGCGTCAGGCCCGCGAGCGGCTGCAGAGCGAGGCCGAGGCCGCCCGCACGGAGGCCGAGCAGATCCTGCGCCGGGCCCGCGCGGACGCCGAGCGGCTGCTGAACGCCGCCTCCACGCAGGCGCAGGAGGCCACCGAGCACGCCGAGCAGCTGCGCACCGCCACGGTCACCGAGTCGGACGCGGCCCGCCGGCAGGCCGCCGAGCTGAGCCGGGCCGCCGCGGAGCGGATGGCGGCGGCCGAGGAGGCGCTGCGCAAGGCGCAGGCCGAGGCCGAGAAGGTGGTCGCGGAGGCCAAGGAGGCCGCCGCCAAGGCCCTCGCCAGCGCCGAGGCCGCCAACGAGACGCGCACGCGCACCGCGAAGGAGCAGGTCGCCCGGCTGGTCGAGGAGGCCACCAAGGAGGCCGAGAGCACCCGGTCCGAGGCCGAGCAGCTGGTCGCCGACGCGCGCGCCGAGGCGGAGAAGATCGTCGCCGAGGCCGCCGAGAAGGCCCGCTCGATCACCGCCGAGGAGACCGCCACCCAGCTGTCCAAGGCGGCCAAGACCGCGGAGGACGTGCTCAACAAGGCGTCGGAGGACGCCCAGAAGACCACCAGGGCCGCCGCCGAGGAGGCCGAGCGGATCCGCAAGGAGGCCGAGGCCGAGGCGGACCGGCTGCGCGCGGAGGCGCACGACATCGCCGAGCAGCTCAAGGGCGCGGCGAAGGACGACACCAAGGAGTACCGCGCCAAGACGGTCGAGCTGCAGGAGGAGGCCCGCCGGCTGCGCGGCGAGGCCGAGCAGCTGCGCGCCGACGCGGTCGCCGAGGGCGAGTCGATCCGTGCCGAGGCCCGCCGCGAGGCGGTGGCGCAGATCGAGGAGGCGGCCAGGTCCGCCGAGGAGCTGCTGGCCAAGGCCAAGGCGGACGCCGACGAGCTGCGCCAGACCGCGACCGCCGACAGCGAGAAGGTCCGCACCGAGGCCATCGAGCGCGCCACCACCTTGCGCCGGCAGGCCGAGGAGACCCTCGAACGCACCCGCAAGGAGGCCGAGCGGCTGCGCGCCGAGGCCGCCGAGCAGGCGGAGACGGTCCGGGCGGACGCCGAGAAGGCCGCGCGCGAGCTGCGCGAGGAGACCGAGAAGGCGGTCGAGGCGCGCCGCGGCGAGGCCGCCGAGGAGCTGACCCGTCTTCAGAACGAGGCGCAGGAGAGGCTGACGGCCGCCGAGCAGGCGCTGGCCGACGCCCGCGAGGAGGCGGCCCGCATCCGGCGGGAGGCCGCCGAGGAGACCGAGCGGCTGCGCACGGAGTCCGCCGAGCGGATCCGTGCGCTCCAGCAGCAGGCGGAGGCCGAGGCCGACCGGCTGCGCACCGAGGCCGCGTCCGACGCGTCCGCCTCCCGCGCCGAGGGCGAGGCCGTCGCCGTTCGGCTGCGGTCCGAGGCCGCCGCCGAGGCCGAGCGGCTGAAGGCGGAGGCCCAGGACACCGCCGACCGGGTGCGTGCCGAGGCGCAGGCCGCCGCCGAACGGCTCGGCGCCGAGGCGTCCGAGACGCTGGCCGCCGCGCAGGAGGAGGCCGCCCGGCGCCGCCGCGAGGCCGAGGAACTGCTCGGCGCCGCCCGCGAGGAGGCCGACCAGGAGCGGCAGCGGGCCCGCGAGCAGAGCGAGGAGCTGCTCGCCTCCGCCCGCAAGCGCGTCGAGGAGGCGCAGGCCGAGGCGACCCGTCTGGTGGAGGAGGCCGAGCGGCGGGCCACCGAGATGGTCGCCGCCGCCGAGCAGCACGCCCAGCAGGTGCGGGACTCCGTCGCCGGGCTGCACGAGCAGGCCCAGGAGGAGATCGCCGGGCTGCGCTCGGCCGCCGAGCACGCGGCGGACCGCACGAAGCGGGAGGCCGAGGAGGAGGCGGACCGGGTCCGCGCCGACGCCTACGCCGAGCGGGACCGGGCCAGCGAGGACGCCGCCCGGCTGCGGCACGAGGCGAACGAGGAGGCGGAGGCCGCCAGGGCCCTGGCCGAGCGGACCGTGGCGGAGGCGGCCGCCGAGGCGGAGCGGCTGCGCGCCGACGCGGGCGAGTACGCCCAGCGGGTGCGCACCGAGGCGTCGGACGCGCTGGCCGAGGCCGACCAGGCGGCGGCCCGTACCCGTGCGGACGCCCGCGAGGACGCCAACCGCATCCGCTCGGACGCGGCCACCCAGGCCGACACCCTCATCACCGAGGCCCGCAGCGAGGCGGAGCGCCTGCAGACCGAGACGGCCGCGGAGGCCGACCGGGTGCGCACGGAGGCGCTGACCGAGGCGGAGCGCCTGCAGACGGAGACGGCCGCCGAGGCGGAGCGGGTGCGCACGGAGGCCCTCGCCGAGGCGGACCGCGTCCGTGCGGAGGCCGCCGCCACCGCCGAGCAGCTCATCGGGGACGCCACCGGCGACGCCGAGCGGCTGCGCGCCGAGGCCGCCGAGGCCGTCGGCTCCGCCCAGCAGCACGCGGAGCGGGTGCGGGCCGAGGCCGAGCGGCTCAAGGCGGACGCGGAGGCGGAGGCCGAGCGGCTGGTCGGCTCCGCGCGCGAGGAGGCCGAGCGGACCCTGGACGAGGCCCGGAAGGAAGCCAACAAGCGGCGTTCGGAGGCGGCGGAGCAGGTCGACAAGCTCATCACCGAGACCGCGGCCGAGGCCGACAAGCTGCTCGCCGAGGCGCAGCAGCAGGCGCTGAAGACCACCGCGGACGCCGAGTCGCAGGCCGACACGATGGTCGGCGCGGCCCGCAGCGAGGCCGAGCGGATCGTCGCCGAGGCGACCGTCAAGGGCAACTCGCTGGTGGAGAAGGCCCGTACGGACGCGGACGAGCTGCTGGTCGGCGCCCGCCGGGACGCCACCGCGATAAGGGAGCGGGCGGAGGAGCTGCGCGACCGCATCACCGCCGAGGTCGAGGAGTTGCACGAGCGGGCCCGCCGCGAGGCGGCCGAGACGATGAAGTCCACCGGCGACCGCTGCGACGCGCTCATCAAGGCCGCCGAGGAGCAGCTGGCGAAGGCCGAGGCGAAGGCCAAGGAGCTGGTGTCCGAGGCCGACTCCGAGGCGGGCAAGGTGCGCATCGCCGCGGTCAAGAAGGCGGAGGGGCTGCTCAAGGAGGCCGAGCAGAAGAAGGCCCGTCTCGTCAAGGAGGCCGAGGAGCTGAAGGCGGAGGCGGTCCGCGAGGCCCGGCGCACGGTCGAGGAGGGCAAGCGGGAGCTGGAGATCCTGATGCGCCGGCGTGAGGACATCAACGCCGAGATCTCCCGTGTCCAGGACGTGCTGGAGGCGCTGGAGTCGTTCGAGGCGCCGGGCGCCGCCAAGGACGGCGGGGTCAAGGCGGGGGCCACCGTGGGTGCCCCCCGATCGGGTGGCAAGTCGTCAGAGAGCTAGCGGAAGAGGGGGGTTCCGGTGTCTTCTGGTGGCTTTGCCCGAGTCCCTGGCAAGCCGTCCGGGAGTCAGCCACTCGAAAGAGGTGTCATTCTCCAGATCAAACACGTATCCGCTCGATGACACACCGCTTCGGCCCCTAGGATTCCCTTATCACCTCACCGGTCTCATTCGACAGGAACCCCATGAGCGACACTTCCCCCTACGGCTTCGAGCTTGTGCGGCGTGGGTACGACCGCGCTCAGGTGGACGAACGGATCTCGAAGCTCGTCTCCGACCGTGACAGTGCTCTGGCCCGCATCACCGCCCTGGAGAAGCGCATCGAGGAGCTGCACCTCGAGACGCAGAACGCTCAGGCGCAGATCACGGACGCCGAGCCGTCCTACGCGGGTCTCGGCGCACGCGTCGAGAAGATCCTGCGCCTGGCCGAGGAAGAGGCCAAGGAGCTGCGTGAGGAGGCCCGGCGGGCGGCCGAGCAGCACCGCGACCTCGCCGAGTCCGCGGCCCAGCAGGTCCGCAACGACGCCGAGGCGTACGCGGCCGAGCGCAAGGCCAAGGCCGAGGACGAGGGCGTCCGGATCGTCGAGAAGGCCAAGGCCGAGGCGGCCCAGCTGCGCACCGACGCGCAGAGGGACGCGCAGTCCAAGCGCGAGGAGGCCGACGCTCTCTTCGAGGAGACCCGCGCCAAGGCCGCGCAGGCCGCAGCCGACTTCGAGACGAACCTCGCCAAGCGCCGCGAGCAGTCCGAGCGCGACCTGGCCTCGCGTCAGCAGAAGGCCGAGAAGCGCCTGGCGGAGATCGAGCACCGGGCCGAGCAGCTGCGCCTGGAGGCGGAGAAGCTGCGCACCGACGCCGAGCGCCGCGCCCGCCAGACGGTGGAGACCGCCCAGCGCCAGGCCGAGGACATCGTGGCCGACGCCAACGCCAAGGCCGACCGCATCCGTTCGGAGTCCGAGCGCGAGCTGGCGGCGCTCACCAACCGCCGCGACAGCATCAACGCCCAGCTGACCAACGTCCGCGAGATGCTCGCCACGCTGACCGGCGCCGCGGTGGCCGCGGCCGGCACGTCCGGCGACGACGAGTCGATCTCCCGGAGCGTTCCGGCGCAGCAGACCCGGTAGGTTCCGTAGTCGTACGGCGCCGGGAGGAGGGGCGGTGGGACCGTGTCCCACCGCCCCTCCCGCATGCGCCGGCCCGCCCGGTGCGCCCGGGCACCGCCGGGGCCGTAGCCTGGGGAGCGAGGCCGGTGCGGGTCGGGCGGGCCGGTGAGCCGATGCGGTCGTGCGGGACACGGGCGGCAGCGGGACACGGGCGGCAGCGCGGACGGCCGGTGGGAGCGGGCCGTGGTGTCCGCCCGGTCGCGCTCCCGGCGCCGGCGCAGGCGCGGTGCGGGCCCGAGGGAAGGAGGCGCCCGTATGGAGGTCACCGACCGGGGCCTGGAGGCCGCCGTCCTGGAGCTGCTCGGCCGGAGGGCTCCGGGCGCGTCGGTCTGCCCCTCGGAGGTGGCCCGGGCGGTCGCGCCGCGGGACGGGGACGGATGGCGTGAGCTGATGGAGCCCGTCCGCCGGGCCGCGGCCCGGCTCGCCGCCCGCGGCGAGGTGGAGGTCACCCGGCACGGCGTTCGCGTCGACCCGGACCGGGTCCGCGGTCCCGTCCGGATCCGCCGCCCGCGCTGAGCGCGAGCGGCCGGCGGCGCTCGAGTGGCAGGGCCCCGGCGCCCGCCCTAGCGTGGCCGCATGATCGAGCTGGCGGGACTGACCAAACGGTACGGCGGGAAGGTGGCGGTCGACGGCCTCACCTTCACGGTCGGGCCGGGCGTCGTGACCGGGTTCCTCGGACCCAACGGCGCCGGGAAGTCCACGACCATGCGGATGATCCTCGGGCTGGACCGTCCCACCGCGGGCGACGTCCGGATCGACGGCACGCGCTACGACCGGCTGAAGGACCCGCTGACGTGCATCGGCGCCCTGCTGGACGCCAAGGCCCTGCACGGCGGCCGGAGCGCCTACCACCACCTGCTCTGCCTCGCGCAGAGCAACGGCATCCCCGAAAGCCGGGTGGCCCAGGTGCTGGACACCGTCGGGCTCACGGCCGTGGCGCGGAAGAAGGCCAAGGGGTTCTCGTACGGGATGGGGCAGCGGCTCGGGATCGCCGCCGCCCTGCTCGGCGACCCGCGGATCCTGATGTTCGACGAGCCGGTGAACGGGCTCGACCCGGAGGGCATCCACTGGATCCGGAACCTGATGAAGTCGCTGGCGGCGCAGGGCCGGACGGTGTTCGTCTCCAGCCATCTGATGAGCGAGATGGCGCTGACCGCCGATCATCTGGTCGTCATCGGGCGGGGGCGGCTGCTCGCGAACACCTCCATGGCCGACTTCATCCGGGCGCACGCACGGTCGTACGTCAGGATCCGCACACCCCAGCGCGAGCGGCTGCTCGACGTGCTGCACCGGGCGGGGATCACCGTCGTGGAGGCGGGCGGCGGAGCCCTGGAGGCAGCGGGGGGCACGGCCGGGCAGGTGGGCGAACTGGCCGCGCGGCACGGGCTGGTGCTGCACGAGCTGAGCACGCAGCAGGCCTCGCTGGAGGAGGCGTTCATGCGGCTGACGGCGCAGACGGTGGAGTACCACGCGAACGCCGGCGCGGTGTCCGCCCCGCAGGACAAAGTCACCGGTCGGAAGGTGGTGTGAGATGACGGCCGCGCAGGTCATCCGGTCCGAGTGGACGAAGATCCGGTCGGTGTCGTCCACGGTGTGGACGCTGTCGTTGGCCGCGGTGGTCACCGTCGCCCTCGGGATGCTCATCTCCGGGCTGTCGAGGAGCCAGTTCGACTCGATGCCGGCGCGGGAGCGGCAGTCGTTCGACCCGACCTTCGTCAGCTTCGCGGGCATGGGCCTCGGCCAGCTCGCGATGATCGTGTTCGGGGTGCTGGTCGTGGCGAACGAGTACAGCACCGGGATGATCCGGGTCTCCCTGGCCGCCGTACCGCGGCGCGGCGCCTTCCTGTCCGGCAAGATCGCCGTGGCGGCCGCACCGGCCCTGGCCGTCGGCATGGCCACCGCCTTCGCCGCGTTCTTCCTCGGTCAGGCGATGCTCGGCTCCCACCGGGCCGGCCTCGGCGACCCGGGGGTGCTGCGCGCGGTCCTCGGCGGCGGCCTGTACCTGACCTTGATCGCGGTGTTCTCCATGGGGGTCGCCGCGATGCTGCGCTCGCCGACGCTGTCGCTCGGCATCCTGATGCCGTTCTTCTTCCTGATCTCCAACGTCCTCGGCAACGTGGAGGCCACCCGGAAGGTCGGCCGCTTCCTGCCCGACCAGGCCGGCAGCCGGGTCATGCAGGTGGTGCCGCGCATCGGCGACGACACCCCCTACGGCCCCTGGGGCGGGCTCGGCATCATGGCGCTGTGGGTGACCGCCGCGCTGGCCGGCGGGTACGTCCTGCTGAAGCGGCGGGACGCCCAGTGACCGCATTATTCACCCAGAGTGATGCTCTGGCTTTGCTTTCTCTTGAGCGGAACCGTCAGCGCCCCGATATCCTCCTAACCCTTACGGGGGCGTGTGCCCCGCTGTCCTGAACCTTTGATGGGTGCGGAGCATGATCGAGGCTGTCGGCCTGACCAAGCGCTACGGCGACAAGACCGCCGTGTACAACCTTTCCTTCCAGGTGCGGCCCGGCGCCGTCACCGGCTTCCTCGGGCCGAACGGCTCGGGCAAGTCCACGACGATGAGGATGATCCTCGGCCTGGACAATCCCACGTCCGGGTCGGTGACCATCGGCGGTCACCCCTACCGCATGCTGCCCAACGCCCCCCGGCAGGTCGGCGCGCTGCTCGACGCCAAGGCCGTGCACGGCGGCCGCTCGGCCCGCAACCATCTGCTGAGCCTCGCCCAGCTGTCCGGCATCCCGGCCCGCCGGGTGGACGAGGTGCTCGGGGTCGTCGGCCTGCACGAGGTGGCCAGAAAGCGCTCCAAGGGCTTCTCGCTCGGCATGGGCCAGCGGCTCGGCATCGCCGCCGCGCTCCTCGGCGACCCGCAGGTGCTGCTCTTCGACGAGCCGGTCAACGGCCTCGACCCCGAGGGCATCCACTGGGTCCGCAATCTGATGAGGGCGCTCGCCGCCGAGGGCCGGACGGTCTTCGTCTCCTCGCACCTGATGAGCGAGATGGCGCTGACCGCCGACCACCTCATCGTCATCGGGCGCGGGCAGCTGCTGGCCGACATGAGCGTCAAGGACTTCATCTCGGCCAACTCCGCCGACTTCGCGCGCGTACGCACCCCCGACACCGAGCCGCAGCTGCGCGAGAAGCTGACCTCGGCGCTCACCGAGGCGGGCGGGCACGTGCTCCCGGAGCAGGACGGCGCGCTGCGCGTCACCGGGCTGCCGCTGCCGCGCATCAGCGACCTGGCGCACGAGGCGGACGTCCGGCTGTGGGAGCTGTCCCCGCACCAGGCCTCCCTGGAGGAGGCGTACATGCGGATGACGCAGGCCGCCGTGGACTACCGCTCGACCGTCGACCAGAAGGCGGGCCTCCAGCAGCCGCTGCCGCCCGGCGCCCAGCCGCCCCTGCCGGTCCCCGGCCAGGGCCAGCCCGGCTGGTACGCGCCGCCGCCGCCGCAGACGGCCCCGGCGGGTGCGCACGGCGGTGTCCCGGCGGGCGCGTACGGCGCCCCGGGCGCCGGGACCGCCAACCCGTACGCCCAGCCGGCCGCGCCGGCCCCGCAGCCGGCCGCGGCCCCGCAGGCCCAGCCGCCGGTCCCGGCGGCGGCCCCCGCGCCGGCGGCCCCGGCCCCGCAGGCCCCGGCGGCCTCCGCGGGTGAGCCGGCCCCCGCGGCGGCGTCCGCCGAGCCGCCCGCGCCGCAGCAGCCCCCCGCCGCCTCCGCCGAACCGACCCAGCCCGAGGACGCCCGATGAGCACCCACCAGTCCCCGATGCCGCAGGCCCCCGGCTCCGCCCCGGCGGGCGCAGCCCCGTCCGTGCCCGGGTGGCAGGCGCCGCCCGCTGGGCCGTACCCCGGCTACACCTCGCCCATCCCGGTCGTGCGCACCCACCTCGGGCACGCGCTGGCCTCCGAGTGGACGAAGATCAGGTCGGTGCGGTCGACGATGTGGACGCTCGGCGTGTTCGTGCTGCTCGTCGTCGGCATCGGTCTGCTGGCCGGCGTCCTGGTCGAGTCCAACTCCGATGACGCGAGCCTGTCCGGCGAGAACCCGCTGTCGTTCGGTTTCTTCGGCCTGCTGCTCGGCAGCATCTGCATCATCACGCTCGGGGTGCTGACCACGGCCTCCGAGTACGGCACCGGCATGATCCGCACGACGATGACCGCGTGCCCCAGCCGCGCCCGGGTGCTCGCGGCCAAGTCGATCGTGTTCTTCGCGCTCGCGTTCGTCGTCACCCTGGCCTCGTCCGGCCTCGTGGCCATGGTCCACGCGTCCCTGCTGCAGGACACCGGCGCCCGGACCCCCAGCGGCGGCGACTGGCTGAAGGCCACCGTCGGCGTCAGCCTCTTCCTGGCGCTGCTCGGACTGCTCTCGCTGCTCATCGGCTCGGTCATCCGGCATTCCGCGGGCGCCATCACCATCATGATCGGCGTGCTGCTCGCTCCGCTGGTGCTCGCGCTGTTCATGGTGACGGAGTCGCTCGACAAGCTGCGCGAGTGGCTGTTCGAGTACTCGATCCCCAACCAGCTGAGCGTCTTCTACGCCAACTCGCTGAGCCAGTCCGGGCCCTCGGGCTGGGACCCGCTGTGGATCATGCTGGGCCTGACCGCTGCGGCGTACGCGGGCGCGTACGCGCTGCTGCACAGCCGGGACGTGTGACACCCGGCGCCTTCGCGACCCGCGCCTAGAACCTCGGCGCGTTACGGGACCGCTGCACCCGTGCGGTGCGGCGGTCCTTCGCGTTCCAGCAGGCCTTGTGCCAGTGCCGGCGGTCGTCGACGCCCGCGTACTGCGGCCAGGCCACCACGTGCGGCACACCGGAGGCGATGAGCTGGTCGCAGCCCGGGCAGCGGTACGTCTTGCCCTGCGCGCTCGCCCCGGCGACGTGCCGGACGCTCCAGTCCTCGCCCTGCCAGCTCTCGGTGGACTGCCAGCCGCCGTACCGGCCGGCGGGGTCGTCCTCGGCGCTCCGGCCCGACGATCCGGCTGCCTTCGGTCGGTTGCGGCGCGGGGACACGGGACACCTCTCGGGGCTGTGCGGGGAGCAGGAACTGCTTCCAGCCTACGCGCCGCCGCGGGGGGTACGCGGAGGGGACCAACCCGTACAAGTTCCCCTCCCTAGCGATCTTTTCTGCAGACAATCCGCCAATCTCCCCGTCAGGCCGTGTCCTTGGCACGTGTCAGACGGTTATGCCGGACGAGGGAGCTCCGGGTCGGAGCGAAGGAAGCAGGAAACGCGATGCACGTAGGAACTTTTGTGCTGGCGGCCCAGTTCCCGGGCCAGGGTCCCGCGGAGGCCCTGCACCGGGCGGTCCGCTCGGCGGAGGTCGCCGAGCAGGCCGGGCTGGACGCCGTGTGGCTGGCCGAGCACCACTTCGTGCCCTACGGCACATGCCCGTCCGCCGTCACCCTGGCCGCGCTGCTGCTCGGCCGCACCCGCCGCCTCCGCATCGGCACCGCGGTCAGCGTACTGCCCACCGCCCACCCGGTCGCCCTCGGCGAACAGGCCGCGCTGCTGCACCTGACGAGCGGCGGACGGTTCACGCTGGGCGTGGGGCGCGGCGGCCCCTGGGTGGACCTGGAGGTCTTCGGCACGGGCCTGACCGCGTACGAACACGGGTTCCCGGAGTCGCTCGATCTGCTGCTGCGCTGGCTGGGCGAGCCGTCGGTCGCGGCCTGCGGCGAGCGGTTCTCCTTCCGCGAGGTGCCGGTCGTGCCCCGCCCCTCGGAGGCCCTGACGGACACCCCGGGCCCGGAGGTCGTCCTCGCCTGCACCTCACCGGCGAGCGTACGGCTGGCCGCCGAGCGCGGGCTGCCGATGCTGCTGGGCATGCACGTCGGGGACGAGGAGAAGGCCGAGATGGTCGCCCTGTGGCGGCGCTGCGCCCGCGCGGCGGGGCGGCCGGCCGGGGAGATCGCGGGCGCCGCCCATGTGTCGGCCGGGGTCTGCCAGCTCGCCGACCGGCGCACCGACGCGGCCGAGACGCTCCTGAAGGCGATGCCGGGCTGGCTGAAACAGGGTCTGGAGGCCCATGTGACGGTGGACGGACGGGCCCGCGCGATGCGCGACCCGTACGCCTACACCGAACTGCTCTGCGGACTGCACCCGGTGGGCACCCCGCGGCTGGCCGCCGACCGGCTCGCGGCCACCTCGGAGCGCACCGGCATCTCGCGCTTCGCCCTCCTGGTGGAGGGCTCCGGCGATCTCGCGGCCACGGAGGAGAACGTACGGCGACTCGGCGCCGAGGTGCTGCCCCAGTTGCGCTGACCCGCCCGCGCGCCGCCCGGCCGCCACGGCCGGCTTGCCGCCCCGGTCCGGATGCACCTCCCACGGGTGGAGCGGCAAGCGAGCGGCTTCACTGCCGTGCCGAAGCCGCGCGTCAGCAGTCCCGGAGCTCCGGCGACTGGTTCAGCAACTGGTTGCGCACGGACGTGAAGCGGGCCAACGTCTCGTCCACGGAGGCGTCCAGCGGGAACACCGCCACCCGGTGGCAGTTCTGGAAGGCCAGCCGTACGCCGAAGTGCCGCTGCAGGGCGCCGCGTATCGCGTCACTCGCCAGCGCACGCAGCAGCTGACCGCGTGCCTGCTCGTCCGGCGGGGGCGTCTGGTTGTCGGCGAAGGGACCGCCGTCCACCTTCAGCTGGGCCACCAGGGAGCTGATCATCTCCCATGCGTAGGGCAGGGAGGTCCGGACGCAGTCGACGAATGCTGCTTCGTCGACCTCGCCTCGCTCGGCCTGTTCGAGCAGGGCCGGTGAGACGTCGAGCGACATGGGTTCTCCTCTCGCACCCCCGAAGAGCAGGGGTTGCCGGACAGATAGGGGAGTTCGCGATGTCGAACACGCTCAGTGCGAACACCGCGACCTCCCGTTCTCTACGGTAGGCAACGGTCGGTGACCACACCAGCAGAACGCGTATATGGAGCGGTCCCTTTCCGGGCACAATCGGCCAGGGATGAACAAGAGTTTCCAGGGACAATTGGGGCGTCCGCCGGGGAGCGGTACGGGCGAATCGCGTCCGGCCGCGGGTGTCGAGTAGCGTTGCCGACCATGCGTCTCGTCATTGCCCGATGCTCGGTCGACTACGCCGGCCGGCTCACCGCCCACCTGCCCTCGGCGCCCCGCCTGATCCTGGTCAAGGCGGACGGCAGCGTTTCCATCCACGCCGACGACCGGGCCTACAAGCCGCTCAACTGGATGTCGCCGCCCTGCACGCTGAAGGAGGGGACGGGCGCGGACGAGGGCGTGTGGACCGTCGTCAACAAGGCGGGCGAGAAACTGATCATCACGATGGAGGAGATCCTCCACGACTCCTCGCACGAACTGGGCGTGGACCCCGGCCTGATCAAGGACGGCGTGGAAGCGCACCTCCAGGAACTGCTCGCCGATCGCATCGAGACACTCGGCGAGGGCTACACGCTCATCCGCCGCGAGTACATGACCGCGATCGGTCCGGTGGACATCCTGTGCCGGGACGCCGACGGCCGGACGGTCGCCGTCGAGATCAAGCGGCGGGGCGAGATCGACGGCGTGGAGCAACTCACGCGGTACCTCGAACTGTTGAACCGCGACCCGCATCTGGCGCCGGTCCGCGGCATCTTCGCCGCGCAGGAGATCAAGCCGCAGGCCCGCGTGCTCGCCACCGACCGCGGGATCGACTGCCAGATCCTGGACTACAACGCCCTGCGGGGCATCGAGGACGACAAACTCCGGCTGTTCTGAGCCGCGGTGGCTCCGGCCTCACCGGCCGGCATCCGTACGGGGCCCGTGGCCCGGGGCTGCGGGTCCTCCTTCCCGGCCCCGGGCCCGTCCGTGCGCCCGGGGCGCGCCGGTCCCCTGCCGGGCGCGGAATCCCGCCTGCCCGGGCCCGGCGCGTTCCCGCCGCCCAGGGTCACTTGGCGGCCCGGCGCTGCGGTTCGCCCAGGCAGGGCACCTGAACCTGCGCCGAGCAGCCTGACCGGGACCCCGGCGCCCCGCACGCCGCCTACGCGCCACCCGGCATCCCCGCACCGCCCGCCGCGTCTTCGCGGCCCGGTGATTTTTCCGCGGCCCGGCGCTGCGGATCGCGCAGTTCCCCGCGCCCCTGGGTAAGGCACCTGAACCTGCGCCGGGCAGCCTGACCGGGACCCAGGCGCCCCCGCACGCCGCCTACGCGCCACCCGGCATCCCCGCACCGCCGGGCACGTCTTCGCGGCCCGGTGATTTTTCCGCGGCCCGGCGGTGCGGATCGCGCAGTTCCCCGCGCCCCTGGGCAGGACACCTGAACCTGCGCTCAGCAGCCTGACCGGGACCCCGGCGCCCCCGCACGCCGCCTCCGCGCCACCCGGCATCCCCGCACCGCCCGCCGCGTCTTCGCGGCCCGGTGATTTTCCCGCGGCCCGGCGGTGCGGATCGCGCAGTTCCCCGCGCCCCTGGGCAAGGCACCTGAACCTGCGCCGGTGCGGTTCGCGCAGTGCCTCGCGCCCCCCAGGCAGGACAGCTCAGCCTGCGCCGGGGAGCCCGGTCGGCTCGGTCACATCACCGTGCCGGTGGTGCCTCCGGCCGCGGGTGCGCTGCTGGACGAGCCCGCGGCGGAGCCGGTCGTGCCGGCGTCCGTGCCGCCCGTCGTCGTGCCGTTGCCGGCGCCGCCCGTCTCGCCCCCGCTGGTGCCGGTCGTGGACCCTTCCGTCGAGCCGCCGCCCGTCTCGCCCCCGGTGGTGCCGTCGGTCGTGCCCCCGGTCGAGCCGGTGGAACCCGTGGTGCCGGTGGAGCCCGTGGTGCCGGTGGAGCCGCCCGTGGACGCGCCCCCGGTGCCGCCCGTCGAGCCGCCGGTCGCCGTGCCTCCCGTGGTGCCGCCGGTCGTGCCGTCGCTGGAGCCGCCGGGCTCGGGCGACTTGGACGGTGAGCCGGAGGACGTGCCGGAACCGGAGGGCTTCGCGGTCTGCGACGGCCGGGCCGTGCGCGCCCGCGGCGCCGGGGCGCCGGCCGTGCCGCCGGCGCCGGGGGCGGTCGGCCGGGCGGTGGCCCTGCGGACCGTGCCGCCGCTGCCGCCGGAGTCCGCCGGATCCGCGCCGGGGCCGCCGTCGTCGACGTCCTGGCTCGCGGACGGGTTGACGCCGACCTCGCCGGCCGGGTTCCGGTCGGTGTCGTCGGGGGAGGCCATGCCGAGGGTGACGACCGTGCCGAGGACGGCGGCGAGCAGCGCGCCCGAACCGGCCGCCATCAGGTTGCGGCCGGCCAGACGCCGCAGACCGGCGGGCTGCGCCGCGGGCGGCGGGAGCTGCGGGGCTGCCGCGGGGGCGGCCGCGGGGGCGTGAGGCGGCGGAGCCGGCTCCTTGCGCCGTGCCTCCGGCGGCTCCTGTCCCGTGGGCTCCGGCGGGCCGGGCAGCGCGCCCGCGCGGTCGGCGAGCAGCGCCAGGGCCCGGCGTCCGGCGACCGCGCCGCGCTTGTCGGCGAGGGCGCCGCGCAGTCCGCCCGAGGTCTCCAGCTCGGCGCGGGCCCGGTCGAACTGTCCGGTGCAGAGCGCGAGAATGCCCAGCTCGTGGTGGAAGTAGGCCTGTTCGGCGACCTCCCCGGACAGCCGGGCGGCCTCCGCGCCGAACCGCAGGGCCCGTTCCCAGGCGCTCCAGTGGAGTCCGGCGGCGAAGGCGGGCGCGGCCGCGCGGGCGAGCCGTACGGCGCTGCTGTCGTCGTCCTCGGCGGACGGGGACGTACGGGGGACGACGGCGGCGAGCGCGGCCAGGACCGCGTCGGCCTCCGCGCACACCCGTTCCGGGGTGACCGAGGGGTGCCCGGCCCACCAGGCGTAGTGCTGGGCGGCGGTGCGCGCCCGGTCGGCGGCGTCGTCGTCGTATCCGGCGGCCTCCAGCTGGGCCTGCACGCCGGCCGCGAGCCGGTAGCGGGAGCCGGCCGGGGAGACCAGGCCGCACCCGGCCAGCTCGCCGAGGGCGGCGTCCGCGTGGGTGTCGCCGACGAGGGCGGGCAGGTGCGCCTGGTGGGGCACCTCGCCGCCGAGGGCGACCGCGAAGCGGAGCGCGGCGCGGGCGGAGGCGCTGAGCCGGGAGGCGAGCAGCGGCGCCGGGCCCGCGGCCTCGCCGAGGGAGGGCAGCGGTATGTGCTCCTCCTCGTCGGCCTCCGGCGCCGGGTCGGCGGCGGACCGCACGTCCTCGAAGACGCCGTACTCGTCCACCGCCCCGGAGGCGGCGCGCAACTGGTCGCGCTGCCGGAGCAGGGCGCCGGCCTGCACGAAGCGCAGGGGCAGCCCTTCGGACTCGAACCACAGGTCGCCGGCCCAGTTGGCCTCTTCCTCGGTGAGGACCCGGCCGACGGTCCGCTCCAGGATCTCCACGCCGGCGGCGCGGTCGAGGCCGCTGAGGAAGACCTCCTCCACCTCCGCCGCGGCGGAGGGCGCGGGCACGTCCGGGGTGGCGGCGAAGAGGAACGCGCACTCGGGGGTGGCGTCGAGCAGTTCGTCGAGGGCGGCGCCGCCGAACTCGAGGTCGTCCACGACGACGACCGCGCCGGTCTCCCGGACGCAGGCGAGGAGTTCCTCCTGCTCGGGACGGTAGCGGGGGGCGTCGTGGACGGCGTGGAACAGGTCGCGCAGGAGGTCGCCCGCCGTGCGGTGGCAGCCGTCGAGGCGTACGACACCGTCGGGGGCGAGGTCCTGGCAGTCCTCGGCGACCAGGTCGAGCAGGGCGGTGCGGCCGGAGCCGGCCGGGCCGGTGAGGCGGACGGAGCGGCCGCGGGCGAGGAGGCGGACCAGGCGTTCGCGTTCGTCCTGGCGTTCCAGCAGGGAGAGCGCCGGCCGGGTGGGGCCGGCCGGCGCGGGCGGCCGGGCCGCGCGTTCGGTCTCCGCGCGCTCCTCGGGGGTGCGCTTGCGGGGCCTGCCGGGCAGCTCGGCGGGCGGGCAGGGTTCTATCTCGCTGCCGTCGACGGGGTTGACGGTCAGCTGCAGGTCGCCGGTGACGAGCTGGGCGGTGCGGGCGGGCGCGGGCGCGCCCGGTGCGAAGTCGGCGGTCAGGGACTCCCGGGGCGGACGGCGGTGGTGCACCTGGCCGTGCTCCTCGGGTCCCTTGTTCATCGGGTCCATGGGTTCATGCCCCCCAAAAGCGTCGTGTGCCCGTGTTGCGGCCCTCCCGGCCGTGTCGCACACTGCGCTGTCGCTTCTGGTCCGGGCCCGCTCGGTCGAGGGTTGCGAGGCGGCGGGCGACCGAACCCTAAACCGTCGCCCAGTATCCCCGACAGGCCGGGGTGCGCTGCGGTCCGAGACGTCACGGTCTCGTGAGGATTGCCCTCCACGGGTGGTTCGGCTGCTGCGTCCGGGTCTCCCCCGTCGCCCGGTTCATGCCGGTCCGCCTCTCGACCGGTCCGCCGCTCACGCCGGTCCGCCGCCCGGTCCACCCGGATCCGGTCCGCCGCTCACACGCGGGGCAGCGACTCCACTCCGATGCCGCCCTCGATGGCGAGGATGCGGTGCAGCCGGGTCGCCACCAGCAGGCGCTGCATCTGCGGCGGTACGCCGCGCAGCACGAGCCGGCGCCCGCAGCGGCCGGCCCGCCGGTGGGCGCCCATGATGACGCCCAGTCCGGTGGCGTCCCAGGAGTCCAGTTCGGACAGGTCGAGCACCAGGTCGCCGGCTCCGGTGTCGAGCGCCGAGTGCAGGGCCGTACGGGCGTCCGCCGCGCTGCGGACGTCGAGGCGGCCCCCGACGACCAGCTCGGCGTGGTCGCCCCTGATATGCATATGCGCTCCCCGTTGTCATGCGGTTGGCGTACTCCGTGACGATGCTGTGCAACGTCTGACTGCGTGGGTGCCGGTGCGGTTGCTGCTTGTCAGCGAACCGAGACCGAATTCACCCCCGGGAGTGATACTCCCGGGGCTGTCGTGCGTGGACGGGTGACTCAGTACGTGTAGAAGCCCTGCCCGCTCTTGCGGCCGATGTCACCGGCGTCCACCATCCGGCGCATCAGCTCCGGCGGGGCGAACTTCTCGTCCTGCGACTCGGTGTAGATGTTGCTGGTGGCGTGCAGGAGGATGTCGACGCCGGTCAGGTCGGCGGTGGCGAGCGGGCCCATGGCGTGGCCGAAGCCGAGCTTGCAGGCGAGGTCGATGTCCTCGGCGCTCGCGACGCCCGACTCGTAGAGCTTGGTGGCCTCGACGACCAGGGCGGAGATCAGCCGGGTGGTGACGAAGCCGGCGACGTCCCGGTTGACGACGATGCAGGTCTTGCCGACGGACTCGGCGAACTGCCGCGCCGTGGCGAGGGTTTCGTCGCTGGTCTTGTAGCCGCGGACCAGTTCGACCAGCTGCATCATCGGCACCGGCGAGAAGAAGTGCACGCCGACGACCCGCTCGGGGCGCTCGGTGACCGCCGCGATCTTGGTGATCGGGATGGCGGAGGTGTTGGAGGCGAGCACGGTGTCCTCGCGCACGAGCTTGTCGAGCGCGCGGAAGATCTCGTGCTTGACCTCCAGCTTCTCGAAGACGGCCTCCACGACGACGTCGGCGTCCACGGCGGCGTCCAGGTCGGTGGTCGGGGTGATGCGCGCGAGGGCGGCCTCGGCGTCCTCGGCCGCCAGCTTGCCCTTGCCGACGAACTTGTCGTACGAGGCCTTGATGCCGTCGGTGCCACGCCTGAGTGCCTCGTCGGTGACGTCCCGCAGGACCACGTCCCAGCCCGCCTGGGCGGCGACCTGGGCGATGCCGGAACCCATGAGACCGGCTCCGATGACGGCGAGCTTCCGTGCCACTCCGACTCCCTTGAACGCGGTGAAAGTCTGCCTCTCCGGCGGACCCTAGCGCCCCCGCGCCGCTGTGTGACCGGTAAGTAACGCGTGTCACGGTCTCAGGGCGTGAGACACCCGTCACGTCGTGTGCCAGGGGCGCGGCGGCGCCGGGCCGGCCGGGCCGGCGCGGTCGGGGCCGAAGGAGCCGGCACGTCGACTCGCCTGTTCACGGGGCCGGTCGGCGGGCCGCGGAGCGGCCGGCGCCGGGGTCGCGCGGCCGCGGGCTCAGCCCGTCGCCCGGACGGCGTAGTCGAGCACCTTCTCGCTCAGCAGGTCCTCGATGTCGTCCAGCAGGACGAGCACCTCCCGTGACACCTCGGCCGGTTCCCGCCCGGCGAGCATCGCGCGTTCGACGGCGGCGGAGACCGCCTGGTGGAGCCAGCAGATCTGACCGGCGATCAGGTGGGGCAGCGGATCGTCGTCGGCGGCGCCGGTCTCCTCGCGCAGGGCCGCCACCAGGGCGTCCTGCATCTCCTGCTGAAGACTCCACAGCCGGGAACGCAGCGCCGGCGCCTCGTGGACGACGCGCAGGAAGCGCCCCATGCCCTCGGTCAGGCCCACCCGGGGCGAGACGGCCTCGACCTCCCCGCGCAGCTCGCGCAGGACGGCGCGGGCGGCGGACTCCCCCGCGTCGCGGCCGCGGACCCAGCGGGCGAGCCGGTCGACCATGCCGGCGGAACGGTCGAGGAAGAGGTCCTCCTTGGCGGGGAAGTAGTTGTAGACGGTGTTGACCGAGACGTTCGCCGCCTCGGCGATCTCCGCGACCGTCACCGCCTCGAAGCCGCGCTCGATGAACAGACCCGTGGCGACGTCCGAGATGTACTGCCGGGTCTGCCGCTTCTTCCGCTCCCTCAGCCCTTCCGCCATGACGGCATCCTACCTTCGTTGGGTCCATTGGAAACTTGGAGTCATTGCATTTTTGGGGAGACTCTGTTTTTCTGGGCGCATGACAGCAGTCATCAGGACAGCGGGCCTCGCCCGCACCTTCGTCACGAAAGCCGGCCCCGTGGAAGCCGTACGGGGCATCGACCTGACCGTCCATAAGGGCGAGATACTCGGCTTCCTCGGCCCCAACGGCGCGGGCAAGACCACCACGCTGCGCATGCTCACCACCCTGCTGAGGCCGACCGGCGGCACGGCCGTGGTCGCCGGGTGCGACCTGGCCGCGGACCCGGCCGGGGTGCGCCGGGCCAGCGGCTACGTCGCCCAGTCCGGCGGGGTCGATCCGCAGATCACCGTTCGGGAGGAGCTGGTCACCCAGGGCCGGATGTACCGCCTGCCGAAGGCGGAGGCGGTCGCGCGGGCCCGGGAACTGGCCCGGGAACTGGACCTCACCGATCTGCTGGACCGGAGGACCGGCGCGCTCTCCGGCGGCCAGCGGCGCCGGCTCGACATCGCGATGGCGCTCACCCACCGCCCGGCGGTGCTGTTCCTGGACGAGCCGACGACCGGCCTGGACCCGGGCAGCCGCGCCGACCTGTGGGACCTGGTGCGCCGGCTGCGCGACGAGCACGGCACGACCGTCTTCCTGACCACCCACTACCTGGACGAGGCCGACGCCCTCGCCGACCGCCTGGTCATCGTCGACCGGGGCACGGTCGCCGCCGAGGGCACCCCGGCCGCGCTGCGGCTCCGCCACGGCGGCTCGCTCGACGCCACCCTCCAGGACACCTTCCTCGCCGTCACCGGCCGCGGTCCCTCCCCGGCCGACTCCGCCCCCGTCGCCGTATAGGACCGCTCATGCTGCTTCACGACACGGGCCTCGTCTACGGCCGCTACGTCCGCCAGTCCCTGCGCTCCCGCTTCGCCCTGCTCTTCGGGCTCTTGACGCCCCTGCTCCACCTGGTCTTCTTCGGGCCGCTGCTCACCGGTCTGCCGCTCGGCGGCGCGGGCAGCTCCTGGCAGCTGCTGACCCCCGGCCTGCTCCTCCAACTGGCGCTGTTCAGCGGCCTGTTCGCGGGGTTCACGGTCATCCTGGAGAAGGGGCAGGGGGTGGTGGACCGGATGCGGGTGACCCCGGTCAGCCGGCTCGCCCTGCTGCTCGGCCGGGTGCTGCGGGACGCCACGGTCCTCGTCCTCCAGGCGGTGCTGCTGGTGCTCGCGGCGCTGGCGATGGGCCTGCGCGCACCGCTCGCGGGCATCCTGATCGGCTTCGCGTTCGCGGCCGTCCTCACCCTCTCCCTCGCCTCGCTGTCCTACGCGGTGGGGATGAAGGTGCGCACCCCGCAGGAGTTCGGGCCGCTGATCAACATGGTGTCGATGCCGTCGATACTGCTGTCCGGCCTGATGCTGCCGATGACCCTGGCGCCCGCCTGGCTGGACGTGCTGTCGCACTTCGTGCCGTTCCGCTACCTGGTGGACGCGGTCCGCGACGCGTACGTCGGCTCCTACACGACCGCCCACATGCTCTACGGCGTCCTGGTCGCCGTCGGCTTCGCGGCGCTGACCGTGACGGCGGGCACACGGGTGTTCCGGACGGCCGGGGCGTAACTACGCTGGCCGCATGGTCAATCTGACGCGCATCTACACCAGGACCGGGGACCAGGGCACCACCAGCCTCGGCGACATGAGCCGGGTGCCCAAGACGGACCTGCGGATCTCCGCCTACGCCGACGCGAACGAGGCCAACGCGGTCATCGGCGCCGCGATCGCGCTGGGCGGCCTGGACGAGGAGATCGTCGCGGTCCTCACCCGCGTCCAGAACGACCTGTTCGACGTGGGTGCGGACCTGTCGACGCCGGTGGTGGAGAACCCGGAGTTCCCGCCGCTGCGGGTGGAGCAGTTCTACATCGACCGGCTGGAGGCGGACTGCGACCGCTTCAACGAGCGGCTGGAGAAGCTGCGCTCCTTCATCCTGCCCGGGGGCACGCCGGGCGCCGCGCTGCTCCACCAGGCGTGCACGGTGGTCCGGCGGGCCGAGCGCTCCACCTGGGCGGCCCTGGAGGTGCACGGCGAGACGATGAACCCGCTCACCGCGACCTATCTCAACCGCCTCTCCGACCTGCTGTTCATCCTGGCCCGCAGCGCCAACCGGGAGACCGGGGACGTGCTGTGGGTGCCGGGCGGCGAGCGCTGAAGGGCACCCCGCCGCGGTGGCTCCCGACCCGCACGGGGGCAGGCGCGCCCACGGCGCCGGAGCCACGGCGTGCCGCCGCGGAGGGCCGGCGTCCGTGTGCGGCGGCGTGCGGGGGCAGGAGCCGGGCGGGGAGCCGGGTGCGGCGGGCCGTGGCCGGGAGGCGCGCCTGCCGGTCCGGGGCGTCGGGGCAGCCGCCCGGACGTGCGGTGCGGCCCCGGTTCGCCGGCCGCCCGGACACGGATGGCGTAGCCGAGGCCTTCGGCGCGGGGAGACCCCGGCCCTCCCGCGGGTCCGGACGCCGGGGCCGCCGGAGTACCGGCGGCGGGACGGGTCGGTCATCCGGAGCAGCCCCCGGTGGCAGTCCTCGACGAGGGCGGCGCCGGCGGCTCCGGGGGCGAGCCGGTGGTCCGCGGGCACCACGGCCGTGCCGAGCGCGTCGAGCCGCTCCAGCGGGATGCCGGTCCGCGAGCACCGGTCGCCCGCGATCGAGCCGCCGCCGTGGACCTGGTGGACACAGCGTGCGGCGACTGCGCGGTCAGGCCGTGCCGCTGACCGGCTCCGCGCCCGCGCGGCAGGCGCCCCGGCACGGGTCCGTCATGACCGGGCCGACCGCCCGGTGCCCGTCTCGCTGTCGGCGGGCTGCGCGACCGCCCGGTCGGCGCGGTCCCGGGCCCCTGGGTCCCGCGGTTCCTTCTTCGGGAACAGCGCGTAGCTCGCCGCGACGACCAGGTTGACGACGATCACCCACAGCATGCGCGTCTGCCAGGCGCGCAGCGAGGTGGTGTCGCCGCCGTCGCCGACGTACCAGACGGCGCTCTGGAGCAGGGCGAGGGCGACGGCCGCGGAGAGGATCCAGCGGGCCGCGACCTTCGCCTCGTGGACGGCGCGCGCCCAGCCGTACCTGGGGGGCTTCACGGGCGGCGGCCCGCCGGCGAAGCGGTGGGCGACCCGGGCGTCCGCCCATGTGACGGTGGAGTGGCCGAGGCCGACCGTGAAGCCGATGTAGACGGCGGCGAGACCGTGCCGCCAGTCGGGTTCGGCTCCGTTCCTGAGGTCGATCGCGGTCACGGTGAACAGCACCACCTCCAGCAGCGGCTCGCACAGCAGCAGTGCCATGCCCGTTCGCGGCATCCGCAGCGCGTACCGGAAGGCGAGTCCGGCCGCCAGCAGCACCCAGAAGGCCACCTCGCAGGCGACGACCAGTCCGACGATCATGGCGTGCTCCCCTCGTTCGCCCTTCCAGGCTCCCGGCCGGCGCCGCCGTTTCCATCGTCGGCGCAGACGAACCCGCGGTAAGCGAAAGTCGCAGCCCGGCACCCTCCCCGGGGAGCAGGCCGGCCGCTCGCCGGCCGTGTTGGATGGAGGGCATGGCCCGCACACCGCCCCGCCCGCACCGCGACGACCTGCGCATCGCCGTGGGCGGACTGCTCGGCGGGGTGCTGCTGTGGGCGGCCGGCATCCATCCGCGCCTGCCCGGAGACGGTCTGGTGCTGTGGGGGGCGGCCTGGGCGCCGCTGGTGCCGCTGGCGCTGACCGCCGCCTGCGAGCCGCTGCGCCGCACCCTGCCCCGCACCGGTCTGCTGATCGGCACGGCCGCGCTGGCGCTGGACACGGTGACCGTCGGCAGCGTCGTCACCGTCGTGCTGTACACCGACCTGGTGTACGCGGCAGTGCTGTACGGCACCCCGGCCTCCGCGCGCCGCATCCCGTGGATCACCGGGATGCTGACGGTGCTCGGCGGGGTCGTCCCCGCGGCACTCTGGCGCGATCCGCAGGGGCTGCTGATCGGTGTGGGCGTCGGGGTGGTGGCGCTGGCCCCCGCCGCCACCGGCGCCCTGGTGCGCAACCACCGCGACGCCGCCGAGGCCGCCCGGCTGCGCGCCGAACAGACCGCGCTGCTGGCCGAGATGGACCGGACGCAGGCGGTGACCGCCGAGCGGGCGCGGGTGGCGCGCGAGTTGCACGACATGGTCGCCAACCACCTGTCGGCGATCGCCATCCACTCCACGGCCGCGCTCTCCCTCGACGATCCGGGGACCTCGCGGGACGCGCTGGCCGTCATCCGGGAGAACAGCGTCGAGGGGCTGGCCGAGATGCGCCGGCTGATCGGGATCCTGCGGGACGGCGGCGACCGGCGGCCCTCGGCCACCCCCACCCTCGACGGCCTGGCCGCCCTGGTCGAGGGCGCCCGCACCAACGGCCTGGACGTCACGCTGGACGCCGGGCACGACCGGGTGCCCGCGCCGGTCGGGCTGGCCGCCTACCGGATCGTGCAGGAGTCGCTGACCAACGCGCTGAAGCACGCGGCGGACGGGCCGGTCCGGGTCCGCCTGTGGCAGGCCGACGGCTTGCTGCACGTGCGGGTGACCAGCCCGTACCGCCCCGGTGACCGGCCGCGCGCCCCGGGTTCGGGCGCCGGGCTCGCCGGGATGCGGGAGCGGGCCGCGCTGCTCGGCGGGCGGTTCGAGGCCGGGCCCGAGGCGGACCGGTGGACCGTGCACGCCGAACTGCCGCTCACCGAGGGGAGCTGAACGCATGATCCGCGTCCTGGTCGCCGAGGACCAGTCCGCCGTCCGCGCCGGCCTGGTGCTCATCCTGGGCAGCGCGCCCGACATCGAGGTGGCCGGGGAGGCGGCGGACGGGGAGCGGGCCGTGGAGCTGGCCCGCCGGCTGCGGCCCGACGTGGTGCTGATGGACGTGCAGATGCCGCTGCTCGACGGAGTGTCGGCGACCCGGCGGATCGTCGCGGAGGAGCTGGCGGACGTCCTGGTGCTGACCACGTTCGACCTCGACGAGTACGTGTTCGGGGCGCTGCGGGCGGGGGCGGCCGGGTTCCTGCTGAAGCACGCCGAGGCCCGGGAGCTGCTGGACGCGGTGCGGACGGTGGCGCGCGGGGAGGGGATCGTCGCGCCGGCCGTGACCCGGCGGCTGATCGCCGCGTTCGCGGCGGCGCCGGCGCGTGCGGCGCAGGCGGACCCGGCGGTGCTCGGGGACCTCACCCCGCGGGAGCGGGAGGTGCTGGCCGGCATCGGGCAGGGCCTGTCGAACGCGGAGATCGCGGCCCGGCTGGACATGGCGGAGGGCACGGTGAAGACGCACGTCAGCCGGTTGCTGGCCAAGCTGGGGCTGCGCAGCCGGGTGCAAGCGGCCGTGCTCGCCCGCGAGTTGGGGGTCTAGACGCCCGCCGGGCAATTGGTCCAGACCTATTGACCCATGGTCCAGACCTTCCTACTCTCGCAGCACTCGGACATGAAGGCTCAGTCATGTCCCTGACACCCCCGACGACGAGGGAGGCGCAGCATGCGCTTCAGACACAGAGCCGCGGCAGGGTTCGCGTCCCTGTTGCTCCCCCTGGCCGGCCTGGCCGGCCTCGCGAGCCCCGCCCAGGCTGCGGCGAACGCCACGAACGTGACCGCCACCTTCACCAAGACCAGCGACTGGGGCACCGGCTTCGGCGGCCAGTGGACCATCAAGAACACCGGCGCCACCGGCATCAGCTCCTGGACCGTCGAGTGGGACTTCCCCTCCGGCACCTCCGTGACCTCCGCGTGGGACGCGGACGTCACCGGCTCCGGCACCCACTGGACCGCGAAGAACAAGTCCTACAACGGCGCCATCGCCCCCGGCGCCTCCGTCTCCTTCGGCTTCAACGGCGCCGGCTCCGGCTCCCCGTCCCACTGCACGCTGAACGGCGACAGCTGCGACGGCACCACGGTCCCCGGCGACGCGGCCCCCTCCGCGCCCGGCACCCCGACCGCCTCCTCCGTCACCGACACCTCGGTGAAGCTCAGCTGGAGCGCGGCCACCGACGACAAGGGCGTCAAGAACTACGACGTCCTGCGCGACGGCGCCAAGGTCGCCACGGTCACCGCCACGTCGTACACCGACACCGGCCTGACCGCCGGCACCGACTACTCCTACACCGTGCAGGCCCGTGACACCGCCGACCAGACCGGCCCGGTCAGCGGCGCGGTCAGGGTGCACACCACCGGCGGCAGCACCACTCCCCCGCCCACCGGCGACAAGGTCAAGCTCGGCTACTTCACCGAGTGGGGCGTCTACGGCCGGAACTACAACGTCAAGAACCTGGTGACGTCCGGCTCCGCGGCCAAGATCACGCACATCAACTACGCCTTCGGCAACGTCACCGGCGGCAAGTGCGCGATCGGCGACTCCTACGCCGACTACGACAAGGCCTTCACCGCCGACCAGTCGGTCAGCGGCACCGCGGACACCTGGGACCAGCCGCTGCGCGGCAACTTCAACCAGCTGCGCCAGCTGAAGGCCAAGTACCCGCACCTGAAGGTGCTGTGGTCGTTCGGCGGCTGGACCTGGTCCGGCGGCTTCGGCGAGGCCGCGAAGAACCCGGCCGCCTTCGCCCAGTCCTGCTACGACCTGGTGGAGGACCCGCGCTGGGCCGACGTCTTCGACGGCATCGACATCGACTGGGAGTACCCCAACGCCTGCGGCCTGTCCTGCGACACCAGCGGGGCGGCGGCCTACAAGAACCTGATGGCCGCCCTGCGCGCCAAGTTCGGCTCGAACAACCTGGTCACCGCGGCGACCACCGCCGACGGCTCGGCCGGCGGCAAGATCGAGGCCGCCGACTACGCGGGCGCCGCCCAGTACGTCGACTGGTACAACGTGATGACGTACGACTTCTTCGGCGCCTGGGACGCCAAGGGCCCCACCGCCCCGCACTCCCCGCTCACCTCGTACAGCGGCATCCCGAAGGCGGGCTTCACCACCGCCGACGCGATGGCCAAGTTCAAGGCGATCGGCGTGCCCGCGAAGAAACTGCTCATCGGCATCGGCTTCTACGGCCGCGGCTGGACCGGCGTCACCCAGGACGCCCCCGGCGGCACCGCCACCGGCCCCGCGGCCGGCACCTACGAGCAGGGCATCGAGGACTACAAGGTCCTGAAGACGTCCTGCCCGGCCACCGGCACGATCGCCGGCACCGCGTACGCGCACTGCGGCGGCAACTGGTGGTCGTACGACACTCCGGCCACCGTCAAGTCCAAGATGGCCTGGGCCGAGAGCCAGGGCCTCGGCGGCGCGTTCTTCTGGGAGTTCAGCGGCGACACCAGCGACGGCGAACTGGTGAGCGCCATCGACAGCGGGCTGAGCTGACCCGCTCCGCCCGGCGACGGCGCCGTGGGCGGCCTCCGGGTCCGCCCGCGGCGCCTCCTCGTGTGCGCCCGCCCGGAGGGGGCCGCAGGGGTCAGGCCACGTTCACCCGCTGGCCGGGGGGCGCCGCCTCCAGCCACGCGAGGAAACCGGTCAGCGCGTCCTCGCTCATGGCGAGTTCCAGGCGGACACCGCGATGTGTGCAGGCCAGCACCACCGCGTCGGAGAGCAGCGCCAGCTCCTCCTCCCCGTCGGGCAGCCGGCGGCCGGCCACCTCGATCTGCGCGCGTTCCAGGACGCGGCGCGGGCGGGGGGCGTAGGAGAAGACCCGGTACCACTCGATGCGGTCGCCGTTGTAGCGGGCGACGCCGTAGCTCCAGCCCTTGCCGCCGGCGTCCGGCTTCTCGGGCACGTCCCAGCGCAGCGAGCAGTCGAAGGTGCCGCCGGAGCGCTGGATCAGCCTGCGGCGCAGCCCGAACAGGAACAGTCCCACCACCACGAGCGCGACCACGATCCCGCACACAGTCAGAGCGAGGACCATCGGCACCGACCTCCTCGTCTCTCAGGTTGGGGAACTGCTTCTGTATGTGAGCAATGGAACGGAGAAGACACCCACATCTGCCTCAGCCGCGACCGGCACCGGATTGCTCCGGGCCGGCCGCGGCTGAGTGACGTCAACGTACAGCGGGGCTGGTTCAGCGCGCCGCCGCGGCACGCAGTCGAACGTCCGCACGACGCTCGGCGGCGGCGTCGCCCTCCGCCTTCGCGCGCTCCAGCTCCCGCTCCGTGCGCTGGACGTCGATCTCGTCCGACAGCTCGGCGATCTCCGCCAGCAGCGAGAGCTTGTCGTCCGCGAACGAGATGAAACCGCCGTGCACCGCGGCGACGACCGTCCCGCCATCACTCGTACGGATGGTCACCGGGCCCGACTCCAGCACACCGAGCAGCGGCTGGTGACCGGGCATGACGCCGATGTCGCCGGACGTGGTGCGCGCGACGACCAGGGTGGCCTCGCCGGACCAGACCTGGCGGTCGGCGGCGACCAGCTCGACGTGCAGCTCAGCAGCCAAGGGTGGCTCCTCGGGTCACCACCCGGCGGTAGTGCCGGGTGTTGGGGTCAATTCTAAGGGGCGTGGCGAAGGGGGCGGGACGCGCCCGCCCCCTCACCGAGAGCGCGAAGCTCAGGAGACGCCCAGCTCCTTCGCGTTCTTCTTCAGGTCGTCGAGACCACCGCACATGAAGAACGCCTGCTCGGGGAAGTGGTCGTACTCGCCGTCGCAGATCGCGTTGAACGCGGCGATCGACTCGTCGAGCGGCACGTCCGAGCCGTCCACACCGGTGAACTGCTTGGCGACGTGGGTGTTCTGCGACAGGAAGCGCTCCACGCGACGGGCACGGTGGACGACGAGCTTGTCCTCCTCGCCGAGCTCGTCGATGCCGAGGATCGCGATGATGTCCTGGAGGTCCTTGTACTTCTGCAGGATCGTCTTCACGCGCATCGCCGCGTCGTAGTGGTCCTGCGAGATGTAGCGCGGGTCCAGGATCCGGGACGTGGAGTCCAGCGGGTCCACGGCCGGGTAGATGCCCTTCTCGGAGATCGGACGGGACAGAACCGTCGTCGCGTCGAGGTGGGCGAAGGTGGTGGCCGGGGCCGGGTCGGTCAGGTCGTCGGCGGGGACGTAGATCGCCTGCATCGAGGTGATCGAGTGACCGCGGGTCGAGGTGATGCGCTCCTGCAGGAGGCCCATCTCGTCGGCCAGGTTCGGCTGGTAACCCACCGCGGACGGCATGCGGCCGAGCAGGGTGGAGACCTCGGAACCGGCCTGCGTGAAGCGGAAGATGTTGTCGATGAAGAACAGCACGTCCTGCTTCTGGACGTCACGGAAGTACTCGGCCATGGTGAGGCCGGCCAGCGCGACGCGCAGACGGGTGCCCGGGGGCTCGTCCATCTGGCCGAAGACCAGGGCGGTCTTGTCGATGACGCCCGACTCGGTCATCTCCTCGATGAGGTCGTTGCCCTCACGGGTGCGCTCACCGACACCGGCGAACACGGAGACACCGTCGTGGTTGTTGGCGACACGGTAGATCATCTCCTGGATGAGCACCGTCTTGCCGACGCCGGCGCCGCCGAACAGGCCGATCTTGCCGCCCTTGACGTACGGGGTGAGCAGGTCGATGACCTTGACGCCCGTCTCGAACATCTCGGTCTTGGACTCGAGCTCGTCGAAGTTCGGGGCCTTGCGGTGGATCGGCCAGCGCTCGCCGTCGTAGGACTCGTCGACGTTCAGCACCTCACCGAGGGTGTTGAACACCTTGCCCTTGGTGAAGTCGCCGACCGGCACCGAGATCGGGGCGCCGGTGTCGACGACCGGGGCCTGGCGGACCAGACCGTCGGTCGGCTGCATGGAGATGGTGCGGACCAGGCCGTCACCCAGGTGCTGCGCGACCTCGAGGGTCAGCGTCTTCTTCTCGCCGGCGTTGGCCGGGTCGGCCACCTCGACGTGAAGGGCCTGGTAGATGTCCGGCATCGCGTCGACGGGGAACTCCACGTCGACGACCGGGCCGATGACCCGGGCGACGCGGCCCGTAGCCGTCGCGGTCTCAACAGTGGTGGTCATTTATCGGTCACTCCCCGCGGTCGCGTCGGCCAGGGCGCTCGCGCCACCGACGATCTCGCTGATTTCCTGGGTGATTTCGGCCTGGCGGGCCGCGTTGGCAAGACGGGAGAGCGTGTTGATCAGCTCGCCCGCGTTGTCGGTGGCCGACTTCATCGCGCGCCGCGTGGCGGCGTGCTTCGAAGCGGCCGACTGGAGCAGCGCGTTGTAGATCCGGCTCTCCACGTAGCGCGGCAGCAGCGCGTCGAGGACGTCCTCCGCCGAGGGCTCGAAGTCGTACAGCGGGAGGATCCCGCCCTGCGGCTTCGTCTCCTCCGCGACCTCGTCGAGGCGCAGCGGAAGCAGCCGGGCGCCGAGCGCCGTCTGCGTCATCATCGAGACGAACTCGGTGTAGACGATGTGGAGTTCGTCCACACCGCCGTCGGCCGTGTCCTTCTCGATCGCCTCGATCAGGGGCGCCGCGACCTTCTTGGCGTCCGCGTACGTGGGCTCGTCGGTGAACCCGCTCCACGACTCCGCGATCTTGCGCTCACGGAAGTTGTAGTGGGCGACACCGCGCCGGCCGACGATGTACGTGTCGACCTGCTTGCCCTCGCGCTCCAGGCGCTCGGTCAGCTGCTCCGCCGTCTTGATGGCGTTGGAGTTGAAGGCGCCGGCCAGACCGCGGTCGCTCGTGAGGAGCAGGACCGCGGCACGGGTCGGGTTCTCCGCCTCCGTGGTGAGCGGGTGCTTGGTGTTCGAGCCGGTGCCGACCGCCGTGACCGCGCGCGTGAGCTCCTGCGCGTACGGCGTGGAGGCCGCCACCTTGCGCTGCGCCTTGACGACGCGCGAGGCGGCGATCATCTCCATCGCCTTGGTGATCTTCTTGGTCGCGCTGACGGATCGGATGCGACGCTTGTAGACCCGGAGCTGGGCTCCCATGAGTCAGGTCCCTTCCTTACGTCACTTGGCGGCAGCGGCAGGAGTGTCCTCGCCGAGCAGCTTGCCGTCCGAGGTCTCGAACTGCTTCTTGAACTCGGCGATCGCGTCGGCGACGGCCGTCAGCGTGTCGTCGGACATCTTGCCGCCCTCGCGGATGGAGGTCATGAGGCCCTGCTCCTTGCGGTGCAGGTACTCCAGGAGTTCCTTCTCGAAGCGGCGGATGTCGGCGACCGGGACGTCGTCCATCTTGCCGGTGGTGCCGGCCCACACGGAGACGACCTGGTCCTCGGTGGACATCGGCTGGTACTGGTCCTGCTTCAGCAGCTCGACCATGCGCTGACCGCGCTCCAGCTGGGCCTTCGAGGCCGCGTCCAGGTCGGAACCGAAGGCGGCGAACGCCTCCAGCTCACGGAACTGGGCGAGGTCGACACGGAGGCGGCCGGAGACCTGCTTCATCGCCTTGTGCTGCGCGGAACCACCGACTCGGGAGACGGAGATACCGACGTTCAGCGCGGGGCGCTGACCGGCGTTGAACAGGTCCGACTCCAGGAAGCACTGGCCGTCGGTGATGGAGATGACGTTGGTCGGGATGAACGCCGAGACGTCGTTGGCCTTGGTCTCGACGATCGGCAGACCGGTCATCGAACCGGCGCCCATCTCGTCGGAGAGCTTGGCGCAGCGCTCCAGCAGGCGGGAGTGCAGGTAGAAGACGTCACCCGGGTAGGCCTCACGGCCCGGCGGGCGGCGCAGCAGCAGCGACACGGCGCGGTAGGCGTCGGCCTGCTTCGACAGGTCGTCGAAGATGATCAGGACGTGCTTGCCCTGGTACATCCAGTGCTGGCCGATGGCCGAACCGGTGTACGGCGCCAGGTACTTGAAGCCGGCCGGGTCGGACGCCGGGGCGGCGACGATGGTCGTGTACTCCAGGGCGCCGTTCTCCTCCAGCGCGCGGCGCACGCCGGCGATGGTGGAGCCCTTCTGGCCGATGGCGACGTAGATGCAGCGGACCTGCTTCTTCGGGTCGCCCGAGCGCCAGTTGTCGCGCTGGTTGATGATCGTGTCGACGGCCAGGGCGGTCTTGCCGGTCTGGCGGTCGCCGATGATCAGCTGACGCTGACCACGGCCGATCGGGGTCATCGCGTCGACGGCCTTGTAACCCGTCTCCATCGGCTCGTGCACCGACTTGCGCTGCATGACCGTGGGGGCCTGCAGCTCGAGGGCGCGGCGGCCGTCGGTCTCGATCTCGCCGAGGCCGTCGATCGGGTTGCCGAGCGGGTCGACGACGCGGCCGAGGTAGCCCTCGCCCACCGCGACGGAGAGGACCTCACCGGTGCGCGTGACCGGCTGACCCTCCTCGATGCCGCTGAACTCACCGAGGACGATGGCACCGATCTCGCGCTCTTCCAGGTTCAGCGCCAGGCCGAGGGTGCCGTCCTCGAACTTCAGCAGTTCGTTGGCCATGGCCGAGGGAAGACCCTCGACCTTCGCGATGCCGTCGCCGGCAAGGGTGACCGTACCGACCTCCTCGCGCGAGGCCGCGTCCGGCTTGTACGACTGGACGAAGTTCTCCAGCGCGTCCCGGATCTCCTCCGGCCGGATCGTGAGCTCCGCCATCTGGGTTCCCTGCTCTCCTTGTTGGGCCCGAAGTTTCACTTTGGGGGGATGGGGACTCCCCCCAACAGGAGGTGAATCCTCTGCACGGCCCAACCAGGGCCGTAAGTACGTACTGCTTGTCTCGAGTTGTCGAGTTGCTGCTAGCTCGCCATGCGGCGGGCGGCCTCGTCCAGCCGGTCCGCGATGGAGCCGTTGATGACCTCGTCACCGACCTGCACCCGGATGCCGCCGAGCACCCCGGGGTCCACGTCCAGGTTGAGGTGCATCCGGCGGCCGTAGAGCTTCGCGAGGGCGGCGCCGAGGCGCTGCTTCTGCGGGTCGCTCAGCGGCACCGCCGACGTGACGACGGCGACCATCCGGTCCCGGCGCTCCGCGGCGAGCCTGGACAGGGACTCCAGCCCCGTCTCCAGGCTACGTCCACGCGGCGCGGTCGCGAGGCGCGTCACCAGACGCTCGGTGGCCGGCTTGGCCCGCCCGCCGAGCAGCCGGTGCAGCAGCTCGGACTTGGCCGAGGCGCCGGCGGCACGGTCGGTGAGCGCGGCGCGCAGCTCGGTGCTGGAGGAGACGATCCGGCCGAACCGGAACAGCTCGTCCTCGACGTCGTCGAGGGCGCCCGTCCGCTCCGCGGCCGTGAGGTCGGCGATGTTCGCCAGCTCCTCCAGCGCGTCCACCAGGTCGCGGGACTGCGACCAGCGGGAGCGCGCCAGCCCGGACACCAGGTCGGCGGTGGTGCCGCTGACCTGGCCACCGATCAGGCGCTGGACCAGCTGCGCCTTCGCCTCTCCGGGCTGCGCCGGGTCGGTGAGGACCCGGCGCAGGCCGGCCTCGCGGTCGAGCAGCGCGGTGACGGCCGCCAGCTCGTCGGCGAGGCGCGCGGCGTCCACGGACGTGGAGTCCGTCAGCGCGTCCAGACGCTCACGTGCGGCTGCCAGTGCCTCGCGGCTCGCTCCGTTCATCGCGCGGCCTCGGCCTTCTCCTCGAGCTCGTCGAGGAAGCGGTCGATCACACGGCTCTGGCGGGCGTGGTCCTCGAGGGACTCGCCGACGAGCTTGCCGGCCAGGTCGGTGGCGAGCTTGCCGACGTCCTGACGCAGCGCGGCAGCGGCGGCCTTGCGGTCGGCCTGGATCTGGGCGTGACCGGCGGCGATGATCTCCTCGCGCTGCCGCTGGCCCTCGGCCCGCATCTCGGCGATGAGCGCGGCACCCTGCTCCTGCGCCTCCTGGCGCAGGCGCGCGGCCTCGTGCCGGGCCTCGGCGAGCTGGGCCTTGTACTGCTCAAGGACGCTCTGGGCCTCGGTCTGCGCGGCCTCGGCCTTTTCGATACCGCCCTCGATGGCCTCACGGCGCTCTTCCAGAACCTTGTTGATGTTCGGGAGGAGCTTCTTGGCGAGGAAGCCGAAGACGATGACGAAGGCGATCAGGCCGATGACGAGCTCTGGGATCGGCGGGATGAGGGGGTTCTCGGCCTCCTCAGCCGCAAGCTGAACCAGGGGGCTCATATCAGTGCCTTTCGTCTAAAGGGCGACGGTCGGATCAGGCGCTCGGGTAGACGAACGGCATGACCAGACCGATCAGGGCGAGCGCCTCGCAGAAGGCGAAGCCCAGGATCTGGTTGGCGCGGATCAGGCCGGCCGCCTCGGGCTGGCGGGCCAGGGCCTGCGTGCCGTTGCCGAAGATGATGCCGACGCCGACGCCCGGGCCGATGGCGGCGAGGCCGTAACCGATGGAGCCGAGGTTGCCCTTGATCTCGACGCCGGCGGCAAGGGTCTGGAGAGCGGACATGCCGGTTCTTCCTTCTCTTTCAATGACCGGTGGGGGTTGGCCACCGGATGTCTGGGTGGGTGGTCGGGTGGCTCAGTGGTGCTCGGCGAGCGCGCCCTGAATGTAGCTGCAGGTCAGCAGTACGAAGACGTACGCCTGGACAGCCTGGATGAAGAGCTCGAAAGCGGTCATCACGATGACCATGACGAACGAGACACCGGAGTAGGCGATGCCGATGCCGTTCAGCATGTACCAGCTGGCGATCGTGAAGAGCAGCAGCAGCGTGTGACCGGCGAACATGTTCGCGAACAGTCGCACGGCGTGGGTGAAGGGCCGGACGAGGAGGTTCGAGAAGAACTCGATCGTCATCGACAGCGGCAGCACCGGGCCGAGCGTCTTGTCGTAACCGGTGAAGTTCTTGAAGGCCCCGACGAAGCCGTGACGCTTGAAGGTCAGGGAGACCCAGATGATGTAGACGATGCCGGCCAGGACGGCCGGGTACGAGATGATCGCCGTCACCGGGAAGGCCGCGACCGGGATGATCGACCAGAGGTTCATCATCCAGACGAAGAAGAAGAGCGAGACGACGAGCGGGACGTACTTGTCGCCTTCCTTCTTGCCGATGGTCTCGTAGACGACGCCGCGACGGACGAAGTCGTAACCGGCCTCGGCCACCAGCTGGAGCTTGCCCGGGACGACCTTCGGCTTGGCGAAGGCGGCCCAGAAGAAGCCCACGATGATGATGGAACCGAGCAGCGCCAGCAGCATCGTCTTGTTGAAGTACACGCTGCTGTCCGCGTCGCCCCAGAGCGGCTTGAACAGGAACGAGTGCAGGCCCGGAGCCGGGAAGCCGCACCCGTCGAACAGGTGGCAGCTCGTGTCGAAAGCGAGCGTCTGCGTCGGGTCAGCACTCACCGCGGGCTCCTTCATCGTGGCGCATAGGTACGGCAACCTCGTTGTGTCGGCGCGGCGTACGGCCGCGGGTCGGCACGGGACTGGTGTTACGGATGTGGGGGCGGCGTGGGGGCATCTCGCCTCGCGATTGAGCAGGCGTCAGCTCAGATGCCCGCGCCCGCGATGCCGCAGTTGGCACCGGACGATAGCAGCATCTCTCGTGCGCCTTTATCCCGGCCCTACCTCTCACGACGAAGACCCTGTCTTCTCGGGCTTGTCGCCCTTCGACGAGGCTTCGGGATCGACGTAGAGGATCTTCGCCTTCATGTGGGCACGCGTCTGCGCGGCGATCCACGTCAGGGTGGCGACCACGAGCGCGACGGCGAAGGCACGCGGGTTGAAGAGGGTGGTGTTCTTGAACAGGCCGACGAAGATGACCAGCAGCAGCAGCTGGGCCGCGTACAGCATCAGGCCCATCATCTGGAACAGCTGAGGGAAGGATGCGGCGGTGCGCTGGAGCACGTAGAGACCGAGGCCCATGAACGCGATCACCACAAGCGTCCCCACGACGGCCCCGATGGCCCCTTTGCCGCCGGCGACCACCCCGCTGACGACGGCGGCGATCACGCCGACGGCAGCCGTGGGCACGGCGGCCTGGGCCAGGATCCGGGCGTCATTGGACGGCATGGCGGCAACTCCGCTTTCACAGGGGGCAGGTGTCGTCATGGACGAGCGTAGTCCCGGGCTGAGTGGTCGAGACCTCACGCCAACGGACCGTCGCACACGGTCCTTCGGCTCTATCCGGGGTTCTCGTGAACCGTATCACAAACTATTTGATGAGGTCTTTACCTGCTGGGTGTGCTTGCTGTCACACATGAGAGTGACAGTGCGCGTCTGTGCAAAAACTGGGCTGTCTTGTCTGATATTGGGGGGCTTCGTTCCCCCACGACTTGGCAATGCTCTCGTCAGATTCTTACCTAAGCCGTTTCACCGGCGGTCGAGGGACCGGGACCGGGCGCCGATCGCGGTGGCCCCGTCGACGCCCGGGACGCCGGCGGCGACGGGAGCGCGCCCCTCGCCTTCCCCGGGCCCGCCGGCCTCGCCCGCCTCTCGGGTCACTCCCGTCTCGTCGCCGGCCTCCCCGGCCTCCCCGGCCTCGCCGGTCCGCCTCGCCGCGGTCTGCGCCGACGCGCCCGCCTCGGCGCCGCGGCGGCGCCTGCGGTACCGCGGGGGCACGAACCGCTGGGCCCACACCGGAACGCGCGGGGTGAAGCGCGGCAGGAGCAGCAGCACCAGGCCGACCGCGCTGAAGAAGACCACGCCCAGGACGATCCACATCGAGGCCGAGTTGACCGAGAAGGCCAGCGCCCCGAAGCCGATGAGCGCCGACCAGAAGTACATGATCAGCACGGCCCGGCTGTGCGAGTGGCCGATCTCCAGCAGGCGGTGGTGCAGGTGGCCGCGGTCGGCGGCGAACGGGGACTGGCCGCGCCAGGTGCGGCGGACGATGGCCAGGACCAGGTCGGCTGCGGGCACGGCGATGATCGTCAGCGGCAGCAGCAGCGGGATGTACACCGGGACCGTCTGGTGGACCGCCGCCTTCTCCGAACCGGTGAACAGCGCCAGCGCGTCCGGGTCCACCTGGCCCGTGATCGAGATGGCCCCGGCCGACAGCACCAGCCCGATCAGCATGGAGCCGGAGTCGCCCATGAAGATCCGCGCCGGGTGCATGTTGTGCGGCAGGAAGCCCAGGCACATGCCCATGAGGATCGCCGCGAACAGCGTGCCGGGAGCCGCGGCCTCGATGCCGTACGAGTACCAGATCCGGTAGGCGTACAGGAAGAACGCGGCCGCCGCGATGCACACCATGCCGGCGGCGAGACCGTCCAGGCCGTCCACGAAGTTCACCGCGTTGATCGTGATGACGACCAGCGCGACGGTCAGCAGGGTGCCCTGCCACTGGGTCAGGGCCACGTTGCCGACGCTCGGGATGGGCAGCCACAGGATCGTCAGGCCCTGCATGACCATGACGCCCGCGGCGATCATCTGCCCGCCGAGCTTGATCAGCGCGTCGATCTCGAACTTGTCGTCCAGGACGCCGATCAGCCAGATGAGGGCCGCCCCGGACAGCAGTGCCCGCGGCTCGTTGGACTTGGCGAAGACCTGGTTGAGGTTGGTGAGGTGGTCCGCGACCAGCAGGCCCGCGCACAGTCCGAAGAACATCGCGATACCGCCGAGACGGGGAGTGGGTTCCCGGTGCACGTCCCGGGCCCTGATCTCCGGCATCGCCCCGGCCACGATCGCGAACTTCCGTACCGGTCCTGTCAGCAGGTACGTCACCGCGGCCGTGATGCAGAGCGTCAGCAGGTATTCACGCACGGGCTTCCCCACAGGTCTCGCTGGCCATCACAGCCCCACACCCTAGCGACGGATGCATGCCGATGAAGACTGCCGGGTGGCGACGATGGTTGCACGCGCAGCCGTGCACGGCGGCCACCGCCCCCGTTCAGCCGGGATACGGCGGAAACTGATCGGTGAGCGCGCGCACCTCCTCCCGCGCCGCGGCCGGTTCCGTCTCCCCGCGCAGCACGGCCGCCAGCAGCGCCGCGATCCGCACCATCTCCGGCTCCCCCATGCCCTGCGTGGTCACCGCGGCCGTGCCCAGGCGCAGTCCGCGGCCGTCGCCGTGCGGCAGCGCGCAGCAGTCCAGCACCAGGCCGGCCGCGAGCAGCCGGCCCCGCGCGGTGCGGCCGTCCACGCCGAGCGGGGCCGGGTCCGCGGTGATCAGGTGGGTGTCCGTGCCGCCGGTGGTGACGGCCAGCCCCTCCGCGGCCAGGTGCCCGGCGAGCACGCGCGCGTTGGCCACCACCTGGTGCGCGTACGCGGCGAACGCGGGGGTCGCCGCCTCGCCGAACGCGACGGCCTTGGCGGCGACGGTGTGCATCTGCGCGCCGCCCTGGGTGAAGGGGAACACGGCCCGGTCGACGCGCCGGGCCAGTTCGGCGCCGCACAGGATCATCCCGCCGCGCGGCCCGCGCAGCACCTTGTGGGTGGTGGCGCAGACGATGTCGGCGTACGGCACCGGGTTCGGCGCGGCTCCCCCGGCGACCAGCCCGATCGGGTGCGCCGCGTCGGCGATCAGGTAGGCCCCGACCTCGTCGGCGACCTCGCGGAAGAAGGCGTAGTCCAGGTGGCGGGGGTAGGCGATGGAGCCGCACACCAGGGCCTTGGGGCGGTGGTTGCGGGCGAGGTGGCGCACCTGGTCGTGGTCGATCAGCCCGCTCTCGGCGTCCACGCCGTAGCCGACGAAGTCGAACCAGCGCCCGGAGAAGTTGGCCGGTGAGCCGTGGGTGAGGTGGCCGCCGTGGGGCAGGCCGAGGGCGAGGACGGTGTCGCCGGGGCGCAGCAGGGCCGCGTAGGCGGCCAGCACGGCGGAGGAGCCGGAGTGGGGCTGGACGTTGGCGTGCTCGGCGCCGAACAGGGCCTTGGCCCGGTCGACGGCGGCGCGTTCGGCGACGTCGACGATCTCGCAGCCGCCGTGGTGCCGGGCGCCGGGATAGCCCTCGGCGTACTTGTTGGCGAGCGGTGAGCCCAGGGCGGCCAGCACGGCCGGCGAGCAGAAGTTCTCCGCGGCGTTCAGCTGCAGCGTGGTGGACTGCCGCGCCAGCTCCCCCAGCAGGATCTCGGCCATCGCCGGGTCCTGCCGCCGCAGGACGTCGGTCTCGTGGGCGGTGGTGACCGGCATGACGGGCTCCGGGCGGTCGACGGTGACGTATCCCCAATGTAGGCCCGGGGTGCGGCCGCCGCGCGGTCGCCGCGTCCCGTCCGCCCGCTCAGGTGCGTGCGGGTACGCCTGTCAGCGCAGTGACGACCGGATCCAGCGCCTGGTGTATCTCGTCGCCGATCGACCGGAAGAAGGTCAGCGGGGCGCCGTACGGGTCGTACACCTCGTCCGCCTCGGCGTTCGGGGCGAGCAGCCAGCCGCGCAGCGCGGCGGCCGCCCGCACCAGCGCGCGGGCCCGCATGACCAGGCCGTCCTCCAGGGGCGGCAGGGTGGCCGGGTCTATGGCGCGGACCAGCCGGGTGAACTCCTTCAGGGTGAAGGTGCGCAGGCCCGCCGAGTGGCCCATGGAGATGACCTGGGCGCGGTGGTCGCGGGTGGCGGTCAGCACGAGGTCGGCCCTGATGACGTGCTCGTCCAGCAGTTCCCGGCCGACGAAGCCGGAGGCGTCCGCGCCGAACTCGGCCAGCACGGTCTCCGCGTGGGACTCCATCGGCGCGCCCTCGTGGCCCCAGGTGCCCGCGCTCTCCACGATCAGCCCGCCGCCGAGCACGCCGAGCCGCTCCGCGACGAAGTGGCGGGTCAGCCGCTCGGTGATGGGCGAGCGGCACACGTTGCCGGTGCTGACGTGGAGGATGCGGAAGGTGTCGCGCGGGAACCCGAAGGTCGTCGTCTCCTCCGCGCTGTATCCCCCGCCGCCTATGCCACGCATGGGGGCACCCCCTGCTCCGGGAGCCCGGGGCGTCCGGGGGCCGTCAATTCGCCACCTCGAGGTCGGGTACGACCTTGCGCAGCTCGTCCGGCGAGACGGCCCCCTGGCGCAGCAGCAGCGGCACCTCGCGGGAGACGTCCACGATGGACGACGGCACGTTGCCCGGGGTCGGGCCGCCGTCGAGGTAGACGGAGACGGAGTCGCCGAGCATCTCCTGCGCGGCGTCGCAGTTCTCCGGGGCGGGGTGGCCGGTGAGGTTCGCGGAGGACACGGCCATCGGGCCGACGTCGGTGAGCAGTTCGATGGCGACCGGGTGCAGGGGCATGCGCACGGCGACCGTGCCCCGGGTGTCGCCGAGGTCCCACTGCAGCGACGGCTGGTGCCTGGCGACCAGCGTCAGGGCGCCCGGCCAGAACGCGTCGACCAGGTCCCAGGCCTTCTCGGAGAAGTCCGTGACCAGGCCGTGCAGGGTGTTCGGGGAGCCGATGAGGACGGGGGTGGGCATGTTGCGGCCCCGGCCCTTGGCGGCGAGCAGGTCGGCGACGGCCTCCGGGGAGAACGCGTCGGCGCCGATGCCGTACACCGTGTCGGTCGGCAGCACCACCAGCTCGCCCCGGCGGACGGCGGACGCGGCCTCACGCAGACCCGTCGCGCGGTCGGTCGCGTCGTTGGTGTCGTATCGCCGTGCCATGTCTAGCTGGCCTCCTCGTACACGTACTGCGGGGTCGAAGTCTTCGGGGTGCTCACGGCAGCGCCTTGCGGGCGGTCGCGAAGCGGGGGCGGTTGTTGAGGTCGGGGTGGTCGGCCGCGTCGGCCCAGCCCCGCTCCTCGGTGAAGATCCACGGCACCTGGCCGCCCTGGGTGTCGGCGTGCTCGATCACGACGACACCCCCGGGGCGCAGCAGCCGGTGCGCGGTGCGCTCGATGCCCCGGATCAGGTCGAGTCCGTCCTCGCCGGAGAACAGCGCCATCTCCGGGTCGTAGTCGCGGGCCTCCGGGGCGACGTACTCCCACTCGGTGAGCGGGATGTACGGCGGGTTGGAGATGACCAGGTCGACCTGGCCGTCGAGGTCGGGGAAGGCCGTGAGGGCGTCGCCCTGGCGCAGGTCGACCCGTGACCCGGCGACGTTCTTGCGGGTCCACACCAGGGCCTCCTCCGACAGCTCCACGGCGTGCACGCGCGAGCGGGGGACCTCCTGGGCGAGGGCGAGCGCGATGGCGCCCGAGCCGGTGCACAGGTCGACGATGCACGGCTCGACCACGTCCATGGCGCGTACCGCGTCTATGGCCCAGCCGACCACGGACTCGGTCTCGGGCCTGGGCACGAACACCCCGGGCCCGACCTGGAGCTCCAGGTACCGGAAGTAGGCCCGCCCGGTGATGTGCTGCAGCGGCTCGCGCTGCTCGCGCCGGGCGATGACCTCCCAGTACCGGGCGTCGAAGTCGGCGTCCTTCACGGAGTGCAGTTCGCCGCGCTTCACGCCGTGCACGAACGCGGCCAGTTCCTCCGCGTCGGTGCGCGGCGAGGGCACGCCGGCGTCGGCCAGCCGCTGGGTGGCCTGGGCCACCTCCGCGAGCAGCAGGTTCACGCGAGTCCTCCGTGTCGTGCTCGTGCGTAGGGGGGTCTTACGCGGCGGCGAGCTTGGCGGCCGAGTCGGCGTCGACGCAGGCCTGGATGACCGCGTCGAGGTCACCGTCCAGGACCTGGTCCAGGTTGTACGCCTTGAAGCCGACGCGGTGGTCCGAGATGCGGTTCTCCGGGAAGTTGTAGGTGCGGATCTTCTCGGAGCGGTCGACGGTGCGGACCTGGCTGCGGCGGGCGTCGGCGGCCTCCCGCTCCGCCTCCTCCTGCGCGATGGCGAGCAGCCGGGAGCGCAGGATGCGCAGCGCCTGCTCCTTGTTCTGGAGCTGGCTCTTCTCGTTCTGGCAGGAGGCGACGACCCCGGTCGGGATGTGCGTGATGCGCACGGCGGAGTCGGTGGTGTTGACCGACTGGCCGCCCGGTCCGGAGGAGCGGTAGACGTCGATGCGGAGGTCGTTGGGGTTGATCTCCACGTCCACCTCCTCGGCCTCCGGCGTCACGAGCACACCGGCGGCGGAGGTGTGGATGCGGCCCTGGGACTCGGTGGCCGGAACGCGCTGCACGCGGTGCACACCGCCCTCGTACTTCAGCCGCGCCCACACGCCCTGCCCCGGCTCGACCTGCCCGCGGGCCTTCACCGCGACCTGGACGTCCTTGTAGCCGCCCAGCTCGGACTCGGTGGCGTCGATGATCTCGGTCTTCCAGCCGACGCGCTCGGCGTAGCGCAGGTACATGCGCAGCAGGTCGCCCGCGAAGAGGGCGGACTCGTCGCCGCCGGCGCCGGCCTTGATCTCGAGGATGACGTCCTTGTCGTCGCTCGGGTCGCGGGGGACGAGCAGCAGGCGCAGCTTCTCGGTCAGCTCCTCGCGCTGCTTCTCCAGCTCCTTGACCTCGGCCGCGAAGTCGGGGTCGTCGGCGGCCAGCTCGCGCGCGGTCTCGATGTCGTCGCCGGTCTGCTTCCAGGAGCGGTACGCGGCGACGATCGGGGTGAGCTCGGCGTAGCGCTTGTTCAGCTTGCGCGCGTTCGCCTGGTCGGAGTGGACCGACGGGTCGGCGAGCTTCTTCTCCAGATCGGCGTGCTCGGCGACGAGTTCGTCGACGGCCTCGAACATCTTGGGCTCCTGTGCTGCGGTGAAGGACGACGGCGGGCGACCAAAAACGCCGGTCCCGGGCACACCCCTGGCGGGGTGTGGCCGTGGACCGGCGGAATGGGGCTCGCTACTTCTTGGAGCCGGCGGCAGCCTTGCCGAAGCGGGCCTCGAAGCGGGCCACACGGCCACCGGTGTCGAGGATCTTCTGCTTGCCCGTGTAGAACGGGTGGCACTCGGAGCAGACCTCGGCCCGGATGGTGCCGGACTCGATGGTGCTGCGGGTGGTGAACGACGCGCCGCAGGTGCAGCTGACCTGCGTCTCGACGTACGCGGGGTGGATGTCGCGCTTCAAGGTGTCTCCTAGGTTCCGGGAGGGCGCCGGGTCGCAGCCGCGGGATGCGGGAGCGTGAACCGGAGCCGACGTACCAGTCTGCCAGGACTGGGGCCATCCTCCCAAACCGGGGGTGCGGTCGTTCTATTCCGGCCCTACCGCCCCGTGCGCTGTCCGGTGCCGACCACGCCGTCCGCCTCGCCGGTGGCGGTGCCTTCGGTGGCCGCCGCGGGGATCGGCTCGTCGTTCCGCAGGGCGTTCCACACGAGCCGCGCCTTGGACCTCGCCAGGAGGACGCGGTTGGGGTCGGCCGGGTCGTACCGGACGGGCATCGTGACCATCTTCACGCGGGACGAGCTGATGCCCTTGAGGCCGTTCGCGAAGTCCATCAGGGAGTTGACCGAGCCGAGGCCGGAGTCGGTGGTGACGGCCCTGGTGGCGGTGTCGGCGAGGTCGTACAGCTTCTTGGGGCTGGTGAGGACGCCGACGTGGGAGACCTGGTCGATCAGGGCTTTGACGAACGCCTGCTGGAGCTGGATGCGGCCCAGGTCGGAGCCGTCGCCCACGCCGTGCCGGGTGCGGACCAGGCCGAGGGCCTGCTTGCCGTCGAGGGTGTGGGCGCCGGCCCGCAGGTGCAGGTGGCTCTGCGGGTCGTCGATGTCCCTGGTGGTCGTGACCCGGACCCCGCCGAGGTCGTCGACGAGCTGCTGGAAGCCCGAGAAGTCGACCTCCAGGTAGTGGTCCATGCGGATGCCGGTGAGGGACTCGACGGTCTTGACCGCGCAGGCCGCGCCGCCCGTGGAGTAGGCCGAGTTGAACATCACCCCGGTGGCCGCCGGGTGGGTCGCGCCGTCGGCGCCGGTGCAGGCGGGGCGGTCGATCAGGGTGTCGCGGGGGATCGAGACGACGTCGGCGCTCCGGTGGCCCTCGTGCACGTGGACGATCATCGCCGTGTCGGAGCGGGCGCTGCCGTCGTCCGTGCCGCCGCCGAGCTTGCGGTTGCCGCCGGAGCGGGTGTCGGAGCCGAGGACGAGGATGTTCTGGGACCCGTTGTCGATCTTGGTGGGCCGGTCGCCGCCGAGTGCCTGGTCGATGTCGACGCTGCGGAGGTTGCCGTTGAGCTTGAAGACCAGGTAGCCGGCGCCGGCGCCGCCGAGCACCACCACGCCCGCGGCCGTCCAGGCGGTTGCGCGCAGGGCCGTGCGGCCGGTGCCGCGGGCCTTGCGGCGGCGGCCCTTGCCCCTGCGGCGGGGGCCGTTCGTTCCCGGGTCGGGTATGGCGGGCGTGCTCTCGGCGGCCACTTCGCTCCTAGGTCTCTCGTCGGTCGATTACCCCCTGCGGGTCAGGGTCAGGCGCGGTCCTCACCGCTCCATCGTCGCTCCACCCGGCAGGACGGGGAAACTCGGGAAAGGGTTGCACTACGCACCGTGCCCGCCGCGCGCGGCGGCGGGCACGGTGCGTAGTGGCTGCGCGGGGGTGGACCCCCCTTCACCTGCGGATTCAGCCCCAGAGGTCGTATGCCTGGAACCCGGTGCCCATCGAGACCCTTGTGGCAAAGATCTCGCTTGTGGCCTTTCCGGTGCCCTTGTACAGGTACAGGGTGCCGCCGGGGGTGCGGGCCAGGAAGTCGGCCCGGCCGTCGCCGCTCACATCGCCGACCGCGTCGAAGGCGTTGTAGCCGGTCCAGGCGCTGCGCACCTTGATGCGGGCCGCGAAGGCGCCGGTGCCGGACCTGCCGGTGCCCTTGTACAGGTACAGATCGCCGCTGCCGGACGCGCGGGCGAGCAGGTCGGCCCGGCCGTCGCCGGTGAAGTCGCCGTGCCCGCGCACCATGTCGTACTGGTTCCAGCCCGTGCCGGCCTGCACACGCGAGGCGAAGGTGCCGTCGCCCCTGCCGGGGTAGATCCACAGCGCGCCGCCGGAGTCCACGGACAGCACGTCGGGCCGGTGGTCGCCGGTGACGTCGCCCGGGGCGATGATCCGGGTGCGGGTCTTCCAGCCGGTGAAGACCTTCGTGGTGGTCCAGGCGGCCTGGGTGCGCGCGCTGTCGAGCACCACGTGCTGCCAGTAGACGTCGCCGGAGGAGCCGACCCGGTGGAGCAGGTCCTGGTAGCCGTCCCGGTCGAGGTCGGTCTGCACGACCAGGTCGACGCCGCTGTAGTCGCCCCAGGAGACCGCGGAGCCGAAGGACGTGCCCTTGGAGTCCTTCTCGTAGCCCGTCTTCGTGGAGGCCTTGCGCACGAAGAGGTCGGCCTTGCCGTCGTGGACGCTGTTGAACCGGCTCAGGTTGGCGTCGTCGAGCTGCGGCTGGACCGCGCCGACGTACGTGGTGACCTTGCTGAAGACGCTGTAGGCGCCCCGGGCCACGCAGTCCTGGACGCCCCAGGAGACCACGCCGGCGATCCGGCCGTTCACCACGAGCGGGCCCCCGGAGTCGCCGTTGCAGGCGGAGGTCGTCCCGCTGTCCCCGCCGCTGGCGGGCTTGCCCGCGCACACCATGTGGCCCTTGACGAAGTAGGAGCCGTAGTAGCCGGTGCAGGTGGTGTCGGACTGGACGGGCAGGGTGGCCGTCCTCAGAGTCGGGGAGATGTCCGGGTCGGTGGAGCTGGTGCGGCCCCAGCCGTAGACCTTCGCGCTCGTGCCGGCCGCGTAGGAGGCGGTGTCGCCGGAGGTGACCATGCCGATCGGGGTGGCCTTGACCGGGGCGGCCAGGGTGAGCACCGCGATGTCGTTGTCGATCTCCACCGGGTCGTACGACGGGTGGTTCCACTGGCGCAGGACGCCGGTGGCCTGGCCGCCGTGCAGGTCGGTCGCGCCGGAGGAGTCGGTGGTGGGCAACTGGCCGGTGCCGGTGACGACGGCGCCGTTGGCCTTCCAGTCGTAGGCCCTGCCGTCCTCGTCGCGGACGCAGTGCGCGGCGGTGAGGATCTTCGACGGCGTGACGACCGAGCCGCCGCAGAAGAAGGCCAGGTCGTCGCCGGTGTCGCTGGTGCCCCTCTTGTCGTGGTACCAGAGCTGGGCCATCCAGGGCGCCGAGGTGACGGCGGTCTCGCTGCCGCCGATGATCCCGGACACTGAGGAGGGGCTGCCGCCGCTCTTGTCCGGTGTGCCGGCGGGGGCCTGGGCGTCCGTCCGGAGGGCGCCCGCGATGCGCTTCTCCAGCGCGGCCTGCGACGGCTGGTCGACGACGGGCGGGGCGCTCGGCTGCGGCTGCGGCAGTGCGGTGGCCGCGCCGGCGGAGACGGTCAGCAGGGCGGCGGCGACGGCTCCGGCGAGACCGGCGGCGGCGAGGGACAGGGCCGGACGGGCACGACGTCTGTGCCGCCCGGGCAGGGGCGTGGGCAAGGAGGTTCCCCCCGGGGAGAGATGAGCGGACAGGGACGCATGACGCAGGTCCCGTACCTCTCAGCGCCGGAAGCCCGCCCCCTGTCACTGTGGACGGGAGCGGGCTTCCGGGACCCGGAGCGGGACGTCAGTCGCCGTTGCCCGGCGCCGGCGTCGTCTTCTGGATCTGCATGAGGAACTCGACGTTCGACTTCGTCTGCTTCATCTTGTCGAGCAGCAGCTCGATGGCCTGCTGCTGGTCGAGCGCGTGCAGCACACGGCGGAGCTTCCAGACGATGCCCAGCTCCTCCGCGCCCAGCAGGATCTCTTCCTTGCGGGTGCCGGACGCGTCGACGTCCACCGCCGGGAAGATGCGCTTGTCGGCGAGCTTCCGGTCGAGCTTGAGCTCCATGTTGCCCGTGCCCTTGAACTCCTCGAAGATCACCTCGTCCATGCGGGACCCGGTGTCCACGAGAGCGGTGGCCAGGATGGTGAGCGAGCCGCCGTCCTCGATGTTGCGCGCCGCGCCGAAGAACCGCTTCGGCGGGTAGAGGGCGGTGGAGTCGACACCACCGGACAGGATGCGGCCGGAGGCCGGCGCGGCCAGGTTGTACGCACGGCCCAGACGGGTGATCGAGTCCAGCAGCACGACCACGTCGTGACCCAGCTCCACCAGGCGCTTGGCGCGCTCGATGGCCAGCTCGGCGACCGTGGTGTGGTCCTCGGCCGGGCGGTCGAAGGTCGAGGAGATGACCTCGCCCTTGACCGACCGCTGCATGTCGGTGACCTCTTCCGGACGCTCGTCGACGAGGACGACCATCAGGTGGCACTCGGGGTTGTTGTGCGTGATCGCGTTGGCGATCGCCTGCATGATCATGGTCTTGCCGGTCTTCGGCGGGGCCACGATCAGACCGCGCTGGCCCTTGCCGATCGGCGAGACCAGGTCGATGATGCGGGTGGTCAGGACGCCGGGGTCCGTCTCCAGGCGCAGGCGGTCCTGCGGGTAGAGCGGGGTCAGCTTGTTGAACTCCGGGCGGCCTCGGCCGTGTTCGGGCGCCATGCCGTTGACGGAGTCCAGCCGGACCAGCGCGTTGAACTTCTCGCGGCGCTCGCCCTCCTTGGGCTGGCGGACCGCACCGGTGACGTGGTCGCCCTTGCGCAGGCCGTTCTTGCGGACCTGGGCGAGGGAGACGTACACGTCGTTCGGGCCGGGCAGGTAGCCCGAGGTCCGGATGAAGGCGTAATTGTCGAGAATGTCCAGGATGCCCGCGACCGGGATCAGGACGTCGTCCTCGGTGACCTGCGGCTCGGCGATGTCGTCGCGGCCCCGGCGGCCCCGGCGGTCGCGGTAGCGGCCCCGGCGGCCACGGCGGCCGCCCTCGAAGTCGTCGTCGTCCTGCTGGCGGTCCTGACGGCCGCCCTGCTGCTGGCCCTGCTGCTGCCGCTGCTGGCCGCCGCCCTGCTGCTCGTCGCCCTTGTTGCGGCGGTCGCGGTCACGGTCCCGGCCGCGCTCGCGGCGGTCGCGGCGGCCGCGGCCCTCGCCGTCGCCGGCGTCGCCCTTGCCCTCGCCCTGCTGCTGCGTCTCGGCCCTGGACTCGCCCTTGGCCTCGGCGGAGGTCTCGGCGCCGTTCACGGCCGGGCTGCCCGCGTCGGCGGTGGCACGGCGGCGACGGCGCTCGGCCGGGGCGTCCTCGGCGGGCGCGCCCGTCTGCTCGGGCGACGCCGCGAGCTTGGGGGACGGCTGGCCGGGGATCTCGATCTGCTGCTGGGCGGCCTTGTCGGCGGCCGCGTCCGTCGTGGCCTCGGCCTTCTTCTCCGCGTCCTCGCCGGTGCGGGCCTTGGAGGTGGCCCGGCGCTTCGGCTTGCTCTCGGCGGCCGGCTCGGCCTTGGGGGCCGCCCCGGAGGCCTGCGCCTCCTTGATGACCTCGATCAGCTGGCTCTTGCGCATCCGCGCGGTGCCCCTGATGCCGAGGCCCGAGGCGACCTGCTGCAGCTCGGCCAGCACCATGCCCTCGAGGCCGGTACCGCGGCGCCGCCGGGAGCCGGCACCGGTGGCAGGCGCGGAGGCGTCCGTGGCGGGCGCGGCAGCGGTCTCCTCGACACGTGCGCCCATCAGATCGGTGGTGTCGCTCACGAAGGGTCCTTCCCTGGAGCGGACGTCGGCCTGTCTGGCTCGGCGACCGGTTGTGCTGTCCGGCTACGGTCCTGTCTTCTGTGGACCGTGCCGGGGCGGTGGTCCGCCAAAGCGGCGGAAGAAATGTGCGGTGATGGCGCTTCCGCGAGCCGTGGCACCCAGTGTCACGTGGCGTGGTAGCACCGGTTCCGGAGCTCCCCCAGAGGGGGTACCCCGACCAGCGGACCGCTCAGTGCTCGCATACGACGTACTGCCCAGGCACGACGCAGGGAACACGGAGTGGCGCGGGAGGCTTCCGGAAGAATGTCTGTCCCGGACGGGGACACAAGGCACCTCGCCATGGTGGGGTCGGGTGCAGACTTGAGATTAACACTACCGGATCCAACAAACATTCCCCCTCTCGAAATCCGGCTGCCGCGTGTCAGGCGGCGAGCGGCAGCACGCTCGCGCCCCGCACGTCCAGGCTCAGCCGGTTGGCGGCCCAGTCGGCGCCGGCCAGGGCTTCCACCTTGTCGGCGGTGCCGGCGTCGGCGAGGGCCATGACGGTGGGCCCGGCGCCCGAGATCACGGCCGGGATGCCGTCGGCGCGCAGCCGCTCCACCAGCGCGGCGCTCTCCGGCATGGCCGGGGCCCGGTACTCCTGGTGGAGGCGGTCCTCGGTGGCGGGCAGCAGCAGCTCGGGGCGCCTGGTCAGGGCCTCCACCAGCAGGGCGGCGCGGCCCGCGTTGGCGGCGGCGTCGACGTGCGGCACGGTGCGCGGCAGCAGACCGCGCGCCGTCTCGGTCAGGACCGGCTTCCCGGGCACGAAAACCACCGGAACGATGGAATCGTGCGGCTCCATCCTGATCGCCCGGGCGGCGCCGGCCTCCATCCAGGACAGGGTGAAGCCGCCGAGCAGACAGGCGGCCACGTTGTCCGGGTGGCCCTCGATCTCGGTGGCCAGCTCCAGCAGCGCGGCGTCGTCCATACGGGCCTCGCCGCCTATGGTCACCGCGCGGGCGGCGACGATCCCGGCGCAGATGGCGGCGGAGGAGGAGCCGAGGCCGCGGCCGTGCGGAATGCGGTTGGCGCAGACGATCTCCAGGCCGCGGGGCTGCCCGCCCAGCAGGTCGAAGGCGGTGCGCAGGGAGCGGACCAGGAGGTGGCTCTCGTCGCGCGGCAGGGTCTCGCCGCCCTCGCCCGCGATGTCGATGTGCAGCCCGGAGTCCGCCACCCGGACGACGACGTCGTCGTAGAGCCCCAGCGCCAGGCCCAGGGCGTCGAAGCCCGGGCCGAGGTTGGCGCTGGTGGCGGGGACGCGCACCCGCACGGCGGCGGCGCGGAACGCTGGACCGGCCATCGCTCGTTGACTCTCCTTGAGCTGCGTGACGGTCGGATGACGCCATCGGGATCCGATGGTCATCCGTGGACTGCCGATGACTGACCTACGGGGACCCGCCGGGCCGCGAGGACGGCGCGGCGCCGAGCCGTTCGCGGCGGCATATGCGGCAGGCGGGTTCGATACAGCCTATCGAAGGAACGTTCTGCGAGGACATAGGGCGCACAGGAGGCGCACGATGCGTGTCGCAAGCCCCCTGTGCACCCTGCCGGGGCATTGCGGGTCCGGTTCTCAGGCGAGGCCGAGCCGCTCCGCCGCGGTGGCCGCGTCGACGGGGACGGTGACCGGCTGCGGGGCGCCGGCGACGGCCCAGTCGGGGTCCTTCAGGCCGTTGCCGGTCACGGTGCACACGATGCGCTGGCCCGGATCGACCTTGCCCTGTTCGGCGGCCTTGAGCAGGCCGGCCACGGAGGCGGCGGAGGCGGGCTCCACGAACACCCCCTCCTGCGCGGCCAACAGCCGGTAGGCGCGCAGGATCTCACGGTCCGTCACCTCGTCGACGGCGCCGCCGGACTCGTCGCGCGCCCGCAGGGCGTGCTCCCAGGAGGCGGGGTTGCCGATGCGGATGGCGGTGGCGATGGTCGAGGGGTCCTTGACGACCTCGCCGCGCACGATCGGGGCGCTGCCGGACGCCTGGAAGCCCCACATCCGGGGGGTCCGGGCGGCGACGCCGTCGGCGGCGTACTCCTTGTAGCCCTTCCAGTAGGCGGTGATGTTGCCCGCGTTGCCGACCGGGAGGACGTGGATGTCGGGCGCGTCGCCGAGCATGTCCACGATCTCGAAGGCGGCCGTCTTCTGGCCCTCGATGCGCACCGGGTTGACCGAATTCACCAGCGCCACGGGGTAGTTGTCGCTGAGGGCGCGGGCCAGCGTCAGGCAGTCGTCGAAGTTCCCCTCCACCTGGAGGATCTTCGCGCCGTGCACGAGGGCCTGGCCCATCTTGCCGAGCGCGATCTTGCCCTGCGGCACCAGCACGGCGGACACCATGCCGGCGCGTACGGCGTAGGCGGCGGCCGAGGCGGAGGTGTTGCCGGTGGAGGCGCAGATCACGGCCTTCGCCCCCTCCTCCTTGGCCTTGCTGATGGCCATGGTCATGCCCCGGTCCTTGAAGGACCCGGTGGGGTTGGCCCCCTCCACCTTCAGGTGGACCTCGCAGCCGGTGCGCTCGGAGAGCACCTGCGCGGGCACGAGGGGCGTGCCGCCCTCGCGGAGCGTCACGACCGGCGTGCTGCCGGACACCGGCAGCCGGTCCCGGTACTCCTCGATGATTCCGCGCCACTGGTGGGTCATTGCTGGTTACTCTCCTTCAACCCGCATGATGCTGGCGACACCCCGCACGGTGTCGAGCTTGCGCAGCGCCTCGACGGTCCCGGTGAGGGAGGCGTCCGAGGCCCGGTGGGTGACGACGACGAGGGACGCCTCGCCGTCCTTGCCCTGCTGCCGGACGGTGTCGATCGACACCCCGTGCTCGGCGAACACGGTCGCGACCTGGGCGAGGACGCCCGGTTTGTCGGCCACGTCGAGGCTGATGTGGTACCGGGTGACGACCTCGCCCATCGGCGAGACGGTCAGGTCGGCGTACGCCGACTCGCCCGGCCCGGTCGCGCCGTTCAGCCGGTTGCGGCACACGGCGACCAGGTCGCCGAGGACGGCGGAGGCGGTCGGGGAACCGCCGGCGCCGGGGCCGTAGAACATCAGCTGCCCGGCCGCGTCGGACTCGACGAAGACGGCGTTGTACGCGCCGCGCACGGAGGCGAGCGGGTGGCTGAGCGGGATCATCGCGGGATGCACCCGCGCGGTGACCGACGCCCCGTCCTCCGACCGCTCGCAGATGGCGAGCAGTTTGATGGTGCAGCCCATCTCCTTGGCCGAGCGGAAGTCGGCCGAGGTGACCTCGGTCATGCCCTCGCGGTAGACGTCGTCCAGCCGCACGCGCGTGTGGAAGGCGATGCCGGCGAGGATCGCGGCCTTGGCGGCGGCGTCGAAGCCCTCGACGTCCGCGGTCGGGTCGGCCTCGGCGTACCCGAGGGCGGTGGCCTCGTCGAGGGCCTCCTGGTACCCCGCCCCGGTGCTGTCCATCTTGTCGAGGATGAAGTTGGTCGTGCCGTTGACGATGCCGAGCACCCGGTTGACCTTGTCGCCGGCGAGGGACTCGCGCAGCGGGCGGATCAGCGGGATGGCGCCGGCGACGGCTGCCTCGTAGTAGAGGTCCTTGCCGTGCTCCTCGGCGGCGGCGTGCAGCGCGGCCCCGTCCTGGGCGAGCAGTGCCTTGTTGGCGGAGACCACGGAGGCGCCGTGCTCCAGGGCGGCGGTGATGAGGGTCCGGGCGGGCTCGATCCCGCCGATGACCTCGACCACCACGTCGATGTCGCCGCGTTTGACGAGGGCGGTGGCGTCGGTGGTGACCAGTGCGGGGTCGATGCCCTCACGCACCTTGTCCGGCCGCCGCACGGCGACCCCGGCGAGCTCCACCGGGGCCCCGATGCGGGCGGCGAGGTCGTCGGCGTGCGTCGTCATGATGCGGGCCACCTCTGAGCCGACCACTCCACAGCCCAGCAGCGCCACCTTCAGCGGACGCGTACGCATCATCCGACCTCGTTTCCTCATACCGTCTGCGGTTGGACCAGTCTCACGCACCGAACGGGAGTATCTACCCTTCGTCCGGATCGTGAGACATGTATTTCATGTGTGCCGCGGCGGACGACCGGAGATCCTCCGCCCCCGCGGACCTTGGGGCGCGCGGTCACCCGACGTCGAGACGCAGCAGGTCCTCCTCCGTCTCACGCCGGACGATCACCCGGGCCGCGCCGTCGCGCACGGCGACGACGGGCGGCCGGGGCACGTGGTTGTAGTTGCTCGCCATGGAGCGGCAGTAGGCGCCCGTCGCCGGTACGGCGATCAGGTCGCCCGGCGCCAGGTCGGCGGGCAGGAACGCGTCCCTGACCACGATGTCCCCGCTCTCGCAGTGCTTTCCGACGACGCGGGCGAGCATCGGCTCGGCCTCGGAGGTCCGCGACACCAGCGCCACGCTGTACTCGGCGTCGTACAGCGCGGTGCGGATGTTGTCGGACATGCCGCCGTCGACGGAGACGTACGTCCGCAGCCCGTCGAGCGGCTTGACGGTGCCGACCTCGTAGAGCGTGAAGGCGGTGGGGCCGACGACGGCGCGTCCGGGCTCGACGGAGATCCGGGGCGTTCGCAGACCGGCGGCCTCGCACTCGCGCGTGACGATCTCGGTGAGCGCCTTGGCGATCTCGTGCGGCTCGCGGGGGTCGTCGTCGCTCGTGTAGGCGATGCCGAGCCCGCCCCCGAGATCGATCTCGGGCAGCTCCACCCCGTGCTCGTCCCGGACGTCCCGCAGCAGCCCGACCACCCGGTGGGCGGCGACCTCGAACCCGGACATGTCGAAGATCTGCGAGCCGATGTGGGAGTGGATCCCGATCAGTTCGAGCCCGTCCAGCTGCAGGGCCCGCCGCACGGCCTCGGCGGCCTGCCCGCCGGCGAGCGGGATGCCGAACTTCTGGTCCTCGTGGGCGGTGGCGATGAACTCGTGCGTGTGCGCCTCCACCCCGACGGTGATCCTGATCTGGACCTTCTGCCGCTTCCCGAGCGACTGCGCGATGTGGGCGACCCGCACGATCTCCTGGAAGGAGTCGAGGACGATCCGCCCGACGCCGCTCTCCACGGCACGGGTGATCTCCGCCACGGACTTGTTGTTGCCGTGGAAGGCGATGCGCTCGGCGGGCATGCCGGCGGACAGGGCGGTGGTCAGCTCCCCGCCCGAGCACACGTCCAGGTTCAGCCCCTCCTCGTGCAGCCACCGCACGACGGCCCGGCACAGGAACGCCTTCCCCGCGTAGAACACGTCGGCGTCCGGTCCGAACGCGGTGCGCCACGCCCGCGCCCGGGCCCGGAAGTCGTCCTCGTCGAGGATGTAGGCGGGCGTCCCGAACTCCTCGGCGAGCCGGGTGGCGGGGAGCCCGCCGACGGTGAGGACGCCGTCCTCGTCCCGGCCGACCGTCCGGGCCCACACCTTGGGGTCGAGGGCGTTGAGGTCGGCGGGCGGCGCGGAGTAGTGCCCCTCGGGAAGGACGTCGGCGTGGCGGGGCCCGGCGGGGTGGGCGGAACGGCTCATGACTCTTCGGACTCTCTGTCTCTCTCCGGGGCGCACGCGGTCTCGGGCGCCTCAGAGATGTTCGGGTGCGTCGATGCCGAGCAGGGACAGGCCACCGGCCAGCACCGTTCCGGCGGCTTCGGCGAGGGCCAGCCGGGCACGGTGGGCGGCCGAGGGTTTCTCCTCGCCGCAGGGCAGCACGGAGGGCAGAAAAGGCAGCACGGCATCGGCGACGGTGACGAGATGCCGGGCGAGCCGGTCCGGGGCACGGTGGGTGGCGGCCGCGGCGAGGATGCGGGGGTGGTCGGCGAGGGGGGTGAGGAGCGGGTGCGCGGCGGTGGCCTCGGCGCGGGCGGTTCCGGTGCGGAGGTTTCCTGCGCGGGCGGTTCCGGTGCGGGCGGTTCCAATGCGGGCGGTTCCGGTGGCCGGGTGGGCGGCCCCCGTGGCCGTGCCGCCGGCCGCCTCCGGGCCGGCGTCGGGGGTGTCCGGGTGGCCGGCGTCGAGGATGTCCGGGTGGCCGCCGACGGGGCCGGGTTCGGCGGTGAAGCCCAGGCGGACGGCGTTGCGGCTGAGGGACCGGATGCGCGCGTGGGCGTACCGGACCCGGAAGAGGGGGTTGCCCTCCCGCTGGACCAGGTGGTCGGCGGTGATCCGGGGCCGGTCGTGCGGGGCGGGGTGCAGCAGGGCCCACCGGGCGGCGTCGGGCCCGAGCGGAGCGGGATCCTCCGGCGCGGGCACGGGCCGCAGATTGACGGGCTCCCCGTGCTCGACGGTGGCCCGCCCGCCCTGGGCGGCGACGATGCGCACGACGGCGTCGGCGACGACCTCGGCCCGCACCTCGTACGGCACCCGCAGCGCGACGACCTGCCCGGCGAGGGCGTCGGAGTGCCCGTACCGCGGCCCGGCGTCCCGGATCTCCCGCACCAGCGCGGTGACGGCGTCGGCCTGCTCGTCCAGGCTGATGTTGAGGAACCCCGGCCCGGTGACGACGACGTCCCGGATGCCGGCGGCGCCGACGAGGCGGGCCCGCAGGATCTCGGCGATCCGCCGCGGCGGCAGCCCCGCCGGCCGGGCCAGCCGCAGCGCGATCGCGGTGGCGAAGTCCCCGCACCCCCCGGGCCCCGGCTCGGTCACCACGGCCCGCTCGGGCACGGTCACGCTCAGCTCCCCCTCGTCCACAGCACGGCGCACCGCGCGCAGCACGGTACGGGACAGTTCGACGGGGGTCACGGGACAAGCCTAGGGGAGGCGGCGGACGGACACGCGAGCCGGTCGACACGTCCCGGACCGGGCGCGGGGGTGCCTTCGGCGACCGCCGCGGGAGCCCGGTGCGCGCATACCGCGCCGCGGGTGCGTACCGGGCCGCTCCAGCCCCGCGAGGGCACCGTCCACCGGGGCGGGCGTACCTGCGGAGCTTGCGAACCCGGCTGGTCAAGCCACCGGGGCGCGCATGGGAACGCGGCAACCCCGCAGGCGCCGACCACCAAGGGGGGCGGCCCGGAAACTACGCCCCGTACGGCAGCCCACCGGGTACGCCGTCGGAGACCCCGTCACCGTCGGCCTCCCCGTCACCACCCCCGCCCGGCTCACCGCCGGGACCCTCTCCCCCGTCCGCGCGACCGTCGCCCCCGCGGCCGTCTCCCTCCTGCCCGTCCCCGCTCCGCCCCTCCCGTCCAGGACGCCGGCCGTGGGCGGTCCGGCGCTCCATGAGGCGCATGACGAGCCGTACCAGTTCGGCGGGCTCGAAGGGCTTGGCGAGGAAGGCGTCCACGCCGACGTCCAGGCCGGCCTCGACCTCGTACTGCGTGCAGGCGCTGATGATCGCGAGGGGCAGGTGGTGCGTGCGGGGATCGGCGCGGAGCCGGGCGGCGGTACGCAGTCCGTCGAGCCGGGGCATGACGACGTCGAGCGTCACGACGTCGGGCTGCACCTGATGGATCACGTCCAGGCACTCGGCACCGTCGGCCGCGGTCACGACCTCGAGCCCTTCGAGCTCGAGGTTGACCCTGATCAGCTGCCGGATGACCTTGTTGTCGTCCACAACAAGCACCCGGCCGGAAGCGCCTGGCACACGTCGAGAGTAGGTCCGAACCGGCCACCGCGTCCGGGTTTTCCCCACTTCCACCCCCTGCCGGGGACCCGTCGTGCCCCCGCGGAGCGCCCGCGCACGCCCCACCGGGGAATCGGGTTCCTGATCACCCCTCCGGACCTGCTAGTGTTCTACCCGTCGCCGCGAGCGAAGAGCTCCGCAGCCGACACGCCCCCGTAGCTCAGGGGATAGAGCAACGGCCTCCGGAGCCGTGTGCGCAGGTTCGAATCCTGCCGGGGGCACCCAGCATGAGGTGCCCAAAGACCCCGTCACCAGCGGAAACGCTGAGGCCGGGGTCTTCGCGTATGTGCAGCCGTGTGCCGCTCGGAGCGGGCGTATGCCGAGACCTGTGGACCATTCGTGGACAGGATCGTTAGGCGTCCGCCCTGGTCAGCTGGACAAACCGAGCAGCCGCGCACGCGTCTACAGGCCGCGCACTAGACGACAGCGCCAGGCAGGCCACCAGCAACGCCACACAGCGGCGTCCTCCTCGGCTGTGTCAGGGATTGCACCGAGCCAGGCGCGCGGGTTGGCTACCGTCTGCGCATCAGGGCAAGGCCGTAGTTCCGGGGGGTGGGGATGTCCAGCGGCACCATCTCTGTGATCGTCGCGAGCGTTGGCGTACTCGGCACGCTGGCCTCAGCAGTGATCACTCAAGTGCTCGCCCAGCGTGCCGAATCGGCAAGATCGGAGATGGAAAAGCAGGTCCGTATCGCGGAACAGCGAGCTTCTGAAGATCAACGGAAGATCGATCAGCTCCGAAGCTGCTACGTGCAACTGAACGCCAATGATCGCTACTACCGAGATGCAATGCTGGCGTACGCCTACGCGCTCAAGTCGGGAGCCGCCGATGCAGAAGCAGCGGAAGTGAATACTGCGCGGCGCGCCCAACGGGACACCCGCGCTGAAGCTCAGCTGATTGCAAGCGACGCAGTACTGCAGATCGAGAGCCGCGTGAACGCCCAGCTCACAGCCGCTTACAGGGACCTGATGGAGGCAGCAGGCGAGTCGGATTCATCCACTCGCGAGGCGAAACTCAACCTCGTCATCCGTCGCTTAAACTCACTCACCGAGCAACAAGGGCACGTGCGAGCACTCATGCGTGTTGAGGTGCGCGCCACTGAAGAACTCCCAGACTGGTACGACCCCAACATCGGGGCCGCATCGCATTGGCAACACAGCCACTGAATATTTACAGCCGATGATGCGAAAGGCGCAGGCCCCCCGAAGAACCCGAGGGGCCCACGCCTGGTGGAGCAGTGATCACTCGTACTCGCGCAATAGCTCCTCGATCTTGCGGTTGGCGATCTCCTGCCGACCATCGATGCACTTGGCGTAGCGGCTCAGTAGCACCTCGACGCTGTTGCCCGCACGCTCGGCTACCTCGGTGGGGTCCACGCCCGAGTTGAGCCAGGTCGACAGTGCGGAGTGCCGGAGATCGTACGGACGCGCAGCAAGCGGCGAAGCGACCGCAGCCGGCGGGAGCGCCAGCGCACGAGCCTCCTGCCAGACGCGGTAGTACGTGGACGAGCCCACCACTCCCCCGCGCTCGTTGGTGAACAGCCGCCCATCCGAAGCACTGCCGAACGTGTCGAGGTGCTGCCGGAGGATGGCGACGAGCTGGGGCGGTATTGGTACGAGCCGGACCTCCTCCGCCGGCCTGTTCTTGAGGCCGCGGTCGTCGTGGGTCTCGCCGGAGTCGGTCCATTGCTTGCCCACACTGAGGCTTGTCCGGTTCAGCAGTGCCGTCCCCCAGCCGACTCTAGGCAGCTTCAGGTCGGCACTGGTGAGGCCCACGGCCTCGGCCGGACGCAGGGCGCCGTAGTACATGCAGGCGAATAGCCGACCAGTCGGCGGCCACGCGCCCGGCTGTACCCACCGACGTACGAGACCGCAGTCAGCAGGGAACGAGCCTGCTCGGGATTGGCAACAACCCGGGGATCGACTTCCCCGGCAACCTTCGGCTTCTTCCAGCGGATGGCCGTGATCGGGTTCTCTTTGAACTCTCCGAGGTCCACCGCGTAGTGCAGCGCGTTGACGAGTGTCCGACGCTCGCGCCGGACAGTCTCCGCAGCTGCCGCCGTTCCGTCGAGTTCAGCTGAGCGACTCCAGGACGGCCCTGCCGATCGCGGTGAGCCGTTTACGACGCTCACTCCGGAGCGCGTGCCGGACTCGATGGCGGGGGCGAGGAAGGTGTGCGAGAGCCAGAAGCCGAACAGGGCGATCAGGACGACGATCCAGGTGCGCACGCCGAGGAACTTGATCGCTCCCCAGGCGAAGAAGCCGAGGACGACAGCAATTTGGTCCGCCAAAACGAGGTTGACGTTGGCAGAGCTCTGGCCTTTGCTTCCCGACACGGCGCCGGAAAGAGCTCCGTACGAGCTGAGCCCGTTCACGGCCCTACGCTACGAGCACCTTGCCTCAGGCCCTATGGCCTCCGGGCCAGATTTCGAAGTTGCTTGGCTTAACGGCGTGCCATGGAGCTTGTACGACAATCGGGATTCTCCCGGCGTCGTTGAGCAGTGGCTGGCGAGGTATCCCAAACTCACAGGGTGGACAGGAAAGCCAAAGATTGCGCTGCTCGGCGGTGATGTCCGCATCAGGTTGGTGTGGCCGACACAGGCGGAGCATGCCGGTTGGCGAGAACTTCAGCGACTGAATCCGCAACTGAGTGGTTTCCCAGATGTGCGCGCACCGTGGGTACGTCGAGCCACCCAATATGGCGGGGAGTGGTGGGTACTACCCGCCTTGCATGGTGTGTCCGAGCCTGTGCATCCTCTTCTCGTCTGGTGGGCGATCCTGCTGGCACTCTCCTCTCTCGCCCGCTACGAGCCAGAGACCTGGGCCAACCTGATTGACGTTGATCAGCCGGCGTTCCCCGCGGTAGCGATCGAGCACCTCATGGACGAGGCACTTTCCGCGATCCCTGCTCTGACGGCTGCCGCCCTGGCCCATGTCTCAGCGTTCGCCAGCGGATGACCTGAGACGTCGACCACGCGCTGGAAGTTGTGGACCATGCGTGGACCGGTCCATGCCTGTTCTGCCGCGCTCGTGCCATGACCTGCGGCTTCGTCCCGGTGCCAAACGCCCTCCGGAGCCGTGTGCGCAGGTTCGAATCTTGCCGGGGGTACACTGTGCAAGTGTGTCCAAGACCCCGTCACCAGCGGAAACGCTGAGGCCGGTGTCTTCGCGTATGTGCAGGCGTGTGCCGCACGGGATCTTGGAGCATCGCCGCAGGTCACTGCTTCCTTTCGACCCACAATCTGGCTTCCCTCGGCGGCAGTGCACCGTCGTGGCCCCAGTCGTGAAGCCGCCGCATCCGACTGCTTAGATCGCCGGCATGACGGACTGGTCCCAGCTCCACCACGCCTACGGCACGGCAGAAGACGTTCCCGGCCTGCTCGACGCAGTGAGCCCGGCAGCGAACGATCCGGGCTGGACCGCACTGTGGTCCCGGCTGTGCCATCAGGGCACCGTCTACTCAGCAAGCCACGCGGCCTTGCCGATCTTGCGAGACATGGCACGTCAGTGGTCACCTGCGGACAGGCAGATGCCACTCATGCTGGCAGGTGCCATCGCAGCGAGCACCGATCAGCCATACGGCGAGCACGATCCCCATGTGGCCTACGCCTCGGAGATGTCCGACCTGGCGCAACTGGCAGAGGAAGCCCTTCAAGATGCGGCTCTCGGCAACGACCCCGATACTTACGTCTACTTGCTGGCCGCGCTCATCAGTTTCGAGGGGATCGAGGTCTGGGGAGAACAACTCGAAGAACTCAACGACGGCGAGTACGAAGTCCCCTGCCCCTCGTGCAGTACAGAGAACTTCATAGCCTTCGGCGAGTACGGCTGCTTCTCTACGACCGACAGCATGTACATGAATGAGACCGCAGCGAAGAAGCTGCCGCTACAGCCTGCGGACGCCTCGACGCTGGAGGGGCTGGCCCAAAGACTCCACAGCCGCGCACTGGCAGACGGTCAGAACGATGTCGCGCACAAGCTGACTTACGTTTTCGGCAGAGCACAGTGCGCCGAGTGCGACGAGGTCTTCAGCGTCGCGGAAGCCATCACCACTCGCTGGGACGCGTGAACCACTGCCGCCGATCAGCTCACAAGGCGCGATGGAAATGCCGCCCAACTCATCAAGGGCTCGGTGAACAGTCATCAGTTCGTCGCGGCGGGCGTTCATGTCGGCGCTCCTTCCGTTCGAGGGGCGGGTTCGAGGGATGCGGCAAGTCAGACTTCGGCGCGCGACAGGCCGGTCCCGGCGAAAACCCAGCGGGCGAGGACGAGCGTGGTTTCGCCGCCCTGCGGGACAACTGGAGCGGTCTGGGCGATGCGCCACCGGCGCGGGCGTCACGGAGGGCGCCGAGGGTGGTGGAGTAGCGGCGGGACCTGGTGGAGAAGTGGCCGCGGAAGGTCGGCGGAGCGGAGGGGGCGGACGTCGAGCTGGCGGGAAGGCGGACGCGGCCGCAGCCATCGGCGCTCCACTACGCGGGTGCGGTAGGGGTCGGGCAGGGCGATGCCGTTTCGGAGGCCGCTCGGAGCGTGGCCAGGCCTTCTCAATGTCTACGCGGCACGTGAGTTTCACCGCCGCTAGGCCATGTACGTGAAGTCAGGGGAGCCAGCCAGAGTCGCAGGCCGACGGGGGGGCGCTGCAGCACACACGCAGCCGGGTCAGAAGAGGCTGATGACCAGCTTTTCCACGGTCAAGGCGACCAGGATTATCGTGCTTGTGAGCAGCCAGCGCGTTCCACGCTGCAGCTTCCTTGTCCTGGCATGATGAAGACGTATGCACCGCCACAGTTCGAGAATGGCCGCGTCGGTGACTTCTTCCGTACTCTGGGACAGGAACTGTATGCCGCCGATAAGTCGCAGACGCTCACAGTACCGCTGTAGCTGTATGCGAGCGAGAGCCGGGTTTCCGGCGGTCCGGAAGACGTCGAGGGCGTTCGCGTGCCCATAAGCACGCCCATCACCTGCACAACAGAGTATGCACTCACTGCCAAAGCGCTCAGGGCAGATACCCCGATGACTGGTGCTACGCGCGAGGAAATCGAGCCGGAGACGACGACCACGTCGATCTGCATGCCGGCGGCGCGGAGGAGCTCCACGAGCGAGGCGTTGCCGTGCGGCTGGTCGTCGAGCCGCAGCATCCTGCCGCCGTGCAGGACGTCCGCGGCGTGTTCCAGCCTGCCCGATGCCGTCCTCCTGGCGGTCGTCCCCCTCTCCTCCTGGGCGCGGTCGAGCAGCTCGCCGGCGAGTTCGAAGTCGAAGCCCAGCGCTCGCATGGCCGTCAACCGGGGTACCACGCGCTGGATGACCGTCTCCCGCAGAGTGAAGTACACGGCGGTGGCGAAGCCGTATGACGGGGGGCCGGGCCGGTGGGTCAGGGGTGGGCGGGGAGGTCGTTGACGTGGACCTCTGCCAGTAGTCCCGCTGTCTCGCGGTAGGGCACCGCCAGGCGGGGCGGGCGGGCGTCGCCGGCCGCTCGCCTGGTCAGCAGGAGGGTGCCCGTCTGGATCTGCCGGTACCAGTGCACCAGGATCTCGACGTGTGCGCCCGGCTGAATGTCCACGGTCATGCGCTGGGACGAGGTGTGCTGTTCCGTGGTCTCCGTGCCGCGGTGCACCTCCAGGGTGGAGGTCAGTTCCGCCTCCGCCACCACCACGTCGGCTTTCAGCGCCCTGCTCATCGCCGCCTTGACGTCCCACGCCACAGAGCGCTGCCACTGCCGGGAAACGGTCCGCTCCACCCGGACGGCGGCGTGCGTGCTGTTCGCCCACACGCCGATGCGCTCCACCGCGTCGAGTTCCCGCTCCGTTCCGTCGGTCGATTTTCCGGCCGACTCCCAGACCGTTTTGTCGGTTTGTCCACGGTTCAGCAGAGCGATTCCCACGGAAATGGCGATCGGCACGACGAACTGGATCACTTGACGGCCCCCCAACGGTTCATCGGTCACCTGCCCGGCGGCGCGATTCGGCCGCCCCCGGCCGGAGCTTCCGGGAGGAGCATGGCACATTTCGCACAGGTTGGCGGCCTATCTGGGGATGGAGGTGTTTGGGGTGCGGTTTCCGTTTTGATGGCATCGTGCGCACGCAAGGGGCGTCGGCACGTCTTTGTCGTGCGCTGCGGCTGCTGTGTGGCTGCGGCGTGGCTCCGGCACAGCTTCCGCATGGGTCCGGCACGGTTCCGGCATGGTTCCGGCACAGCGTGTGTCCGTACCGTGGCGGTCCCGCTCCCGCGCAGGTCACGAGGCTGCAACAGGGGCGTCGAACCGGCGCCGTGGTGCCCCGGCGCGATCGGCGCCGGGGTACCTTGCTCTCGGTGGCCGGCGAGCCCGGCGCCGGCCGGGACGGTGCTGCCGGGTGTCCGTGCGCGCGGCCGTGTGCCGCCCGGGAAGGCTCCCGATCCGGCGGTTGCCGATCTCACGCCGTCCCGGAGAGCCAGAATGACCGGTGCGCGGGTAAAGTCCGACCACCTACTTGAGTTGAAGACCATCCGTATGCATCGGCTTCCGGCCCGCGCCCGTCTGATCGCGCCAGTCAGCAAGTCCGTGCTCGAGGATGTTGAGTTGCCTGGAGCCCGCGAAGTGTCAGCATCGCCCTTGCCCGCTCGGTCGCGCACCGCTCGGTTGCGCACCGCAGCGGCGCGCCTCCTCCTGCCCACGGTGCTCGCCCTGTCGTTCGCCGGTCTGGCCGTGGGCGCCTTCCTCCCCAGCGTTCCCCTGCTCGTGGTCTGCACCGCCGGCGCACTGGCGACGGACATCACCCTGCACCGCTGGCAGCGGAGCGTGGCCGTCGCCCTCGGGAAGCTGCACGCGACCGTGACCGTGCGTCAGGTCGTTCGGGACATGCTCCTGGTGACCGGGCTGCTCCGGATCGAGGAGCAGCGTTACGAGACGCGGTACCTGGTCCTCGTCTGCGGCCTGCTGCTCTTCTACGGGCTGCACTTCACGTGCCAGGCGCTCGCGACCGTCGTGCGCCGCACCCGCACGCTGCCCGTGCTGACCCGGAACATCGACGCCTCGCCGCTGCGGCTGAGCCCCGCTCCCCCGGCGCTGCTGCTGCGCCGCTCCGGGCAGCGGCTGCTGCTGTTCGGTGTGCCGTCCGCGGCCGGTCTCACGGCCACCGCGGTAGCCGGTGCGGCGCGGTGGGCCGTCGGGGGGATCGCCGTGTCCGCCGCCCTGATGGCGGTGGCCGCAGGCGTGCTGCTGGTGCGGCTGCTGCCGCGACGCCGGCCGGTGACGGGCGAGCAGGCGCTGGAGTGGTTCGAGTCCTGGCTCGCCGAGTACCGGCCGACGGTGGGCATGTACTTCTCCGGCGGCACCAGCTCGGCCTACCAGGCGAACATGTGGCTGGAGCCGCTGTCCCGGCTGGAGGGCCGGCCGATCATCGTGCTGCGCGAGCGCTTCATGGTGGGCAAGATCGCGTCCACGGACATCCCGATCGTGTGCCTGCCGAAGGTCGCCGACCTGATGCGGCTGGAGCACTCCACGCTGAAGATGCTGATCCACCCGTCGAACTCGGGGAAGACCTCGCAGGTGCTGCGGATCCCCACCATCAAGCACGCGTTCGTCAACCACGGCGAGAGCGACAAGCTCTCCAGCTGCAACCCGTACGCGAAGGCGTACGACGAGGTGTGGGTGGCCGGTCCCGCGGCGCGCGAGCGGTACGCCCTGGCGGCCGTGGGCGTCGACGACCGGGACATCGTGGAGATCGGGCGCCCGCAGCTGGACGTGATAAAGCCGTACGCCGGTGCGCCCACGGGCCCGTACACCACGGTCCTCTACGCCCCGACCTGGGAGGGCTGGGACGGCAACCCGGGCAACACCTCGGTCATCGAGGCCGGTGAGAACATCGTCCGCGCCCTGCTGGCCGATCCCGGGGTCCGCCTGCTGTACAAGCCGCACCCGCTGACCGGTTCGGTCGATCCCCGGGCGGGAGCCGCGAACAAGCGGATCCAGGAGATGATCCGCGCGGCCAACGCCGTGCGCGCCGCGGAGCACGCCGGCGAGCGGCCCGCGCCCTCCGCGGCGGCGGAGCTGGCCCGCCGCACCGCCGAACTGGACCGGCTGACCACGTCCGCGTTCCGGGCGAGCGCGGACGACGCGGAGCGGATGCTGCTGCAGACGGCTCCGGAGCCCGGGCGGGCCGCGGCCGTGACCGCCGCGACCGCCGCCTGGGAGGCCGCGTACTGGGCCTCGTTCCCGGCCTGGGAGCACCGGATCGTCGTGGGGGCCCGGCCGTCCGTCTACGCCTGCTTCAACGTGGCCGACCTGCTGATCAGCGATGTCTCCAGCGTCATCTCCGACTACCTGGCCAGCGAGAAGCCCTACGCCGTCGCCAACACCAGCGGCCTGTCGGAGCAGGACTTCCGCGACACCTTCCCCACCGTGCGGGCGGGCGCCGTGCTGACTCCGGACGCCTCGGGCATACCGGCCCTGCTGGAGTCCGTGCGGCACCCGGAGAAGGACCTGTACGCCGAGGCCCGTGCCGAGCTGAAGCTGCATCTGCTGGGTCCGTCCGACCCGCCGTCCGTCGTCCGGTTCAACGAGGCGGCCCGTGCGCTGTGCGCGGCGGCCGACGAGCACCGGGCGGGCATGGCGGTGCGGAATCTGTCGGGCATCCCCCGGCAGCGGGACGCCGTGGCACCGCTGGAAGGGAGCGCTCCGGGGGCCGAGTCCCGGGGCGTGTGACGCATCATCTCAGCGACGCCCGGCCGTCGCGGCGACAGCGGTCGCCGCGGCGGCCGGGCGTTTTCCCGCGGACCTCCGGCCCCGGGGTGCTGCCCGGCCGGTCGGTGCGAAGCGGTGCGCGGCGGCCCGGTCAGGGCCGTGGCCGTGGGGGACGGCTCCCGCTCAGGTCTCGGCTTGTGTCAGGCGGACCGCTTGCGTGACGCGGTCTTCCTCGCCGCCGTCTTCTTCGCCGGAGCCGCCGCAGCCGGCGGCGTCGAGCTCTTCGCCGTCGACCTGTCCGCCGTCGGCTCGGCCGCGCTCTTCGCGGTCGTCGTCTTCTTCGCCGTCCCCCCGGCCTTGGACGTCGCCTTGCGCGCCGTGGCCGTCTTCTTCGCGGCGGCCTTCGCCGTCTTCCCGCCGCCGGTCTCCTTCGGCTCGGCCCGCCCCCGCCGCAGCTGCCTGACCTCGGCCCCCTCGTCGGCGGCGGTTCCGCGGGACTCCCGCGCCGCCCGCACGCTGCTCTCCAGCGCGGCCATCAGGTCCAGCACCTTGCCGCCGTCCGCGGGTGCGGGGGCCTCGGGGGGCGCCTCGCCGGAGGCCTTGGCCGCGATGACCTCCTCCAGGGCCTCCCGGTACTCGTCGTGCAGGTCCTCCAAGTCGACCTCCCCGAGGGTGTCCATCAGGGCGTCCGCGAGGTCCAGCTCCTTGTCGCGGATGGTGACGGCGCTGTCCGGGGCGAGGCCCTCGGGGGCGCGGACCTCGTCGGGCCAGAGCAGGCCGTGCATGGCGATGGCGTCGCCGACGACCCGCAGCATGCCCAGGCGTTCGCGGCCGCGGAGGGCGTACTTGGCGACGGCGACCTTGTTGCTGCGTTTGAGGGCCTCGCGCAGGAGGGTGTACGGCTTGGCGGCGGGGGCCCCCGCGGCCGCGAGGTAGTAGGCCGCGTCCATCTGCAGGGGGTCGATCCGGTCGGCCGGCACGAAGGCGACGATCTCGATGGTCCGGGCGGTGGGAAGGGGCAGGTGGGACAGGTCCTCGTCGGTGATCGGGATGATCGTCCCGTCGGCGTCCTCGTAGCCCTTGCCGATCTCGGCCTGGGCGACCTCGCGGTCCTCCAGTTCGCACACCTTGCGGTAGCGGATGCGGCCGTTGTCCTCCATGTGGATCTGGCGGAAGGAGATGGCGTGGCTCTCCGTGGCGTTCACCAGCTTGATCGGGATGCTGACGAGGCCGAAGGAGATCGCGCCGTTCCAGATGGATCGCACGTGCCGCACCCTTCCTTTGCCGTTTTTTACGGTTTGTCTGGGATTGTCATCCTATGACGCCTATCACAGAGGTGGAGGGGCGCCGGGTCGCGCTCAGCAACCTGGAGAAGGTGCTGTATCCGGAGACCGGCTTCACCAAGGGGGAGCTGCTGCACTACTACGCGACCGCCGCCGCGGCCCTGCTGCCGCATCTGCGCGACCGCGCGGTGTCCTTCCTGCGCTTCCCGGACGGCCCGGACGGGCAGCTGTTCTTCTCCAAGAACGTGCCGCCGGGTACGCCCGACTGGGTCAGGACGGCCGAGGTGCCGCGGTCGTCGGCGGACAGTCCGGCGCGGATGGTGGTGGTGCAGGACCTGCCGAGCCTGGTCTGGGCGGCGAACCTGGTCACCGAGTTCCACACGCACCAGTGGCGGGTGCAGACGCCGGGCGAGGCCGACCGGCTGGTGTTCGACCTCGACCCGGGCGCGCCCGCGACGGTCGTGCACTGCTGCGAGGTCGCCCTGTGGCTGCGCGAGCGGCTCGCGGCGGACGGGATCGAGGCGTACCCGAAGACGGCCGGGTCGAAGGGGCTGCACCTGCTGGCGGCGGTGCGCGGGAGTTCGTCCGAGCGCACCAGCGAGTACGCGAAGGCGCTGGCGGTGGAGGCCGAGCGGGCGATGCCCCGGCTGGTGGTGCACCGGATGACCAAGAGCCTCAGGCCGGGGAAGGTGTTCGTCGACTGGAGCCAGAACGCGGCCCGCAAGACCACGGCCACGCCGTACACGCTGCGTGCCCGCCGGGCGCCGCTGGTGTCCGCGCCGGTGACCTGGGAGGAGGTCGCCGGCTGCCGCAGCCCCGGGCAGCTGGAGTTCCACGCCGACGACATCGCTCCGCGGCTGCGGGATCTCGGCGACCTGATGGCGCCCCTGACGGACCCGGCCGGCGCCGTGCCCCTGCCCTGACCGCAGCCCCTGCCCGCGCGGACCGCGCCGCAGCCCCGGCCGGCCCGGACAAGGGGTCCGCCCGCCCCGCCCGACGGCGCCGGCATCCGTGCCCGGCCGCGCCCCCGCCGCACCCGCACCCGCACCCGCACCCGCGCCCGGCTACAGCCTCGCCCAGGTGTTCCGGTCCCGGGCCATCCCGTGCAGGGCCTCCACGTCCGCCGGCTTGAGCACCCCGCCCAGCCGGGCCAGGCCCGCCAGCTCGGCGTCCTGCAGGATCCGCACCCGCCGCGGCTGCGCCGTCACGGTCACCTCCGCCGGGCCGGCCAGGGCCAGCAGCGGGCGGACCTCGGCGGTCAGGGCGTAGGAGGCGCGGTCGGCGTCGGCGCGCAGGCGGCGCAGCAGCGGCTCCGCCTCGCGGCGGCCCAGGGTGATCATGGGGTCGGCGACCAGCACCCGGGTCCTGCGGGCGTACAGGGCGTGCACGGTGAACAGGCCGCCGGGGCCGATCACCAGGTGGTGGATGCGGTCGCCGCCGGGCAGCGGGACGGAGTGCAGGGTGTGCCAGCCGGCGCCCTCCAGCTCCTCCAGGGCCCGGCCGACGGTCTCCTCGGCGGCCAGGGCGCGCCGGCGCGGGTCGGGGCGCAGCCGGCGGGCCGGGCCGGGGTCGCGGTCGAGGGCGACGAGCAGGGCCTCGCCGGGGCGGTTGGGGGCCAGGTCGTCGTCGGGGTGCAGGGTGAGCCGGGCGAGTTCCGCCGGGGTCGGGACCGGGGGCGGGCCCACGGTCACCGGGCCGGTGAGGAAGGGCCGCAGGGCGCGCAGCACGTCGTCGCCGTCGTCCGCGCCGAGCAGGTTGACCCGGCCGGCCTCGCGGTCGTACCAGGCGAGGGTGGTTCCGTCCGTGCGGCAGACGTACAGCCGTTCCCTGCCGTGCCGGTAGGCCGGCACCACGCGCAGTCCGCTCATGTGCCATCACCCCTCGACCATGGGAACAGGCGGGGCGCTCCCGGGCAAGACCGGTTACCGTGGAGGGCGGCCCTGCGAGGGGAAGTGGGGGAACGCCGTTGCGGATCCGCGGAGAGCAGCTCGGCGTACCGGCTCCGGACAGCCCGTGGAGCGAGATCGTGCCGGGCCTGTGGATGGGCGGGCACCAGTTCCGGGCGCGCTCCGGTGACCTGGAGTTCGCCGTCGTGCGCGACGAGTTCGACGTGGTGCAGACCCTGCTGCGGCTGCCGGGGTACGGGCCCGATCCGGGCGTGGAGCACCACGTGTGGCCGATCCCGGACGGCCCGCTGGACGGGACGCAGCTGGCCGGGGTGATCCGGCTGGCGCGGGCGGTGAACGAGGCGCTGGACGCCGGACGCCGGGTGCTCGTGCGCTGCTACCACGGGTACAACCGCTCGGGGCTGGTCGTCGCGCACGCCCTGGTCCAGCGGGGCCACCCGGCCGACGAGGCCATCCGGCTGATCCGGGCCCGGCGCTCGGCGTGGGCGCTGCACAACGAGCTGTTCGTGGAGTACCTGCGGGCGGGGCTGTCGACCGTGCGGCTGCTGGAGGACCTGGCCGAATAGCCTTGGCCGGTCCGCCGGGCGCCGCGGGCACGCAAAACGGACGTCCGCCGGGAACTGATCACACTTGCCTACGAACTGACGAATTAAGGTGTACGGGATCCCCTCCCCCGACGCCCAGGAGCACCGTGCCAGCCCGCCGCCCCGCGCGCACCGCCCTCGCCGTGGCCGCCGCCGCCCTGCTGACGGCGACGGCCGCGGCCTGCGGGGACACCGGCGGACTGCGCGGCGCCGGAGCGACCCCGAGCGCCGTCAGCCCCGTCCGGCTCTGGCCCGGTCTGCGGCCGGCGTCCAGCCCGGCGTACCCGTACGACGTGGCGACGCGGGAGACGGTGAAGGGCGTGACGGTGTCCGGCGGCGACGTCCGGACGGTGGATCCGGTGGACGTCGTCGAGGCGGAGCTGAGGGCGCACCCGGACGACTACGGCCCGAAGGGGGCGTACCGCGCGACGGCGGGCCGGATGCGGCAGTGCCGTCCGGGCGGGGACCGGGCCCGGTGCCCGCTGCTGGAGCCGTACCGCCGGGACCTCACCGGGGACGGCCGGGCGGAGCTGACGCTCGGCTTCCGGCTGTACCCGACCAATCAGACGGCGGTGCGGGTCTACACCGCCGAGGGGCGCCGGCTGGTGCAGGTGCTGGCCGACGACGACGCGATCGTCGGGGTGGCGCTGGCCAGGCGGGCGCTGATCGAGCGGTCGCCGGCCGACGTGTCCGGCTACGAGTACCGCACCACCTGGGTCTGGGACCCGGTGCAGCGCGCGATGGTGTTCTCCCGCGACGAGTACCTGCACGTCGGCGGCGGCCGGCACGGCAGGACGCCGTCCCCGCCGGCCCCGGCCCGGCCCTCACCGGGCGCGTCCTCCCGGAGCACGTCCTCCCCGAACTCGTCGTCCCCGGGCGCGTCCCCGCGCACGTCGTCCCCGGGCGTGCGATGAGGCCCGCGCTGCCCCACTGGGCCGGGACGCTCGCCGTCAAGGCCGCCGCGTTCATCACGGTGATGTGCTGTGCGCTGGCCGCGCTGCTCGGCGTGCTCGTGCACGTCTCGGTGACCGACCAGACCGTCGGCCAGGCACGCGACCTGGCGCTGTCCCGGCTCGCGGACGCCACGCGGGCGTACGAGGCCGGGGACACGCTGCTGCCGGGCGCCGGGGTGGACCCGGAGGGGCTGCCCGCGCCGCTGCGGGCGCTCGCGGCGCACGGGCGGCGCGGCACGATGGTCTCCGCGCACCACGGGCGTCCGACCATGTGGGCGGCGGGACCGGTGGCCGGGCACCGGGCGCTCGCGGTGGAGGTCGACTACGCGCAAGCGGCCCGCACCATCGCCGGTCTGGACGAGTCGATCCTGTGGTCCTCGGCGCCGGCCATCGGGGCGACCGTGCTGGTCGGGGTGTTCGCGGTGAGCCGGGTGACACGGCGGCTGCACGCCACCGCGCGGGTGGCCCGGCGGATCAGCGCCGGCGACCTGGACGCCCGGGTGGACGATCCGCGGACGAAGGATCCGACCCGGCCGCAGGACGAGGTGGCGGCGGTGGCCGCGGCCCTGGACTCGATGGCGTCGTCGCTGCAGAGCAAGCTGCTGAGCGAGCAGCGGTTCACCGCGGACGTGGCGCACGAGCTGCGCACCCCGCTCACCGGGCTGCACGCGGCGGCGGAGCTGCTGCCGCCGGGCCGGCCGACGGAACTGGTCCGCGACCGGGTCGCGGCGCTGCGCACCCTCACCGAGGACCTGCTGGAGATCTCCCGGCTGGACACCGGGCGGGAGGAGTCGGAGGTGGACACCGAGGAGCTGGGGGCGCTGGCCGCGCGGGTGGTGCGGGCGTCGGGCACCGACACGGAGGTGCGGATCGTGCGGGACGCCCGGGTGGAGACCGACCGGCGGCGGCTGGAGCGGGTGCTGGGGAACCTGGTGGCCAACGCGCACAAGCACGGGCGGCCGCCGGTGGTGCTCACCGTCGACGGGCCCGTGGTGACCGTGCGCGATCACGGGGACGGCTTCCCCGGGTACCTGGTGACGCACGGGCCGCAGCGGTTCCGCACGGAGGGCGGGGCCACGGGACACGGGCTGGGCCTGACCATCGCGGCGGGGCAGGCGGAGGTGCTGGGGGCGCGGCTCACGTTCGCCGACGCGCCGGACGGGGGCGCGGTGGCCACCCTGGCGCTGCCAGGGGCCGGGTAGGCCGCCGGCTTCGCGCCACGCTGGTGCTGACGCGCCGCCGGACAACACACGCAAGGCCGACTGTTTCGGTAGGTTCCGGGCATGACGAAGGCCGGAACCACCGTGGCGGCGGCCCCCGCTCCCCCGCGCGCCGTACGCCTCCCCCGGCGCCGGGGCGTCGAGCTCTCCCTGATCGTGCTGGCCGTGCTCCTGTCCGTGTACGGCTACTGCGCGGTGGGGCTGGCGAGGACCGGCGCCGTCCCGCCCGGCGCCGCCGGGTACGGCGCCGGGCTCGGTGTGCTCGCCCTGTTCGCGCACCTGGCGGTCCGGATCCGGGCGCCCTACGCCGATCCGCTGCCGCTGCCCATCGGCGTGCTGCTCAACGGGCTCGGGCTGGTGCTGATCTACCGGCTGGACCTGGAGACGCCGGGCGACCGGGCGGCACCCACCCAGCTGGTGTGGTCCACGCTCGGGGTGGCCCTGTTCATCGCTGTCGTGCTGGTGCTGCGCGACCACCGGGTGCTGCAGCGGTACGCGTACGTGTGCGTGGTGGCCGCCCTCGTCCTCCTGGTGCTGCCGATCCTGTTCCCGGCGGTCAACGGCGCCCGGATCTGGATCCGGGTCGCCGGGTTCTCCATCCAGCCGGGCGAGTTCGCGAAGGTGCTGCTCGCGGTGTTCTTCGCCGCCTATCTGGCCGCCAACCGCAGCGCGCTCGCGTACGCCGGCCGCCGGCTGTGGCGGATGCAGTTCCCGACCGGGCGGGTGCTCGGGCCGATCCTGACGATCTGGCTGGTGAGCGTGGGCGTGCTCGTCCTGGAACGGGACCTCGGGACCTCGCTGCTGTTCTTCGGGCTGTTCGTGGTGCTGCTGTACGTGGCCACCGGGCGGACCGGGTGGATCGCGGTCGGGCTGCTGCTGGCCGTGCTCGGCGCCGTGGCCGTCGGGCGGCTGGAACCGCACGTCCACGGGCGGATCGAGGACTGGCTGCACCCGTTCGCCACCATCGAGGCCGGGCAGGGCCCCAACCAGCTCGCCCAGTCCCTGTTCGCGTTCGCCGCGGGCGGGGTCCTCGGCACCGGGCTGGGGCTCGGGCACTCGATCCTGATCGGCTTCGCCGTCAAGTCGGACTTCATCCTGGCGACCGCCGGTGAGGAGCTGGGCCTCGCGGGACTCGCGGCGATCGTGCTGCTGTACGCGCTGCTGGTGGAGCGCGGCTACCGGGCGGGCCTGGCGCTGCGCGAGCCGTTCGGCCGGCTCCTCGCGGTGGGGCTCGCCTCGATCGTGGCGCTGCAGGTGTTCGTGATCGCGGGCGGGGTCACCGGGCTGATCCCGCTGACCGGCATGGCGATGCCGTTCCTCGCCCAGGGCGGCTCCTCGGTGGTCACCAACTGGGCGATCGTGGCGCTGCTGGTCCGGGTGAGCGACTCGGCGCGCAGCCAGTACGACGGCCGGGAGGCGCCGTGAGCGAGTACGGCCCCTTCCCCGACGGCGGGCGGCCGATGGCCCGGTACATCCGGCACGCCTCGGGGTTCTGCGCCCTGCTGCTGACGGCCCTGCTGGTCAACGCCACCCGGGTGCAGGTCGTCCAGTCCGGCGCGTACGACGGCAACCCGGCCAACCGCCGGGCCGTGATCGCCCGGTACCAGCAGCCGCGCGGGAACATCCTGGTGGACGGCGAGCCGGTCACGGGTTCCGTGGACACCGGCGAGCAGCTGCGCTGGGAACGCACCTACCGGGACGGCCCGTTGTACGCACCGGTCACCGGCTTCGCCTCGCAGACGTACGGCACCACGTTCCTGGAGCACACCGAGGACGGGGTGCTCGCCGGCACCGACCCGATGCTGGCGCCGCTGCCGGTGTGGCGGGACGTGACGCGCGGCCGGACGCCCGGCGGGGACGTCGCCACGACCCTGGACCGGCGGGCGCAGGAGGCCGCGTACCGGGGACTCGCCGGACGCAAGGGCGCGGTGGCCGCGATCGAGCCGGCCACGGGCCGTGTCCTGGCCCTGGTGACGAGCCCGTCGTACGACCCCTCCGAGCTGTCCGGCAACAGCGAGGCGGTGGCGTCGGCGTGGGCCCGGCTCAACCACGACCCGGAGAAGCCGATGCTCAACCGGGCGGTGCGGCAGACCTATCCGCCGGGTTCGACGTTCAAGGTGGTCACCGCGGCGGCGGCGCTGGACGCGGGCGTGGTCACGGACCTGGACGCGCCGACCGACTCCCCCGACCCCTACCGGCTGCCCGGCACCACCACCCGGCTGACCAACGAGGGCGACGGCTGCGCGGACGCCTCGGTACGGGAGGCCTTCGAGTGGTCCTGCAACACGGTCTTCGCCAAGCTGGGGGTGGACGTGGGCGTGCGGGACATGGCGACCACCGCCCAGGCGTTCGGATTCAACGACCCCGACCTGCGCATCCCGTTCGCCGTGTCGCCGAGCACCTTCGACACGCGGGTGGACCGGGCGCAGCTCGCACTGTCCTCCATCGGGCAGTACAACACGCGGGCCACGCCGCTGCAGATGGCGATGGTCGCGGCGGCGGTCGCCGACGGCGGCCGGCTGCGCCCGCCGTACCTGGTGGAGCGCACCGTCCGGCACGGCGGCGAGACGGTCGCCGGGAGCGGGGCCCGTCCGGGGCGGCAGGTGATGCGGCCCTCCACGGCGGCCCGGCTGAAGGAGCTGATGGCCGGCGTGGTCCGGGACGGCACCGGCACCCGGGCGGCCCTCCCCGGCGCGGTCGTCGGCGGCAAGACCGGCACCGCCCAGCACGGCATCGGCAACTCCGGGGCGCCGTACGCGTGGTTCGTCTCCTGGGCGCAGCCGGAGGACGCGCCGGAGCCGCAGGTGGCGGTCGCGGTGGTGGTGGAGGACGCCTCGGCGGACCGGGGCGAGATCAGCGGCGGCGGGGACGCGGCGCCGATCGCCAAGGAGGTGATGCGGGCGGTTCTCGACCGGTGAGGCGGCGGGCCCCGGCGGCGGGCGGCTCCGTCCCGGGGCCGCGGAAGGGCTCGGGGAACGCCGCCGGCGCCGGGGCCGCGCCGGCCGATGCCGTCAGCCGACCGGCTGGAGCATCTCGGTGCGGATTTTCAGGGTGTTGCGGGCGGCCGCGTCCAGGTCCACGTCGGCGGGGTCCTTCCCGGACGTGGTGATCTCGCCGACGACGGCCGCCGTGTTGCCGTCCGCCCAGGCGCAGACCGGGTAGGTCAGCTCGGCGAGCGAGGTCTTCTGGGTGAGGACCTGGCACAGGACGGTGGTCTCCGCGCCGGCGGGGGTGACGTCCCGCGGCGGCTCCTCGACCGTCACGCTGCCGGACTCGGCGGCGCCCTTGAGCATGTTCCGGCGGACCGCCGCCTCGTTCTTGAACCGGCCGTACATGCCGGACACGAGCAGCATGCCCTGGGACTCGCCGCCGTCCGGGCTGTAGCGGCCGACCGCGGCGTGGATGTCCTTGGCGTCCCAGGCGCCGTCGGCCTCCTGCTCGACCTTCTTGCCCTCGGTGCCGGACAGGTCCTGGGCGAGCGTGTACTCGTCGTCCAGCAACGTGTGCGGCAGGGTCAGCCTGTTCTTCGCCTCGGGGAAGCCGCTGCCGGCCGCGACCCCGATCAGGACGAGCACCACGGTCACCGAGGCGACGACGCCGCCGACGATGCCGAGCACCAGGCCGACCCGGCGTTTCCTCGGGGGCGGGCCCATGGGCGGCGCGCCCCAGGCGGGGTAGGGCGGCTGCGGGTAGGGCGGCTGCTGGGGGTAGGGCTGGGGCGGGTAGGGCTGCTGCTGGGGGTACGGCGAGCCGTAGGGCCCGGGGGGCTGCGGGGAGTGCGGGGGCTGGCCGTACGGGTACTGCGGCTGCTGCGGCGGCGGAGGCATGGACACGCCAGCACGCTACTGCACCCGGGTGACGGGACCGGCATCGCACCCCGTCCGGTCGGGTCTCCGCGGCGCCCGACCCGATCGCCGCCTCCGCCTCGGCCGCCCGTGCCCGTTCCTCCGCGGCGAAGCGTTCAACGTGGCCGGGCCGGCAAGTGCTGCGCGGGGGATTGACGCCCTTGCTGACAGGCAGTCTCATAAGAACGGACGACTACCCCCGGGCAACGAGGTGAGGGAGCCATGACGACCCTGACGGAAGCGGACGCGGTGGACGGACTGCGCGACGCGCTCGGCCTGCTCAAGGACCGGGAACAGGTGGCCGAACGGCTGCTCGTCTCTTCCGCCAGGCACTCCTTCGACCCGGACGAGGAGCTGGACTGGGACGCGCCCTTCGAGGAGGGCAAGTGGTTCTGGCCGCCGGAGCTGGTGTCCCTCTACGGCACCCCGCTGTGGAAGCGGATGGGCGAGGAGCAGCGCATCCTGCTCTCCCGGCACGAGGCGGCGGCGCTGGCCTCGCTCGGCATCTGGTTCGAGATCATCCTGATGCAGCTGCTGGTGCGGCACATCTACGACAAGGCGGCGACCAGCGCGCACGTGCGGTACGCGCTCACCGAGATCGAGGACGAGTGCCGGCACTCGAAGATGTTCGCGCGGCTCATCGCGCACGGCGGCACGCCCTGGTACCCGGTCAGCCGGGTCCACCAGAACCTCGGGCGCCTGTTCAAGACGGTCTCCACGACCCCCGGCTCCTTCACCGCCACGCTGCTCGGCGAGGAGGTCCTGGACTGGATGCAGCGGCTGACGTTCCCCGACGAGCGGGTCCAGCCGCTGATCCGGGGCGTCACGCGGATCCACGTGGTGGAGGAGGCGCGGCACGTCCGGTACGCCCGTGAGGAGCTGCGGCGCCAGATGGTGACCGCGCCGAGGTGGTCGCGGGAGTTCACCCGGATCACGTCCGGGGAGTTCGCACGGGTGTTCTCGGTCGCCTTCGTGAACCCCGCGGTGTACACCGCCGTCGGCCTCGACAGGCGGGAGGCCCTCGCGCAGGTGAAGGCGAGCGGGCACCGGCGGGAGGTCATGCAGACGGGGGCGAAGCGGCTGACCGACTTCCTGGACGACATCGGCGTCCTGCGGGGCGTCGGCCGCCGGCTGTGGCGGTCGTCGGGGCTGCTGGCGTAGCGCGGGCCGGGGGCGGGGCGGCCGCGGGCCCGGTGAGCCGGCTCGTGCCGGCGGTTCGGTTAGGCTGGCGCCGCGGCCGGGGTGATCATGTGATTGCCGTGGTCGCAGTCGTCGACCGACATCAGACACACGGGGTTCGAAGTGACCATTGTCAAGCGCATGGCCCGCTCTGCGGGTGTGATGGCCGCCGCCGGATGCATCGGCGTGGCCGTCATGACCACACCCGCCCAGGCCGCGAGCGGGGACTGCGAGAAGAACTACACCTGCGTCTGGTCCGGGGAGCACTTCACGGGCCGGACCGGCAAGATCAACACTCAGCTCGGCCAGTGCTACGACAGCCGTTCCGTCGGTGCCCGGTCGATCAACAACAACACGCGGCACATGCTCAACCTGTACTCCAAGAAGGACTGCAAGGGCTCCGTCTTCTCCATGAACTGGGGCGTGAAGACCGGCGACGGGTTCCCGTTCCCCGTCATGAGCTTCAAGGCCGCCAACTGACCGACGGCCACCGCACGGCCGGCTCCGGCCTCCGGGCCGGGGCCGGCCTCCGGCCCGGCCAGCGCGATCCCGGCCGCCCGGTTACCCTGCGGCTCATGACCCCGCAGGCCCCCACCCCCGCCTACCGCCGGCTCAGCGTCGAGGAGCGCCGCAGCCAGCTGCTCGGCGCCGCGCTGGACCTCTTCGCGCACCGCGCCCCCGAGGACGTCTCGCTGGACGACGTGGCGGAGGCGGCCGGGGTCTCGCGGCCGCTGGTCTACCGGTACTTCCCGGGCGGCAAGCAGCAGCTGTACGAGGCCGCGCTGCGGTCGGCCGCCGACGAGCTCCAGCAGTGCTTCGACGAGCCCCGCGAGGGCCCGCCGATGCTCCGCCTGTCCCGCGCCCTGGACCGCTATCTGGCCTTCGTGGACCAGCACGGCACCGGCTTCAGCGCGCTGCTGCAGGGGGGCAGCGTGGTGGAGACCTCCCGCACCACCGCCATCGTCGACGAGGTGCGCCGGGTCGCCGCCGAGCACATCTACCGGCACCTGGGCGTCACCGGACCCGGCCCCCGGCTGCGCATGACCGTCCGGATGTGGATCACCGCCGTGGAGGCGGCCTCCCTGATCTGGCTGGACGAGGGCCGGCAGCCCCCGGCCGGGGAGCTGCGCGACTGGCTGGTGGAGCAGTTCATGGCCGTCCTCACCGTCACCGCGGGCCGGGACCCGCAGACGGCCGCCCTCGTCGGCGCGCTCACCGGGGAAGGCTGAGACTGGAACCGTGAAGAGCCAGGACACCCCGTTCGAGGGCGGCCCCATGGACGGGCGCGTGCTGCCCGTGCTGCTGGGCCCCACCGGGCATCCCCCGAAGACGTACCGCATTCCCGTCCCCGACCCGGCGGGCGGCCCGCCCACGGTGCTGGTCTACCGGCGCGTCCCGCGCGGGCACGGCGGCGCCCCCTCGCGGGGGCGGGGCCGGGCGTGGGCGAGGCTGGGGCTGGTCCAGGGCTGGACGTACCGGTACGACCCGGACGACCGGTCCGGCGGCAGGCTCAGGTGGCCGTGGTCGCGACCGGACGCCGGGCCGTCCGGCAAGCCGGATGACGCGAAGGGGTGAAAGCGCTGCGCCGTCTCGCGCAGGCGTCCCCCCTGAACCGGGCCGACACGTCTGATTATCACCTTTCATACGAGAGGCGGAGCGTCCGTCTCCCCGCATCCGAGGTGATGACGTGTCAGGAGTGCTTCTGCGTTGGGCCTGTACGGCCGCGGTCGCGGCCCAGGCCGTCCTCGCGCCCGTACCGGCCGCGGCCGCGCCGGACCCGCAGCCGTCCGTCGCCCGGCTGCTGACGGACCTTCAGCGGCTGTACCGGCAGACCGAACAGGCCACCGAGACCTACAACGCCACGAGCGAGCAACTGCGGCGGCAGCGCGCCGAGGTGGCCCGCCTCGACGCCGAACTGGCCCGCGCCCGGCTCGCCCTGCAGGGCGGCCGGGCCGACGCCGGACGCCTGGCCCGCCAGCAGTACCAGAACAGCGGCGGGCTCGGCCCCTACGTCCGCCTCCTGCTCGCCCCCGACCCGCAGCACGCGCTGGACGAGGGACACGTCATCGGCGAGCTGGCGCGCGCGAGGGTGAGGACGGTGGCCCGGCTGACCGCCGCGGAGGAACGGAAGGACGCGCTGGCCCGGGCGGCCCGCAAGGCCCTGGACACCCAGCAGACGCTGGCCGGCCGGCAGCGCAGACAGCGCGACGAGGTGCGGGCGAGCCTGGCCGGCGTGGAGCGCATGCTGGCCGGCCTCAGCGCGGACCAGCTCGCGGCCGTGGCCCGGCTGGAGCAGCAGTCGGTCACCGCGGCCCAGCAGCGCCTGACCGCCGCGGGCGCCCTGCCCGCCGCCCGCCCCGCCTCACCGGCCGGCGACCGCGCGGTCCACTACGCCCTCGACCAGCTCGGCAAGCCGTACGCCTGGGGCGCGCAGGGCCCCGACGCGTACGACTGCTCGGGCCTGACCGCCGAGGCCTGGTCCCACGCCGGCACCCCGATCCCGCGCACCAGCCAGGAGCAGTGGCAGCGGCTGCGGAAGGTCCCGCTCAGGGACCTCCGCCCGGGGGACCTGGTGGTCTACTTCCCCGAGGCGACGCACGTGGCGATGTACGTCGGGGACGGCAAGGTCGTCCAGGCGCCGCGGCCGGGCGGCAAGGTGACCGTCTCGCCGCTCGCGTCCTATCCGGTGCTCGGCGCCGTCCGCCCGGACGACTCCGCCCGGTGAGAACGCCGCCGGGCGCCCGCCTGGGGGAGGCGGGCGCCCGGAAGGCGCGGAACGGGACGTGCGGGGCGGGCGGGACGCCGTCAGGCCCCGGTGACGGACGCCAGGTAGGCCCCGGTCTTCTCCGGGTCGTAGAAGAAGTTCTCGAAGTCGGCCGGGTCGTTGAAGGCGTTGGCGAAGCGGTCCGCCACCGGCTGCAGCTGCCCGGCGGCGCCGATGAGGTTCAGCACGTGCTCCGGCGGCGGGGCCAGCATGGCGTTGGTCCACTTGGTGACGTGCTGCGCGGTGGCCCAGTACCGGTCGAAGGTGGCCCGCATCCACTCCTCGTCGAACGGCTTGTCGCCCCGCTCGAGGATCGACGCGAGGTAGGCGGCCGCGCACTTGGACGCCGAGTTGGCGCCCTGGCCGGTGATCGGGTCGTTGGCGACGACCACGTCGGCCACGCCGAGGACCAGGCCGCCGGAGGGCAGCCGCCCGACGGGGTTGCGGACGGTCGGGGCGTAACGGCCGGCCAGCGTGCCGCCGGCGTCGGTCAGTTCGACCTTCGTGGCCCGCGCGTACTCCCAGGGAGTGAACTTCTCCATGAGTTCCAGGGTCAGGGAGAGGTGCTCCGCCGGGTCCTTGACGCCCGCGAAGACGTCGAGCGGGCCGCCGGGTATGCCCTCCCAGAACAGGATGTCGGCCGGGCCGGAGGTGGTCAGCGTCGGCATGACGAACAGCTCGCCGACGCCGGGGACCAGGTTGCAGCGCACCGCCAGGAAGTCCGGGTGCTCGGGACGCGGGCCGAGCCCGTGGACGTACGCCACCGCCAGCGCCCGCTGCGGCTCGCTGTACGGGGAGCGCTCCGGGTCGCGGGCGAACATCGACACCAGTTCGCCCTTGCCGGCCGCCACCATCACGAGGTCGTAGGCGCGGGAGAAGTAGTCGAGGTCGCCGACCGCCGCGCCGTGGATGACGAGCTGGCCGCCGCGCTGCGCGAAGGTCTCCATCCAGCCCGCCATCTTGACCCGCTGGTCGACCGACTGCGCGTACCCGTCCAGCCGGCCCACCCAGTCGATGGCCCGCTGGGTGGGGCCCGGGTCGTGGGAGCCGGGGGCCGCGACCGAGACGCCGAGTCCTTCGATCTTCGGGGCCTGGGACTCCCAGAAGTTCAGCTGGAGATCGCGCTCGTGCTGCAGAGCGGTGTCGAACATGCACTGCGTCGACATGACCCGGCCGGAGCGGATCTCGTCCGCGGTCCGGTTCGACATCAGGGTGACCTCGTAGCCGTGCGACTGCAGGCCGAGGGCGAGCTGGAGCCCGGACTGGCCGGCTCCGACGACGAGTATCTTCCGCATGCGGGTGGTGCTCCTAACAGGGACTACTCGGGGGTTGCGTCCAGCGCGTGGCCCACCAGGGCCAGGAGGGTCTCGATCACCGAGATCCGGCGCCGCGCATCCATGATCATGACAGGGACGTGCACGGGGATCGTCAGGGCCTCCCGTACGTCCTCCGGCTCGAACCGCTCGCTGCCGTCGAAGTGGTTGACCGCGACGACGTACGGCAGCCCGCAGCTCTCGAAGTAGTCCAGCGCCGGGAAGCAGTCCTTCAGACGGCGGGTGTCCGCCATGACGACGGCGCCTATCGCGCCGCGCACCAGGTCGTCCCACATGAACCAGAACCGCTGCTGACCCGGCGTGCCGAACAGGTAGAGCACCAGGTCGTCGTCGAGCGTGATGCGGCCGAAGTCCATGGCCACGGTGGTGGTCAGCTTGTCCGGCGTGGCGGACAGGTCGTCGGTGCCCTCGCTGGCCTCGGTCATCAGCGCCTCGGTCTGCAGGGGCGTGATCTCCGAGACGGACGTGACCAGCGTGGTCTTGCCCACGCCGAAGCCCCCGGCGACCACGATCTTCGTGGCGATGGGGGCCCGGGTGCGGTCCGTCTGCCAGGACTTCAGGTCCTCGTCGGGCTCGGTGAAGCCGGCGACGAGGGAGGCGCCTCCGACGGCGGAGGCGGCGGCGTCAGAGACGGCGGAGTCCACTCAGCACCCTTTCCAGCAGCGCTCGGTCCGGGCGGCCGGTGCCGTGACCGGTTCCGGTTCCGTACACACGGATCTTTCCCTGGTCCGCGAGATCGCTGAGGAGCACGCGGACCACGCCGAGCGGCATCTTCAGCAGCGCGGCGATCTCAGCCACCGTGCGCATACGGCGGCACAGTTCGACGATGGCCCGCATCTCCGGCATGACCCGGGTGGTGAGGGAGCCGTTCGTCAGTTCCTTGCGCTCCTCGGGGGCCTCCAGCGCGGCCACGAACGTCTCCACGAGGAGGACGTGGCCGAAGCGGGTACGGCCGCCGGTGAGCGAGTAGGGGCGGACCCGGGCGGGTTTGCGATCACCGCCGCGGACCGGGAGCTGCCTGGACGCACCGCTCATCGGGCGCTCCCGGTCGACTCCGTGGACGTCTCCAGGGACTTGCGCAGCTCGCTGCGCAGTTCCGGCGTCAGCACATGTCCGGCGCGGCCCACGAACAGCGCCATGTGGTACGCCACCACGCTCATGTCGCACTCGGCGGAACCGTGCACGCCGAGCAGCGAGCCGTCGCTGATCGACATCACGAACAGACTGCCCTCCTCCATCGCGACCATCGTGTGCTTGACCCCGCCGAACGCCATCAGCTTGGCGGCGCCGACGGTGAGGCTGCCGATGCCGGAGACGATGGTGGCGAGGTCGGCGGAGGAGCCCCGCGGGCCGGTGCGCCGGCTGCCGCGGGTCTGACGGGCCTCCTCCGTGTGGCCCGGGTCGGACGACAGCAGCAGCAGACCGTCCGAGGAGACCACGGCGACGGACTGGATGCCGGGTACTTCCTCGACCAGATTGGTCAGCAGCCAGTGCAGGTTGCGGGCTTCACTGCTCAGTCCGTAGGTAGTGGGCGCGGTCAACTGCTTGCCTCCTCGGCTGTGCCCCCCGTGGCTTCTTCGGCGTGTGCGTGGCCGGCCGGCCGCTGGTGGCTGGCCGTCTGTTCGGCGATCTCCGCCTCCACATGGCGGTAACCGGCCTCGGCACCGCGGCGGAAGCCGCCGAGCCTGCGGCGCAGAGCCTCGGCGTCCACGCTGGTGCTGCGCTGGCGGGGCGGGGCGGTGGGTGCGGTGATCCTGGGTGTGCGCTTGGGGAGGCCCTTGCTGGTGAGCTGGTCCTCCGCCCCGGCTTCGTCGTCGGGGTGGTGCTCGGTCCCGTCCGCGCCGGCCGTGCGGCTCTCGTCGCCGGGTGCGGGCGCCTGGTGCGGGGTCCGCTCGCCGTCGGCCGCGGCCGGGTCGTGGCGCCGCGGGCTCCGCTCCGGCCCGTCCGGCTGCGCCGGCTCCCCGTGCGGGTCCGGGAGCAGGAGCTCCATCGTCGTCTCGGCGTAGGTCTCCGCCGGGGCCTTCGGGCGGGTCTCCGCGTCCCGTGCGGGCCGGCCGGCCTGCTCGTGGACCGGGCGGTCCGCCGGGTCGCCGCCGTCGGCGCCCGGCCCGGCAGAGTCCGGCGCCGGGGTCTTCCCCTCGCCGGCGCCGGCGGTGTCGCCGGCCCGCCGGGCGGTACCGGCCGCGCCGGCGTCGCGTACCGCCTGCTCCGCCAGGGCGACCAGCGGGTCGGTGTGCTTCCCGCGGGCGGGAAGGACGTTGGAGTTGGCCTCGGCGTGGGCGCCGGGCAGGGTGAAGGCGCCGGTGCCGCCGGGGGCCGCGGCCTGGGGCGGGAGCGCCGCCGGCGGGGCCTCGGTGAGCAGGGGCTCCGGGAGGACCACGACCGCCGCGATGCCGCCCTGCTTCTGCTCGCGCAGCTGGACGCGGACGCCGTGGCGGTGGGCGAGGCGGGCGACCACGTACAGGCCGAGGCCGAGGCCGTCGTCGCCCTCCTGCTCGTAGGGGGCCTCGGGGTCGAACTCGGTGAGGCGGGCGTTGAGCCGGGCGAGGCGCTCCTCGGTCATGCCGATGCCCTCGTCCTGCACCGAGAGCATGACCTCACCGGATTCCAGCAGCCAGCCGGAGACCTCCACCGGCAGGTCCGGCGGGGAGAACGAGGTGGCGTTCTCCATCAGCTCGGCCAGCAGGTGGGAGAGGTCGTCGGCGGCGAAGCCGGCGATGTGCGCGTGCGGGGGGAGCGCCGCGATGCGGACGCGCTCGTAGCGTTCGATCTCGCTGACCGCCGCCCGGACCACGTCGACCAGCGGCACCGGGCCGGGGTGCTGCTGGACGTGCTCGGTGCCGGCGAGGACCAGGAGGTTCTCGCTGTGCCGGCGCATGACCGTGGCGAAGTGGTCGAGCTTGAACAGGGTGGCGAGGCGGTCGGGGTCCTGCTCCCGGTCCTCCAGGCCCTCGATGACGGCGAGCTGGCGTTCGACCAGGCCGAGGGTGCGCAGCGCGAGGTTGACGAAGGTGCCGCCGATGCTGGCGCGCAGCCGCTCCAGCTGGGCTGCGGACTCGGCGAGCTCGGCGCGCAGTTCCTCGCGGGCGTCGGCCATCTTCTGGCGCTGGCCGACCAGGTGCTTGCGGTCGGTCTCCAGGGTGGCGACGCGCTCGTGGAGGGCCACGGCGTGCGCGTGCAGGGCGTTGACGGAGCGGACCACCTGGGCGAACTCGTCGTTGCGGCCCGTGAAGGCGATCGGCTCCTGGGCCGTGGGGTCCTCGGACTCCGCGAGGCGGGCCGAGCCGCGGCGCAGGACCGACAGGGGGCGGGTCAGGCTGCGGGCCATGGCCGTGGCGACGCCGACCGCGACCAGCATCAGCGCGCCGAGGACCGCGACGCGGATTTCCAGGGCGGTGACGTCGTCGTCCCGGAGCTTCTCGAGGTCCTTGGTGCGGTGGTCGTAGAGCGCGGACTCGGCGCCGCGCATGAGGTCGACGCGGGCGGACAGGGCCGCGTCCAGCTTCTTGACGTCGGTGGTGAGCTCGCTGTCGGCGAGCGTCGGCTGGTCGGTGAGCGAGGCCAGGTACTTGTCGGCCGAGTTGACCTCCGGGCCGGTGACCGTGGAGTCGTAGGCGTTCGCGGCGGCCTTGGGGGCGGTCTCGCGGAAGTCGGCGAGGGCCGCGTCGGCGCGCAGGCGGGCCTGCTGCGCGGCGGCGGTGAGCGCGTCGCGCCGCTTGCGTTCCGCCTCGCCGGTGGTGGCGGAGGTGCTCGGCAGGCCGGTGGTGGGGTCGATCACCGTCCGGGTGCGCGAGGGCACGTTCAGCGCGGCCAGCAGCAGCCCGCGGGCGGCGGCGGACTGCTGGACGGCGGAGTCCAGCGCGGCAAGTGCGTGGGCGCCGGAGCCGGCCCGCGGGGGCATCTGCTCGGCCAGCTGCTCGGCGAGCCGGTGCAGTGCGGTGATCGCCGCCGAGTACGCCTGGTGGGTCTGCAGGGCCGTGGTCTTGCCGGTGAGGGCGCCGCGGCGGACGGCCTCTATGCCGTCGAGGGCGGCGCGCAGGCCCGCCGGGGTGCCGGAGTCGGCGCGCAGTTCCTCGACCTGCCGGTCGACTCGGGCGCTGCGGTCCTCGGAGGGCGCCTTCGACCGGGGCCGGCCGGCCGCGACGTAGGAGGTGACCTCGTCGCGCTCGTCGGCGAGCGAGTGCGCGAGGGTCAGCGCGTCCTGGGTGCGGGCGGCGAGCGTCACCAGTTCCTGTGAGTCGCCGACGTCCTGTGAGGCGCCGAGGAGCGCGGGGGCGCCGGCGCCGGCGATGGCGGCGGCCACCACGGCGACGGCGATGATCAGCCGGTTGCGCACATGTGTGGGGCGGCCGGTGCCCACGGGGGTCTTCGGGACGGTTCCCGCGGGGGCCGTCTGACTGCCTGTGCGCCGAGGCCGCTTCTTCTGCACCGGTGCTCGCATTCCTGAAATCGTCTACCCAAGGGCCCGGGTGGCGCCCCGTCGTCTCGGTGCCAAGTGGTGCGTACACCCGGTTCGTACGGTTCCCGACCCTCCCAGCGCCGGTGGGCAGTGGTCGCGCATCACCTGACCCGCCACCCGAAGGAGTGAACATCGGAGGGGAGTTGGCGGGCAAGTTCCTCTGGCGTGTGCGGGCCTCTTGTGCGGCCGGCCGGTTGGACGCACGCGGCAGGCTTTGGCAATATTCGCCACCACGTCTTCCCGGAGTGGATCATTCTCCCCCAAAACAGGCGTCTGACCTGCGGGGTCCCTGAGATGCGCCAGTGCTTGCCAGCCTTTGGCGGAGGGTGTGAAGGGCTCGTGCAGACTGGCTGGATGCGCACTGATCTCGTTTCGGTACCCGGCGACGCGGCCCGCCCCGACGAGGACTTCGCCGGTGTCGGACTACCCGCCTCCGGGCAGGGAGGTTGCGTGGTCGTCCTGGACGGGGTGACCCCGCCCGACGGCGGAGCCGGCTGTCTGCATTCGGTCCCCTGGTTCACCGCGCGACTGGGCGGCGCGCTGACCGAACTGACCGTTTCCGGCCGAGATCTGACGCTCCCGGAGATTCTCGGACGGGCGATCCGCCGGACCGCCGACGCCCACGCGGACACCTGTGACCTTTCTCACCCGCGAACCCCCCAGGCGACCGTCGTCCTGACCCGCTGGTCCGACGCCGCAGTGGAGTATCTGGTGCTGTCCGACTCCGTGCTGCTCGTACAGGGTCCGGGCGGCACGGTGACGCCGCTGCTGGACGACCGGCTCGCCCGGCTCCCCCGCTCCGCGCTGGCCACGGACGCCCTGGTCGACGCGCACCTGCGCAACAAGGAGGGCGGTTTCTTCACGGCCGCCGCCGACCCCTCGGTCGCCTCCCGCGCGGTCACCGGCGCCCTGCCCCGGCGGGAGGCCCGGGCGCTGGCCGCGCTGACGGACGGCGCGGCCCGCTGGACGGAGATGTTCCGGGAGGGCGACTGGACGGCCCTGTTCGACGTGGTCGCGAAGGAGGGCGCCCGTGCGCTGGTCGACCGGGTGCGGGAGCTGGAGACGGCGGACCGGGAGGAGCGCGCGTTCCTGGGGCGGAGCAAGACGCACGACGACGCGACGGTGGTGTACGTGGAACTGTGAGGGGCCGCTCGCGAGGGGCCGCCTCCGCGGGGCTACTTCTCCATCACGCGATTCAACTGGTGCAGCAGACGGGCCAGTTCGGCCACCTCGTGGCGGTCCCAGTGGGCGAGCTGGCGGACGTAGCGGGCGCGGCGGGCCTCGCGGACCGTGCCGACGCGGCGGCGGCCCTCGGCGGTGAGGGTGACGAGCCAGGCGCGGCCGTCGGCGGGGTCGGGTTCCCGGGCGATCAGACCCAGCTCCTCCAGGGCGCGCAGCTGGCGGGACATGGTCGCCTTGCCGACGCCGATGTAGGCGGCGAGTTCCGTGGCCCGCTGGCCGCCCAGTTCGTCCAGGCGGATGAGCAGGCCGTACGCGGAGGACTCCAGGTCGGGGTGGACCGCGCGGGCCATCTCACCCTGGTTGGCCCGGGCGCGCCGGAGCAGCACGGTCAATTCGCGCTCCAGCGCCAGGAACTCCTGGTCTGCACCACTGGGCGTCCCCTGCGCGGCGACGCCCCGCGCGCCGCCGTTTGCGTCCTCGTGCACGTCAGCACCCCTGATCGGTTTCGCTGTCCTGAAAGTTTCCGTCAAACGCCGCCATTGCCGCAGCTCCGTAAGTATTTCGCAGGCGTAGACCAACGGCGTCGTCCGGACCCCCTTCCCACGCCGTCGTCTACGTGCGTAGCTTCCCTTACCAGGCAGGTGATGGCATGCCCACGCCAGTGATCTGTTCCTGGCCGTGTCCCCCCACTTCACTCCCCCGGAGGCACGTCATGCCCGTGCTCAGACCCGGCTCCGTCCGCCGCCCGCGCCCGCTCCCCCTCGCCGGCCTCCTCACCGCCGTGCTCGCGGCCCTCTCTCTCACCGCCCCGCCCGCCTCCGCGCAGGCCGCGGCAGCGCCCGCCCGCGGCTCCGCCCGCATGGGCGTCGGCGTCCTCGCCCACGACGGCCGCAGCGGCGCCCCCCGCACCGGCAGCGCCGCCCAGACGGAGGGCGTCGACGTCTCCGGCCACCAGGGCGACGTCGCCTGGCCGACCCTGTGGAACAGCGGGGTGCGCTGGGCGTACACCAAGGCCACGGAAGGCACGTACTACACCAATCCGTACTTCGCCCAGCAGTACAACGGCTCCTACGACGTGGGCATGATCCGCGGCGCCTACCACTTCGCCACCCCCGACACCACCAGCGGCGCCACCCAGGCCGCCTACTTCGTCGACCACGGCGGCGGCTGGTCCCGGGACGGCAGGACCCTGCCCGGCGCCCTCGACATCGAGTGGAACCCCTACGGCGCCGCCTGCTACGGCAAGACCGCGAGCCAGATGGTCAGCTGGATCGCCGACTTCGTCAACGCCTACAGGGCGCGCACCGGCCGGTACCCGGTGATCTACACGGCCACCACCTGGTGGACCCAGTGCACCGGCAACTACGGCGGCTTCGCGGCGAACAACCCGCTGTGGATCGCCCGCTACGCCTCCGATCCGGGCACGCTGCCGGCCGGGTGGCAGTACTACACCATGTGGCAGTACACCTCCTCCGGCCCGACCGTCGGCGACCACGACAAGTTCAACGGGGCGCTCGACCGGGTCCAGGCCCTGGCCCTCGGCTAGCGTCCGGCACCGGGTCCGGCCGGCACCGGGTCGTCCGGCGGGCCCAGGGGCCCGAGCCGGCGTCCCGGGCCGCGCGCCCCGGCGCCCCGGGACGCGCCGCCGGGCCTGCGTTGGTGCTCCGCGCCGGCCGGGATCATGCTGGTCAGGAGAGCCTGCCGAGCAAGGGCGAGATGAGCGGCGATGGAGCGACAGTCGACGTACACGGCCACGGCCACCATCGATGAGCAGGGCATCCTGACCGGCTGGAGCGAGGGCGCGCAGCGGCTGCTCGGCTACGACTCCTCGGCCGTCGTCGGCCGGCCCGCCTCGGCGCTGCTCGCCGCCGGGGGCGCGGCAGCTCGGCGGGCGCTGGCCGGCCGGACCCGCTGGAACGGCACCGTCCCGCTGCGCCACCAGGACGGCAGGCGCGTGGAGCTGGGCGTGCTCGCCCACCGCCGGACCTCGGACGGCGGGGCCGCCGACTGGCTGGTGGTGAGCGCCGTGACGGCCCGCGCGCAGCCGCCCCGCGGGGAACCGCTGGAGGAGTGGACGTTCCTGCAGTCCCCCTTTCCGCTGGCGATCTTCGATGCCGACCTGCGCCTGGTGCGCGCCAACCGCCGGATGGAGCACGCCCTCGCGCTGCCGGAGGCGGCGATGCGCGGGCTGCGCCTCGTCCACATCGTGCCGGGGGGCGCGAGCGAGGAGGCCGAGCGGTCGATGCGGGCGGCGCTGGAGTCGGGCCGGCCGCAGGAGACGCGCGGCGCCCCCGGTCCGCACCTCGGCGGGGCCGCCGTCCTCAGCCCGCTGAAGGACACCGGCGGCCGGGTACGGGCCGTCTGCCTGTCCGTGCCGCAGGCCGGCCGGGAGGCCGCCGCCGCCCAGCGCCCGCCCGGCGGAACCGGCTCGCGCGCCGGGACCGCCGCGGACCAGGCACGCGCCGCCCAGGAGCTCGGCGAGGTCACGGTTCCCCGGCTGGCCGACGTCATGGCGGTCGACCTGCTGGACGACCCGCGCACGCCGGCCGAGGCCACCGGCCCGCCGCCGGACCAGGTGGTGCTGCGCCGGGCCGCCCTGCGCGCCGTTCCGGCCGGCGGCCCCGGTCACGGCACCGGAGCCGGCGCCGACGTAGGCGTCGGCGTCGGCGTCGGCGTCGGCGTCGGCGTCGGCGACAGCGTCGGTGTCGGCGACGCGATCGTCTGCCCGGCTCAGTCGCCGCCCGCCCAGTGCCTGGCCGCGGCCCGCCCCCTGCTGTACGACACGGCGGACCCGGCCGTCGCCGGCTGGGCGGCGCTGGACCCGGGCGCCGCGTGGCTGCGCGCGTCCGGGGCGCACTCGCTGCTGGCGGTGCCGCTGCTGGCGCAGGGCAGCACGCTCGGCGTGGCCCTGTTCGGCCGCCTCCGGCAGCGCGAGCCCTTCGGGCCCGAGGATCTGCGGCTCGCGGAGCAGTTCGCCGCCCGGGCCGCCGCCGGCATCCGGCAGGCCCGCGACCACTCCCGGTCCCGTACGACCACGATGGCCCTGCAGCGCAGCCTGCTGCCGCACACGCTGCCCGACCAGGCGGCCCTGGACGTCGCCACCCGCTATCTGCCCGCCGCCACCCGGGCCGGCGTGGGCGGGGACTGGTTCGACGTGATCCCGCTGTCCGGGGCGCGGGTGGCGATCGTCGTCGGCGACGTGGTGGGCCACGGCATCCGCGCCTCCGCCACGATGGGCCGGCTGCGCACGGCGGTGCGGACCCTGGCCGACGTCGACCTGCCGGCCGACGAGCTGCTCACCCACCTCGACGACCTGGTGCTGCGGCTGGCGGCCGACGAGGGCAGCGCGGACCCGGACGCCGAGACCGCCGGCGGCATCGGCACCACCTGCCTGTACGCGGTCTACGATCCGGTCTCGCGCCGCTGCACGCTGGCCCGGGCCGGGCATCCGCCGCCCGCCGTGGTCACCCCGGACGGCGCCGTCCGCTTCCTCGACGTGCCGGCGGGGCCGCCGCTGGGGCTGGGCGGGCTGCCGTTCGAGGCCGTCGAGACGGACCTGCCCGAGGGCAGCCTGCTCGCCCTCTACACCAACGGCCTGCTGGAGGCGCGCGACCACGACATCGACGAGGCCCTTGACAAGATGTCCGCCGCGCTCGGCCGCCCGGCGACGTCGCCGGACTCCGTCTGCGACCGGGTCCTGACCGAGCTGCTGACCCGCCGTCCCGACGACGACATCGCCCTGCTGGTGGCCCGCACCCGGGCCCTGCACGAGGACCGGGTCGCCTCCTGGCACCTGGACAGCGAGCCCACCGTCGTCGCCCGCGCCCGCCACCACGCCACCGCGCAGCTGTCCGCGTGGGGCCTGGAGCAGGCGGCGTTCACCACCGAGCTGGTGGTCAGCGAGCTGGTCACCAACGCCATCCGCTACGGCCGCCCGCCGATCCGGCTCCGGCTGATCCACCAGGACAGCACCCTGATCAGCGAGGTGTACGACGCCAGCGGCACCACCCCGCACATGCGGCGGGCGCGCATCTTCGACGAGGGCGGCCGGGGTCTGCTGCTGGTCGCCCAGCTCGCCGACCGCTGGGGCACCCGGCACGACCGGATCGGCAAGACGGTGTGGGCGGAGCAGTCGCTGTCCGCGCTGTGACGCCGCACGCACGCCGCCGCCCCGCCGCGGGGTGCGGCGGGGCGGCATCAGCCGCCGGGCGCGGTGGTGCTCGGCGGAGGGCCCGTCCGGGGTGCGGGGGATCGGGGCCGGCGTCGCGCCGGCGGACGGCGGCCCGGACGCGGTGTCCTGCGCGGCCGGGGCGGCGGGCGCCCCCGGACGCGTGTGCCCGGGACGGGGGGCTTCCCCCAGGGATGCGGTGCGTGCTCCTCACGGTCGTCCTCCTGCTCGTGTCGTGCCGTGTCGTGTCGTGTCGTGTCGCAAGCCTGTGTCGTAGGCCCGTGTCGTAGGCCCGTTTCGTGGGCCTGTGCGGCGGACCTGGCCGGCGGACCTGGCCGGGCGCCGGTGCGGCCCGTGCGGCCCGTACGTCCAGTAGGCCGGAGGGGGCGCGGCGAGGGCACGTTCCGAGAACTCGGGACTTGACGGCGGGCGGCACGCCCCCTACCGCGGCGCCCGGAGGACGGGCCGGGCCCACGCCGGCGGCTCGGGCGGCCGGGTCCGGTCCCCGCCGGGGCCGGCGCAGGCGGCGCCCACCCGCCGGTCCACCAGCGTCGGCGTGCGGCCGCGCGGGCCGACCTCGCCGGCGGCCGCGCGCAGGGCCGTCACGAACTCCAGGCAGGTGTCGTACCGGTCGTCCGGGGCCTTCGCCAGGGCCCGGCGCAGCACCTCGTCGACGGCGGCCGGGACGTCCGGCCGCTGCTCGCTCAGGGCGGGCGGCGGATCGTACTGGTGGGCCCAGAGCAGTTCCAGGTCGTCCTCGCGCCGGAAGGGCGGTGCGCCGGTGAGCGTCTCGTGGACGACGCAGGCGAGGCTGTACAGGTCGGACCGGCCGTCCACGGGGCGGCCGGCGATCCGCTCGGGCGCCACGTAGTCCAGCGTGCCGACGAACTCCCCCGCGCTGGTGAAACCGGTGAGCGACAGGGACTTCTTCGCCAGTCCGAAGTCGGTGAGGTACACGTGCTCGGGGTGGTCGCTGTCGATGCCCTTGGCGACCAGGACGTTGCCGGGCTTGACGTCCCGGTGGACCAGGTCGCGGGCGTGCGCCGCGTCGAGCGCGGAGGCGAGCTGGGCGGCGATGCGCAGCGCTGCCGGCACCGGCAGCGGACCCTCGCGGTCCAGCAGGGCGCGCAGGTCCAGGCCGGAGACGAAGCACATGGCGATGTACAGGATCCCGTCGGCCTCGCCGGCCTCGAAGACGGGCACGATGTTGGGGTGGTCGATGGCGGCGGCCACCCGCGACTCCTGGGCGAAGCGGCCGCGGAAGGCCTCGTTGCGGGTGTACTCGGGGGCGAGCAGCTTGAGGGCGACCGTGCGGCCGAGGCGCAGGTCCTTGGCGCGGTAGACGACGGCCATGCCGCCGCGGCCGAGTTCGCGCTCCACCCGGTAGCCGGCGATCTCGGCGCCGATCGGGGCGGCCGGGGCCGCGGGCGGCCGACTCCCCTGCCCGGACGCCGTGTTCATCGGGACACCACCCCCACCCCGGTCGGCTGCGGAGGGCCGGCTCCTGCCTGAATCCTACCGATCGCTCCCGGTGTGCGCCCGGTGTGCGCCCGGCCGGACGCCGGGCAGGGCGAAGGCCCGGGTCTCCTCACGGAGCCCGGGCCCCACCCGTCCGGCCGCGTCCGTCACGCCGCGACCGGCACCTCCGGCGCCGCGCCGTTCACGGCGGGCGCGAGCGCCAGCTCCAGGACCTGGCGGACGTCGGTCACGGTGTGGACGTCCAGCTTGTCCAGCACCTCGGCCGGGACGTCGTCCAGGTCGGGCTCGTTGCGCTTGGGGATGATCACGGTGGTCACCCCGGCGCGGTGGGCGGCGAGCAGCTTCTGCTTCACGCCGCCGATGGGCAGCACCCGGCCGGTCAGCGAGACCTCGCCGGTCATGGCCACGTCCGTGCGGACCAGGCGGCCGGAGAGCAGCGAGGCGAGCGCCGTGGTCATCGTGATGCCCGCGCTCGGGCCGTCCTTGGGGACCGCGCCCGCCGGGAAGTGGATGTGCACGCCCCGGTCCTTGAGGTCGGCCACCGGCAGCTCCAGTTCGGCGCCGTGGCTGCGCAGGAAGCTCAGCGCGATCTGCGCGGACTCCTTCATCACCTCGCCGAGCTGGCCGGTGAGGGTCAGGCCCGCCGCCCCGGTCTCCGGGTCGGCGAGGGACGCCTCCACGAAGAGCACGTCGCCGCCGGCTCCGGTGACCGCGAGACCGGTCGCCACACCGGGGACGGCCGTACGGCGCTCGGCCGGGTCCTGGGCGGACTCGGGCACGTGGTGCGGGCGCCCGATGAGGTCGCGCAGGTCGGCGTCGGTCACGGTGTACGGCAGCTCCCGCTCGCCCAGTTCGTGCTGGGCGGCGATCTTGCGCAGCAGCCGTGCGACGGACCGCTCCAGGTTCCGTACGCCCGCCTCGCGGGTGTACTCGCCGGCGAGCTTGCGCAGCGCGCTCTCGTCGATCGTGACCTCGTCGCCGTCCAGGCCGGCCCGCTCCAGCTGGCGCGGCAGCAGGTGGTCCCGGGCGATGACGATCTTCTCGTCCTCGGTGTAGCCGTCCAGCCGGACGATCTCCATACGGTCGGCGAGGGCCTCCGGGATCGCCTCCAGGACGTTGGCGGTGGCGAGGAAGACCACGTCCGACAGGTCCAGCTCGACCTCCAGGTAGTGGTCCCGGAAGGTGTGGTTCTGCGCGGGGTCCAGCACCTCCAGCAGAGCCGCGGCCGGGTCGCCGCGGAAGTCGGAGCCGACCTTGTCGATCTCGTCCAGCAGGACCACGGGGTTCATGGACCCGGCCTCCTTGACGGCGCGCACGATCCGGCCGGGCAGCGCACCGACGTAGGTGCGGCGGTGTCCGCGGATCTCGGCCTCGTCGCGGACGCCGCCGAGGGCGACCCGGACGAACTTGCGGCCCATGGCGTGGGCGACCGACTCCCCGAGCGAGGTCTTTCCGACGCCGGGCGGTCCGACCAGCGCCAGCACGGCGCCGCCGCGCCGGCCGCCGATGACGCCCAGGCCCCGGTCGGTGCGCCGCTTGCGCACGGCCAGGTACTCGGTGATGCGCTCCTTCACGTCCTCCAGGCCCGCGTGCTCGGCGTCGAGGACCGCCTTGGCGCCCTGGATGTCGTACGCGTCCTCGGTCCGCTCGTTCCACGGCATCTCCAGGACCGTGTCCAGCCAGGTGCGGATCCACGAGCCCTCGGGCGACTGGTCGGAGGCGCGCTCCAGCTTGTCGACCTCCTTCAGCGCGGCCTCGCGGACCTTCTCCGGCAGGTCGGCGGCCTCCACGCGGGCGCGGTAGTCGTCGGACTCCTCGCCCTCCTTCTCGCCGTTCAGCTCCCGCAACTCCTTGCGGACGGCCTCCAGCTGACGGCGCAGCAGGAACTCGCGCTGCTGCTTGTCGACGCCCTCCTGGACGTCCTTGGCGATGGTCTCGGCCACCTCCTGCTCCGCGAGGTGGTCGCGCAGCCGCTGCGTGGCGAGCCTGAGCCGGGCCACCGGGTCGGCGGTCTCCAGCAGTTCGACCTTCTGGTCGACGGTCAGGAACGGCGAGTAGCCGGAGTTGTCGGCCAGCGCCGAGACGTCGTCGATGGCCTGGACGCGGTCCACGACCTGCCAGGCGCCGCGCTTCTTCAGCCAGGTGGTGGCGAGCGCCTTGTACTCCTTGACCAGTTCGGCGACCTGGCCCGGCAGCGGGTCGGGCACGCTCTCCTCGATGCGGGCGCCCTCGACCCACAGCGCCGCGCCCGGACCGGTGGTGCCGGCGCCGATGCGCACCCGGCTCCGGCCGCGGATCAGGGCCCCCGGGTCACCGTCGGCCAGCCGGCCGACCTGCTCGACCGTGCCGAGGACGCCCGTCTTGGCGTACGTGCCGTCGATCCGCGGCACCAGCAGCACCTTGGGCTTGCCGGGCTCCGACCGGGCGGCGGCCTGCGCGGCCTCCACCGCGGCTCGCACCTCGGCGTCGCTCAGGTCCAGCGGAACCACCATGCCGGGCAGTACGACCTCGTCGTCGAGCGGCAGCACGGGCAGGTTCAGCGTGAACGCCGGTGACTCAGCAGCCATGATCTCCCCTTAGGCAGTCAACTTGAGCTATGCCGACTCAATGTTTTGGCCGCGAGTTATGTTCCCGCGCATGTGTTCGCTGTGAGCGATCAGATGATCGATGCAGGTGGGGAGCGTGCGAGGCCCGCTCAAGCGGGGAAACGCCGGCCCGCGAGCACTCCCCCGGCCCGCCGACCGACCGGCGAGAGCGCCGGCGCCTCCCCCGCCGGAAAGCCCCGCTCGGCACACCCGCCCGCGGCCGGGTTCGTTCCCCGCCGCCCGGCCGAGGATCCGCGCCGGCGCGCCTCGCGGGCTCGGCCGAGGCGCGGACCCGAGCCATGCACACCGCGGGACCGCGGCCCCGCCGCCCGGCCGATGCAGACAGCCACCGCTTGGGCACCGCCCCAGCCATGCGCCCGCCGGGCAGGCACGCCGCCCACCGCCCCCGGCCGAAGCCGACGGCCTGCCGTGGTGCCCACCGCCCCGATGCCGTGCGCCCCGCCGGGCAGGCATGCGCACCCACCCACCGCCCGGAGCGGTCCCTCTCCCCCGGCCGATACACCCCCGTCAGTACGCCGCAGGGCAACCGCGGCTCGGCCGAAGCCAAGACACGAGCCATGCGCCCGCCGGGCAGGCACTCCGCCCGCTCCACCGCCCGGCCGACGCCGACGGCCCGGCTGCGGTGCCGGGCACCCCGACCCGTACCCCCGTCGGGCAGCGCACCCCCGCGCACCCGCCCGCCGCCGCAACCGGCCCCCGCCGCCCGACCGGGCGCCCTCCCCGCCAGCGCACCCCGCGGCCACCGCGGGCTCGGCCGGGGCGCAGCCCCGAGCCATGCACACCGCGGGACCGCCGCCCCGCCGCCCGACCGATGCGGACCGCCACTCCTCGCCACCGCCCCGGCCATGCGCCCGCCGGGCAGGCACGCCGCCCGCCCCGCCACCCGGGCGATGCCGACAACCCGGCCCTGATCTCGGCCACCCAACCCGTATCCCGCCGGTACGCCGCGCAGCCACCGCGCCTCGGCCGGAGGGAAGACACCAGCCAGGCGCCCGTCGTAGAGCCCGCCGCTGCCGATGACCCGCGGCGCGGTGCCCCGGCCCGTTCAGGCGTCAGGTGCGCGCAGCGTCACGGGGGTTCGGTGCCGCACGGGCCGGATCAGGGGCCAGGCGGCGATGCCGAGGGTGAGGGCGATGACATGACCCCAGTCGGTCAGCGGGTCCCGGTAGGCGAGGAGGCCGTCGAGCAGCGCCCCGGCCGTCACGGCGAGCAGGGGCCAGCGCAGCAGGGGGCGGAGCAGGCCGGCCAGCGCGCCGACGCTGGCGGCGACGCCGAAGCTGATGCCGTAGTCGAGGCGGTGCAGCGAGGTCGGGGGCAGTCGCCCGAGCAGGACGGCGAGGCCCACCGGGACCTCGGTGGCGAGGGTGGCCAGCGCGTGCCCGCCCAGGAAGACGCAGGCGGCCCGCACCGCACCGGCGCGCCGCTCCAGTGCGGTGAGGACCAGCACGAACGCGGCCGTGTACGGCGAGACGACCCCGCCCGCGATCCACAGCGCGCTCGCCAGCAGCACCGGCACGGGCGCGCGCACCAGATGGGCCACGTCCGTGCTGGAGCCCTGGTGGAGGGTGTGCACCAGGCCGGGGTCGGCCCGGGCGGCGACCAGGGAGGTGACGGCCAGCACGGCCGCGTAGGCGAAGGTGAACGGGGTGCCGGCCGGGGTGGGCAGCACGTTCCACGGCCGCGGGCCCCGGGGAGGCTCGGGGACGTCGGCGGGCGCCTGGGCGGCCGTCGCGGCGCCGCGCTGACGGGGCATGCCGTCGAGCGGCCCGGAGACCGCCGGGGGCTCGGCGGCGGCCGCGCCGGGAAGGGGCGGCCCCGTCGGGGGCGGGGACGCGGTCGTCCCGGGGCCCGTCGCGTTCCGCTCCACGGTGGGGCGCTCCTTCCGTCGCACCCCACCCTTCGCCCCCGGGCGCGCCGCTGTCTATGACCGGCGCCACGCGGGAGCGCGTGCACGGCGGCCTCTCACGCTCCGGGCGCGTCCGCGCACCGCCCCCGCGCCGTCGCTTCACCCGTAATCGCCGTGAACCTCCAGCGGTGTTCGGCCAGGATGGGGGCATGGCTGCCGCGAACGACTCCCCCGTGGTCCTGGACCGGCATGACGGCCCGTACGGCGAGGTGGTGCTGCGCCGGCACGGTGCGCTGCTGCAGATCATCGCCAACGGCTGTTTCCTGATGGACACCTCGGACGGCCGCTCGGAGCGGCTGCTGGTGGACGCGGCGCGGGACGCGCTGGGCGGGCGGCCGGAACCGCGCCTGCTGCTCGGCGGGCTGGGGGTGGGGTTCTCGCTGGCGCACGCCGCCGCCGACCCGCGGTGGGCAGCGGTCACCGTGGTGGAGCGCGAGCCCGCCGTCATCGGGTGGCACCGGGAGGGGCCGCTGGCCGAGGTGTCCGCGGACGCGCTCGCCGACCCGCGCACCACGATCGTGGAAGCGGATCTGGTGGCGTACGTCAATGAGACGTCGGACACGTTCGACGCGTTGTGCCTCGACATCGACAACGGGCCCGGCTGGACCGTGACGGAGGGCAACGGCACGCTCTACTCGCCCGCCGGACTCGCCGCCTGCGCAAGGGTGTTGAGACCGGGCGGGGTGCTGGCGGTGTGGTCGGCCCGGCCCTCTCCGGAATTTGAAGGAAGCTTGCGGAATGCCGGGTTCCGTCAGGTGCGTACCGAAGAGGTGCCCGTTGCCCGGGGCGTTCCGGACGCCGTCCACCTCGGCGTCCGACCTGGATAGCGACAGCGCGGCGAGTCCCCGTAATGTGCTGCCTCGACGCCGATCATTCAAGCGTCAATCGCAGACATGGGATCACCCCACGGATTCCGGAAAGCAACAACAGGGGCGGGCGATGGAGCAGACACACACCTCCCAGACCGGCGCGACGACCACCCCGGGCGCACAGCGCCGGGTGCTGGTCGTCGAGGACGACCCCACGATCGTCGACGCCGTCGCGGCCCGGCTTCGCGCCGAGGGATTCCTGGTGCAAACGGCGGCCGACGGTCCGGCCGCCGTGGACACCGCCGAGGCCTGGCAGCCCGACCTGCTGATCCTCGACATCATGCTGCCCGGCTTCGACGGGCTGGAGGTGTGCCGGAGGGTGCAGGCGCAGCGGCCGGTGCCGGTGCTGATGCTCACCGCCCGGGACGACGAGACCGACATGCTGGTCGGCCTCGGCGTCGGCGCGGACGACTACATGACCAAGCCGTTCTCGATGCGCGAGCTGGCGGCCCGGGTGCACGTGCTGCTGCGCCGGGTGGAGCGGGCCGCGCTGGCCGCCGCCACGCCCCGCACCGGCATCCTGCGCCTGGGCGAACTGGAGATCGACCACGCGCAGCGCCGGGTGCGGGTGAAGTCGGAGGACGTCCACCTGACGCCGACCGAGTTCGACCTGCTGGTGTGCCTGGCGAACACCCCGCGCGCGGTGCTGTCCCGCGAGCAGCTGCTGGCCGAGGTGTGGGACTGGGCGGACGCCTCCGGCACCCGCACCGTCGACAGCCACATCAAGGCGCTGCGGCGGAAGATCGGCGCGGAGCGGATCCGCACGGTGCACGGCGTGGGCTACGCGCTGGAGACGCCGACGCCATGAGCAGCGACGGGCGCCAGGCCGCACGGCGGAGCCCCGGGGCATCCGGTGAGGAACCCTGGGGCGGCGTACGCCCGTTCTCGATCAAGACCAAGCTGGGCGCGCTGGTCGTCATCGCGGTGCTGATCACCACCGGGCTGTCGATCGTCGCGGTGCACACCAAGACGGAACTGCGCTTCATCACGGTCTTCTCGATGATCGCCACGCTTCTGATCACGCAGTTCGTGGCCCACTCGCTCACCATGCCGCTGGACGAGATGAACGCGGTGGCCCGTTCGATCTCGCAGGGCGACTACACGCGCCGCGTGAAGGAGAACCGCCGGGACGAGCTCGGCGACCTCGCGCAGACGATCAACGTCATGGCGGACGAGCTGGAGGCGCAGGACCGCCAGCGCAAGGAGCTGGTGGCGAACGTCTCGCACGAGCTGCGCACCCCGATCGCGGGGCTGCGCGCGGTGCTGGAGAACATCGTCGACGGGGTCACCGAGGCCGACCCGGAGACCATGCGGACGGCCCTGAAGCAGACGGAGCGGCTCGGCCGGCTGGTGGAGACGCTGCTGGACCTGTCCCGGCTCGACAACGGCGTCGTCCCGTTGAAGATGCGGCGGTTCGAGGTGTGGCCGTATCTCTCGGGCGTGCTGAAGGAGGCCAACATGGTGGCCTCCGCGCGCGCGGGCATCGCCTCCGGATCGGGCAGCCACACCCGCACCGACGTGCATCTGCACCTGGACGTCTCCCCTCCGGAGCTGACGGCGCACGCGGACCCGGAGCGCATCCACCAGGTGGTGGCGAACCTGATCGACAACGCGGTCAAGCACAGCCCGCCGCACGGCCGGGTGACGGTGAGGGCGCGGCGCGGGCCGCAGCCGGAGTCGCTGCAGCTGGAGATCCTGGACGAGGGTCCCGGCATCCCGCGCTCGGAGTGGCACCGGGTGTTCGAGCGGTTCAACCGCGGGGCGGTGACGCGGCCGCACGGGCCGGGCAGCGACGGCGGCACGGGGCTGGGTCTGGCGATCGCCCGGTGGGCGGTGGATCTGCACGGCGGCCGGATCGGCGTGGCCGAATCGGAGCGCGGCTGCCGGATCATCGTCACTCTTCCGGGACTGACTTCCGCACCGAGTTGACGTACAGTCCGAGCCGGAAGCACAAGATCCACGAGCGTCCCGCGCCGTCGCCGCGCAGCTGACACGTGTGATCGGGGCAGGCCCGCGCCACCCGTCGAACGAAGACGCGCAGGGCCCGGGCCGTCGCACCCTCTCACCTGCGGAACCACGCTTGTTTCCCGTCATTTCAAGCCCTGAAACGAGATTCTCGATGTGACTTACGCGACGATGAACGGGCCCGGCCTGACCTTCACGGTCCTGGAGGCGTAGCCTTTATTCCCGCTGTCCATCACCTTGTGAAGCGGAAGAGGGCGGTTGCCGCCGTGTCGCCACAGTCCCCCAGTAACTCATCGAGCTCCGCCGGCCTCCGGCCGGGCGGTACTCCCACGACCGACGACCAAGCCGGGAAGAACCCCGCTGCCGCGTTCGGTCCCAACGAGTGGCTCGTCGACGAGATCTATCAGCAGTACCTCCAGGACCCGAATTCGGTAGACCGCGCCTGGTGGGACTTCTTCGCCGATTACAAGCCGGGGGCTCCTGCCACCCCGGCTCCGGCGGGTGCTGCGGCCGCGGGGGCCGCAGAGACCCCCACCACGGCCCCGCAGGCCCGGCCCTCGGCCCCGGCCCCCCAGGCCGCCGCCCCGGCGGACGCGGCCCCGAAGCCCGCCGCCGCTCCGGCCCCTGCTCCCGCCCCCGCGGCGAAGGCCGCGGCCCCCGCCCCGGCCAAGCCGGCGCAGCCCGCACAGGCGCCCGCCCGGCCCAAGGCCGAGGCCGCTCCCGACGCCGGGACGACCGAGGGCCCCGAGCTGGTCACGCTGCGCGGCCCGGCCGCCGCGGTGGCGAAGAACATGGACGCCTCGCTGGAGATGCCGACCGCCACCTCGGTCCGCGCCGTCCCGGTGAAGCTGCTGTTCGACAACCGGATCGTCATCAACAACCACCTCAAGCGCGCCCGCGGCGGGAAGATCTCCTTCACGCACATCATCGGGTACGCGATGGTGCAGGCCATCAAGGCCATGCCGTCGATGAACTGGTCGTACGGCGTCAAGGACGGCAAGCCGACCCTGATCAAGCCGCCGCACGTCAACCTCGGCCTGGCCATCGACCTGGTCAAGCCGAACGGTGACCGCCAGCTCGTCGTGGCCGCCATCAAGAAGGCCGAGACGCTGAACTTCTTCGAGTTCTGGCAGGCCTACGAGGACATCGTCCGCCGCGCCCGCGAGGGCAAGCTGACGATGGACGACTTCACCGGCGTCACGGTCTCCCTCACCAACCCCGGCGGCCTCGGCACCGTCCACTCCGTGCCGCGGCTGATGCCCGGCCAGTCCGTGATCATGGGCGTCGGCTCCATGGACTACCCGGCGGAGTTCCAGGGCACCAGCCAGGACACCCTGAACAAGCTCGGCGTCTCCAAGGTCATGACGCTCACGTCGACCTACGACCACCGGGTGATCCAGGGCGCCGCCTCCGGCGAGTTCCTGCGCCAGGTCGCGAACCTGCTGCTCGGCGAGAACGGCTTCTACGACGACATCTTCGAGGCGCTGCGCATCCCCTACGAGCCGGTCCGCTGGCTCAAGGACATCGACGCCTCCCACGACGACGACGTCACCAAGGCCGCCCGCGTCTTCGAGCTGATCCACTCCTACCGGGTCCGCGGCCACGTCATGGCCGACACCGACCCGCTGGAGTACCGCCAGCGCAAGCACCCCGACCTGGACATCGTCGAGCACGGCCTCACCCTGTGGGACCTGGAGCGCGAGTTCGCCGTCGGCGGCTTCGCCGGCAAGTCGATGATGAAGCTGCGCGACATCCTCGGCGTGCTGCGCGACTCGTACTGCCGCACCACCGGCATCGAGTTCATGCACATCCAGGACCCCAAGCAGCGCAAGTGGATCCAGGACCGCGTGGAGCGCCCGCACTCCAAGCCGGAGCGCGAGGAGCAGCTGCGCATCCTGCGCCGGCTGAACGCGGCGGAGGCCTTCGAGACCTTCCTGCAGACCAAGTACGTCGGCCAGAAGCGGTTCTCGCTGGAGGGCGGCGAGTCCGTCATCCCGCTGCTCGACGCGGTCATCGACTCCGCGGCCGAGTCCCGGCTGGACGAGGTCGTCATCGGCATGGCCCACCGCGGCCGCCTCAACGTCCTCGCCAACATCGTCGGCAAGTCGTACGCGCAGATCTTCCGCGAGTTCGAGGGCAACCTCGACCCGAAGTCGATGCACGGCTCCGGCGACGTCAAGTACCACCTGGGCGCCGAGGGCACCTTCACCGGCCTGGACGGCGAGCAGATCAAGGTCTCCCTGGTCGCCAACCCCTCCCACCTGGAGGCCGTCGACCCGGTCCTGGAGGGCGTCGCCCGCGCCAAGCAGGACATCATCAACAAGGGCGGCACGGACTTCACGGTCCTGCCGGTGGCGATCCACGGCGACGCGGCCTTCGCGGGCCAGGGCGTGGTGGCCGAGACCCTGAACATGTCGCAGCTGCGCGGCTACCGCACCGGCGGCACCGTCCACATCGTCATCAACAACCAGGTCGGCTTCACCGCGGCCCCCGAGTCCTCGCGTTCCTCCATGTACGCGACGGACGTCGCCCGCATGATCGAGGCCCCGATCTTCCACGTGAACGGCGACGACCCGGAGGCCGTCGTGCGCGTGGCGCGGCTCGCCTTCGAGTTCCGCCAGGCGTTCAACAAGGACGTGGTGATCGACCTCATCTGCTACCGCCGCCGCGGTCACAACGAGTCGGACAACCCGGCCTTCACCCAGCCGCTGATGTACGACCTGATCGACAAGAAGCGCTCGGTGCGCAAGCTGTACACCGAGTCCCTGATCGGTCGCGGCGACATCACCCTGGAGGAGGCCGAGCAGGCCCTGCAGGACTACCAGGGCCAGCTGGAGAAGGTCTTCACCGAGGTCCGCGAGGCCACCTCGCAGCCGGTCGCCGGCGACGTCCAGGCGCCGCAGGACGGCTTCCCGGTCGCGGTGCCGACCGCGGTCTCCAGCGAGGTCGTCAAGCGGATCGCCGAGTCCCAGGTAAACATCCCCGACCACATCACCGTCCACCCGCGCCTGCAGCCGCAGCTGCAGCGCCGCGCGGCGATGGTCGAGGACGGCACCATCGACTGGGGCATGGGCGAGACCCTCGCCATCGGCTCCCTGCTGCTGGAGGGCACCCCGGTCCGCCTGGCGGGCCAGGACTCCCAGCGCGGCACCTTCGGCCAGCGCCACGCGGTGCTCATCGACCGGGAGACCGGCGAGGAGTACACCCCGCTGCAGTACCTCTCCGAGGACCAGGCCCGCCTGAACGTCTACAACTCCCTGCTGTCCGAGTACGCGGCGATGGGCTTCGAGTACGGCTACTCGCTGGCCCGCCCCGACGCGCTGGTGATGTGGGAGGCGCAGTTCGGCGACTTCGCCAACGGCGCGCAGACGGTGGTGGACGAGTTCATCTCCTCCGCCGAGCAGAAGTGGGGCCAGACCTCCGGCGTCGTCCTGCTGCTGCCGCACGGCTACGAGGGCCAGGGCCCGGACCACTCGTCCGCGCGTCCGGAGCGGTTCCTCCAGCTGTGCGCGCAGAACAACATGACGGTGGCCATGCCCACGCTCCCGTCGAACTACTTCCACCTCCTGCGGTGGCAGGTGCACAACCCGCACCACAAGCCGCTGATCGTCTTCACCCCGAAGTCGATGCTGCGCCTGAAGGCGGCGGCCTCGAAGGCGGAGGAGTTCACGAACGGGCAGTTCCGCCCGGTCATCGGCGACGACACGGTCGACCCGGCCGCGGTCCGCAAGGTCGTCTTCTGCGCCGGCAAGGTCTACTACGACCTGGAGGCGGAGCGGGTCAAGCGCGGCGTCACGGACACGGCGATCATCCGCATCGAGCGCCTGTACCCGCTGCCGGGCGCCGAGCTCCAGGCGGAGATCAAGAAGTACCCGAACGCCGAGAAGTACCTGTGGGCGCAGGAGGAGCCGGCGAACCAGGGCGCCTGGCCGTTCATCGCGCTCAACCTGATCGACCACCTGGACCTGGCGGTCGGCGCGGACGTCCCGCACGGCGAGCGGCTGCGGCGCATCTCGCGCCCGCACTCCTCGTCCCCGGCGGTGGGTTCGGCCAAGCGCCACCAGGCCGAGCAGGAGCAGCTGGTGCGTGAGGTGTTCGAGGCGTAGGCCTCCGGCACGCACGCGAAGGGCCCGGCCCCGAGTCCGCAACGACTCGGGGCCGGGCCCTTTTCGTCGGCGGGGCCCGTCGGGGGGTTCTACTCGTCGTCCTCGTCGTCGAGACGCGCGAGCCAGGTGGCCAGCCGCTCCACGGGCACCTCGAAGTCCGGGTTCAGGTCCACGAAGGTGCGCAGCTGCTCGGCGAGCCACTCGAAGGTGACCTCCTCCTCGCCGCGCCGCTTCTCCAGCTCCTCGATACCGCGGTCGGTGAAGTACATGGGTTGCGTCTCCTGCGTTGCATCCGGGCCGGTGATGACTCCCCACCAGCCTATGCGCCGTGCGGGAGCGCACCCCCGGCCGGTGCGGGGGCGCACCCCCGGCCGGTGCGGGGGCGCACTCGCCGGCCGGTGAACGGCGCTCGGCCGGGAGCGGCGCGCTCACCCGGAAGAGCGCCTTGACTTCACCCGTCCACGATATATCGTGTTGTTCGAAGGACGCGATATGGCGCGTGCTGACCGTCTGCGGCCGAGGAGGTCCCATGCCCGAGTGGTCCGTCACCGAGCCCCGGAAGCTGACCTTCGACACTCCCGTGCACGACCTGCAGGTCCGCATCGTCGACGGCACGGTGAACGTCGTGGGCACGGACGGGGGCTCCGCGCGCCTGGAGGTCTCCGAGATCACGGGCCCGCCCCTGGTGATCACCCACCAGGACGGCGCCCTCACCGTGGCGTACGAGGACCTGCCCTGGAAGGGCTTCCTCAAGTGGCTCGACTCCCGGGGCCGGCGCCGCAGCGCCGTCGTCTCCCTCGCGGTCCCGGCCGGCACGCGCGTCGAGGTGGGCGTGGTCGGCGCCGGCGCGGTCGTGTCCGGGCTGAGCGGCTCCGCGGTGATCAGGGGAGTGTCGGGCGACACCACCCTGGTCGGCGTCTCCGGCCCGGTCCGCGCGGAGACCGTGTCGGGGAATCTGGAGGCCCAGGCGGTCACCGGCGACCTGCGGTTCCACTCGGTCTCCGGAGACCTCACCGTGGTCGACGGCTCCGGCCCTTCCGTCCGCGCGGACTCGGTCAGCGGCTCCATGATCGTCGACCTGGATCCGGACGGCCCCACGGACGTCGGCCTCACCAGCGTCTCCGGTGAGATCGCCATCCGCCTGCCGCACCCGGCCGACGCCGAGGTGGAGGCGAACACGGCGAGCGGCAGGATCTCCAACGCCTTCGAGGGCTTGCGGGTGCACGGCCAGTGGGGCGCCCACAAGGTCACCGGGCGGCTCGGCGCGGGCACCGGCCGGCTCCGCGCCACCACCGTCTCCGGCTCGATCGCCCTGCTGCGCCGCCCGCCCCGGGACGACGAGGAGAGCACCCCCCGGCAGACGGCACCACCGCGGGCCCCGCACCCGGGCGCCGCGTCCGACCCTGCCGACGACGCCCCGCCCGCCCGGGGGGACAATGCCGTTTCCGGCCGGGACACGGGCGCCACCGGCGCCACCGGCGACCCGGCCGGTGGCACGACCGACAAGAAGGTGCTCTGACATGCCCCCCGTCTTCGCCCACGGGCGCCTCCGCCTGTACCTGCTCAAGCTGCTCGACGAGGCTCCGCGCCACGGCTACGAGGTGATCAGGCTGCTGGAGGAGCGCTTCCAGGGGCTGTACGCGCCCTCGGCGGGCACGGTTTACCCCCGTCTGGCCAAGCTGGAGGCGGAGGGCCTGGTCCGGCACACCACCGAGGGCGGACGCAAGGTGTACGCCATCACGGACGCCGGCCGGGCGGAGCTCGCCGACCGCAGCGACGAGCTGGCCGACCTGGAGCTGGAGATCCGGGAGTCGGTGGCGGAGCTGGCCGCCGAGATACGGGCCGATGTCCGCGGCGCCGCCGGCGATCTGCGCCGCGAGGTGCGCGCGGCGGCCTCCGCGGCCCGCCGGGGCGCCGGGACGGCCGGCGCCGGGGCATTGGGGGACCACGGCGAGCCCGGCGACAAGGAGGCCTGGAAGGCCGCCAAGGAGGAGATGCGCCGGGTCAAGCTGGAGTGGAAGGAGCAGGCCCGGCGCGCCAAGGACGAGAGCCGCCGGGCCCGTGAGGAGGCCCAGCGGGCCCGGCGCCAGGCCCAGGAGGCGCAGGCGCGGGCGCGGGCCCAGGCGCAGGAGGAGATGCAGCGCATCGCCCGGCGGGTCCAGGACCGCGTCCAGGACCACTTCGGCCGGGGCGACTGGCCGACGGGCGTCCGCGAGGGGCTGACGGAACTGGTCAAGGAGTTCGGCGACTTCGGCAAGGAGTTCGGCAAGGACTTCGGCAGGGACTGGGGCTTCGGCCGGACCGCCGGGGAGACGTCCGGGCCGGCTACCGCCTCCGCACCGCACCGCACCTCCCCCGACGAGGACCTCACCGTCGCGTACGAGCCGTCCTGGGCGCACGAGGACCTCACCGGCGACCCGGCCCGGGACCTCGACCGCCTCCTGGACCGCTTCCGCGACGACATCCGCGACGCGGCCCGCGACCACGGCGTCACCCCCGCCCAGCTCCGACAGGCCCGCGACCATCTGACCACGGCGGCGGCCCGCATCGGCACGCTCCTGCGAGCCCCGAAGCCCTGAGCGGGACCAGGGCAGCGGCCGTCCGGGACCCGGAGCGTGGAGCTGCCCGGGCCGCCCGCCCCGGGGAGCTTCCCGAGGCGGGCGGCCCCGAGGGCCCTCCGCCCCGGCACCGGCCCGCGCCTCAGCCCGCCTTCGCCTGGCCCGCGCCGTACAGCACGCGGGTCACGGACGCGTACGTCACCCCGTGGTCGGCCAGCACCTCGGCCGTCACACCCCGCAGGGCGGTGAGGGCCAGCAGCAGGTGCTCGTCGCCGATGTGCCGGTCGCGGTGCGCGAGAGCGACCCGCAACGACTGCTCCAGGACGTCCTTGGTGCCCCGGCCGAAGCGCGGCCCACGCCCCGGCCACCGGCCGCGCTCCTCCCCGTCGCCCGACATCGCTCCGGCGCCGTGCACCTCCTCGACCCGGGAGACGATCTCCGCGACGTCGATCCCCAGCCCGGCCAGGGCGTCCGCCTCGGCGCGGGAGAGCCCGGCCCGCCGCCGCGCCTCGGCCAGGGCGGCGCGCACGGACTCCCTGCGCTCCGCGAGCCCGAGGGCGGCCAGCGCGAAGGAGGCACGGCTGCCCTCGCGGTCCAGCAGTGCCTGCAGCAGGTGCTCCGGCCCGACGGACGGCGACCCGGCCCGTGAGCAGTGCTCGACCGCCCCCCGCACGACCTCGCGGGCGTCCCTCGTGAACCGCTCGAACATCAACGCCTCCCGTACTTCTTGTGCACGGCCTGCCTGCTGACCCCGAGCTCCGCCGCGATCTCCTGCCACGACCAGCCCTGATTGCGCGCATTGCGCACCTGCACCGCCTCCAGTTGCTCCAGCAGCCTGCGCAGCGCGGCCACGGCCCGCAGGCCGACCCGCGGATCACGGTCGCCGGCACGCTCGGCCAGATCGGTTGCCTCGGTCATGACGTCAACCTAAGTTGACGCATGCGCCATGTCAACCCTGGTTGACAACCCGGGACGCGGAAAAGGCGGGCCCGGACACCGGACCCGCCTCTCGGCCGTGCCGTCCCGGACTCAGGGGTTGGTGAGCACGATCTTCCCGAACTGCTCCCCGGACGCGAGCCGCTCGAAGCCCTCGCGGGCCCGGTCCAGCGGCAGCTCCTCGTCGATGACGGGCCGCACACCGGTCGCGGCGCAGAAGGAGAGCAGGTCCTCCAGCTCCTCCTTGGTCCCCATGGTGGAGCCGACGACCTTCAGCTCCAGGAAGAAGATCCGGGTCAGCTCGGCGTGCGAGGGCCGGTCCCCGCTCGTGGCGCCGGAGATGACGAGCGTGCCGCCGGGCCGCAGCGACTTCACCGAATGCGACCAGGTGGCGGCGCCGACGGTCTCGATGACGGCGTCCACCCGCTGCGGCAGCCGCGCCCCGGGCTCCACGGCCTCCACCGCCCCGAGCTCCAGGGCCCGCTTCCGCTTGGCCTGGTCCCGGCTGGTGGCGAAGACCCGCAGACCGGCCGCCTTGCCGAGCACGATCGCGGCCGTGGCGACACCGCCGCCCGCGCCCTGCACCAAGACCGAGTCGCCGGGCCGCACCCCGGCATTGGTGAACAGCATCCGGTACGCGGTCAGCCAGGCGGTCGGCAGACAGGCGGCCTGGGCGAAGGACAGCTCCCTGGGCTTGGGCAGCACGTTCCAGGTCGGCACGGCGACCTGCTCGGCGAAGGTGCCCTGGTAGCGCTCGGTGAGGATGGAGCGCGGCTCGTCGGGGCCGACGCCGTGGCCGGTCTGGCCGATGACGGAGTGCAGGACGACCTCGTTGCCGTCCGCGTCGACGCCGGCGGCGTCGCAGCCGAGGATCATCGGCAGCCGTTCCTCCGGGAGGCCGACGCCCCGCAGGGACCAGAGGTCGTGGTGGTTGAGGGAAGCGGCCCGTACGGTCACCGTGCTCCAGCCGGGGCGGGGCTCGGGAGCCGGGCGCTCCCCCATCGCGAGGCCGGCGAGCGGCTGGTCGGGGTCGATTCGGGCGGCGTAGACAGCGAACATGCCGCCGACGATAGGGGCGCGCCGCGGCCGGCGGAACCAGGCCCCGCTGTGACACATGCCCTCTTGCGCGTCGGCACCCGGGCGGCGCAGCCGGGCACGGACCAGCGCATACCCTTCTCCCTCACCCGGCGGACGGGCGTACGGGCGGGCGGCGGAGGGCGGACGGCGGGCGGTACGGAAAACGGCCCCGTCCGGGTGGACGGAGCCGTTCGGCCCGGTGCGGTCTCAGCGCCGGGCGACCCCCTCGGCCCGCGCGGCAGCGGCGACCGCCGCCGTCACCGCGGGGGCGACCCGCTCGTCGAACGGGGAGGGAATGACGTAGTCGGCGGCGAGATCGTCACCGACCACCGCGGCCAGCGCCTCCGCAGCGGCGATCTTCATGCCCTCCGTGATCCGCGTGGCCCGCACCTGCAGCGCGCCCGCGAAGATCCCGGGGAAGGCCAGCACGTTGTTGATCTGGTTCGGGAAGTCCGAGCGCCCGGTCGCGACCACGGCGGCGTGCCGGTGCGCGACCTCCGGGTGCACCTCCGGGTCCGGGTTGGCCATCGCGAAGACGAAGGCGCCCTGCGCCATGGAGGCGACGGCCGCCTCCGCGACCGTACCGCCGGAGACGCCGATGAAGACGTCCGCGCCCGCGAGGGCGTCCTCCAGCGAGCCGGTGAGGCCGGCCTTGTTGGTGAAGGAGGCCAGCTCGCGCTTGACCGGCGTCAGGTCCTTCCGGCCGGCGGACACGACGCCCTTGCGGTCCGCCACGGCCACGTCCCCGATGCCGGCCTCGACCAGCATCCTGGCGATGGCGACACCGGCCGCACCGGCGCCCGAGACGACCGCGCGCAGCTGCCCGATCTCGCGCCCGCTGAGCCGCGCCGCGTTGCGCAGCGCCGCCAGCGTCACGACGGCCGTGCCGTGCTGGTCGTCGTGGAAGACCGGGATGTCGAGGCACTCCTGGAGCCGGCGTTCGATCTCGAAGCACCGGGGCGCCGAGATGTCCTCGAGGTTCACTCCGCCGAAGGACGGGGCGAGCCGGACGACGGTCTCGACGATGTCGTCCACGTCGGTGCAGTCCAGCGCGATCGGCACCGCGTCGACGCCGCCGAACTGCTTGAACAGGATCGCCTTGCCCTCCATCACGGGGAGGGAGGCCTCGGGACCGATGTCCCCGAGCCCGAGCACGGCGGTGCCGTCGGTGACGACGGCGACCACCGAGGACTTCCATGTGTAGTCGTTGACCAGTTCCGGCTGTTCCGCGATCGCGGTGCACACGCGCGCCACACCGGGCGTGTACGCGAGGGAAAGGTCGTCCTTGTCGCGGATCGGCACGGTGGCCTGCACGGCCATCTTGCCGCCGCGGTGCAGCGCGAACGCCGGATCGAAGGAATCGAGGGGCTCGGCCCCGTCGTCCTGGTCCGTACCGCTGTCGCTGCGAGGATTGACGATCTCCGCTGCCACTTCGTTTTACCCCTTAGGTATGCATGGTTTGAGGGTCGACCACTCCTGGTGAGGGGTGGGCGGGCACCGCGCGCGGCTCGGTTGCGGATACGTACGAGCACACACGCGACGGGCGCGCCGCACACGCGCCCTGAGCCCCGGATGAGGGGTGTAAAGAACCTTCTTACCGGACGGACGGTGTCCGCGACGAGTCGAATAGGCCCAAGGTCACATCCGGGAACCGGGGGCCGGTGCCGGGGCGGCCGCGCCGCCGGCGGGCCGGAGCCGGGCGGGGGCGCCCCGAGTCCGGCCGCGAAGACCCTGCGGCAGGGTGATCACATGGTGAGACACGCCGAAGATTTTCCGGCGGGAGCACTGGAATCCCGCAGATGGTTCGGCCGTGATGGACCGGGGTTGTACCGGCCTGATGCGATTCGGGGGTCACCCGTTATCCGATTTTGACATAGTGACTCCCCTGAATGGCGTAGTCCGAATGGCAAGATGCCGTAAACCCACGAGGTCGCGACACCCGAATGTGTGTGTTTCCGTCGACCCATCGGCAACTCTTCCCATCCGCCGGAGGAACCACGATGACCGCAAGCTCCACCCGTCGTACGACCGCAGCGCGCTCCCGTCTGGCCGCGGCCGGTGCGATCGCGGTCGCAGGCGCCCTGCTGCTCACCGGTTGCGGTGACCAGACGAACGACAAGGACAAGGACTCCGGCAGCGCGTCCACCAGCAGCGCCCCGCTCGCCGACAAGCTCCCGCAGGACATCCGCAGCAAGGGTGTCGTCCGGGTCGGCTCGGACATCGCGTACGCGCCGGTGGAGTACAAGGACTCGGCCGGCAACGTCGTCGGCCTGGACCCCGACCTGGCGGCGGCCCTGGGCAAGCAGCTCGGCGTGAAGTTCCAGTTCCAGAACGGCACCTTCGACGCCCTGCTCACCGGCCTGCGCTCGGACCGCTACGACATGGCGATGTCGGCCATGACGGACAACAAGAACCGTCAGGAGGGCGTCGACCCCGACACCGGCAAGAAGGTCGGCGAAGGCGTCGACTTCGTCGACTACCTGACCGCCGGCGTCTCGATCTACACCCGCAAGGGCGACACCCAGGGCATCAAGACCTGGGACGACCTGTGCGGCAGGAAGCTCGCCGTCCAGCGCGGCACCACCTCGGAGGACCTGGCCAAGCAGCAGGCCAAGAAGTGTCCGGGCGGGAAGAAGCTCGCCATCGAGGCCTTCGACGACAACCAGCAGGCCCAGACCCGGCTGCGCTCCGGCGGCGCGGACGCCGTGTCCGCCGACTTCCCGGTGGCCGCGTACGCGGTGAAGACCTCCGGCGGCGGCAAGGACTTCGAGATCGTCGGCGAGCAGGTCGAGGCGGCTCCCTACGGCATCGCGGTCGCCAAGAAGGAGACCCAGCTGCGGGACGCCCTGCAGGCCGCGATGAACGCCATCATCAAGAACGGCGAGTACCAGAAGATCCTCGAGAAGTGGGGCGCCCAGGACGGCGCCGTCAAGGAGTCCGTGATCAACGGCGGCAAGTGACCCGCGGAGCACGAGCGGCCACCGAGAGGCAATACCCGTGACTGACATCGACAAGACGGCGGGGCCGACGAGCACGCCCCCGGCCGGCGCGGAGGCCATCAAGGCCATCCCGGTCCGGCACTACGGGCGGTACGTCTCCGCCGTCATCGCGATCGCGCTCCTCGTCGCGATCATCTACGCCTTCGGCCAGGGCAAGATCAACTGGCAGGCGGTACCCGACTACTTCTTCGACGACCGGATCATGACCGGTGTCGGCAAGACCCTCCTGCTGACGGTCCTGTCGATGCTGATCGGCATCGTCGGCGGCATCGTCCTCGCGGTGATGCGGCTGTCGAAGAACCCGGTGACCTCGTCGATCGCCTGGTTCTACATCTGGTTCTTCCGCGGCACCCCGGTCCTGGTCCAGCTGTTCCTCTGGTTCAACCTGGGCCTGGTCTTCGAGTACATCAACCTGATGCCGTTCTACAAGGACTACTGGTCGAACTTCATGACGCCGCTGCTGACGGCGCTGCTCGGCCTGGGTCTGAACGAGGCGGCGTACATGGCCGAGATCTGCCGGGCGGGCCTGCTCGCGGTGGACGAGGGCCAGACCGAGGCGGCCCACGCCCTCGGCATGAGCCACGGCAAGACGCTGCGCCGGGTGGTCGTCCCGCAGGCGATGCGCGTGATCGTGCCGCCGACGGGCAACGAAGTGATCAACATGCTGAAGACGACCTCGCTCGTGGCGGCCGTCCAGTATCCCGAGCTGTTCCGCTTCGCCCAGGACATCGGCCAGAACTCCGGCGCCCCGGTGGAGATGTACTTCCTCGCCGCGGCCTGGTACCTGATCATGACCTCGGTGCTGAGCGTGGGCCAGTACTACATCGAGCGGCACTACGCCCGCGGCTCCAGCCGCCAGCTGCCGCCGACCCCGTGGCAGAAGGTGAAGGCCAACATGCTCTCCCTGGGCCGGCCGAAGGGAGGCATGGCATGACCGAGAAGCTGAGCAAGACGCAGGACACCCGCCCGCAGAGCACGGTGCCCATGGTCAAGGCGGAGGGCGTGCACAAGTCCTTCGGCCACGTCGAGGTGCTCAAGGGCATCGACCTGGAGGTGAAGCCGGGCGAGGTGTTCTGCCTCATCGGCCCCTCCGGCTCCGGCAAGTCGACCTTCCTGCGGTGCATCAACCACCTGGAGAAGATCAACGCCGGCCGGCTGTACGTCGACGGCGAGCTGGTCGGCTACCGCCAGCAGGGCGAGAAGCTCTACGAGCTGCGCGACCGCGAGGTCGCCATGAAGCGCCGGGACATCGGCATGGTCTTCCAGCGCTTCAACCTGTTCCCGCACATGACGGCCCTGGAGAACGTCATGGAGGCGCCGGTGCAGGTCAGGGGCGTGAGCCGGGCGCAGGCCCGGGAGCGGGCCATGCAGCTGCTGGAGCGCGTGGGCCTGGCCGACCGGGCCGGGCACTACCCCTCGCAGCTCTCCGGCGGCCAGCAGCAGCGCGTGGCGATCGCCCGGGCGCTGGCGATGGACCCGAAGCTGATGCTGTTCGACGAGCCGACCTCGGCCTTGGACCCGGAGCTGGTCGGCGACGTCCTGGACGTCATGCGGGACCTCGCCGAGTCCGGCATGACCATGGTCGTCGTCACCCACGAGATGGGCTTCGCCCGCGAGGTGGGCGACAGCCTGGTGTTCATGGACGACGGTGTGGTGGTCGAGTCCGGCAACCCGCGGGACGTCCTGACGAACCCGCAGCACGAGCGGACCCAGTCCTTCCTGTCGAAGGTGCTGTAACCGCGGCGATCAGGGGCGGTACGGACGCATGCCCGTACCGCCCCCTTGCCGCGACCTGCCCCGCGGGCGCCGCGGGTCCGTCACTTCACGCGCGGGCGCCGCGGGTCCGTCACTTCACCGCCAGCAGCAGGGTGTCCGACGGCGAGCACCACACCGGCCTGGCCTCGGCGAAGCCCTTCTCGCGCAGGACGCGCGCGTGCCAGGCCGGCGGCGGCGTGTCCCCCTCCGCGTGCTCGCCGAAGATCTCGAAGCGGCGGGCGGTCGGCTCGGCGAGGACCGGGTCCTGGGCCGCCAGCCGCCACCACTCGGCCCAGTCGAGGGCGCCGGCCCGCCTGGCTTCATCCATGCGGGCGTGGCGCTGGGCGCGCTCGGCCGCGTTGATCCGGGGCGTGCTGTCGTCGATCATGTGGTCCGCGTTCATGAAGACACCGCCGTCGCGGACCAGCTCCGCGACCCGACCGTAGAGGGCCGCGAGGGGTTCGCTGTGCAGCCAGTGCAGGGCCGTGGCGGTCAGCACCGCGTCGTAGGAGTCGTACGGCAGCTTCGCCGGCCAGTCGGGGTCCTTGAGGTCGGCGGTGACGAAGGTGACGCGGTCGTCGCCGGCGAAGGTGCCGTGCGCGATGGCGAGCAGCGCCGGGTCCAGGTCGACGCCGGTGCTGGTGGCCCGCGGGAACCGCCGGAGCAGGCGGGCGGTGATGCTGCCGGTGCCGCAGGCGAGGTCGAGCACGCGCGGCGCCGTGCCGACGAGCGCCTCGACCATGTCGAGCATGATCCGGAACCGCTCCTCGCGGTCCGGCATGTACCACTCCTGCTGCCGGTCCCAGCTCTCCTGCCAGGCCGCCCAGTCCGTTCCGGTGTGCGTGCTCATGGCACCTCTGCTCCCCTCATGTCGCGTAATACCCTGGAAGCACGACGGGCTGTTACCCGACCGCAGACCCGACGATAAAGCGCCCTCGTAAGGACTACAAGTGGAACTGGCCTATTACTCGGATTATGCCGTACGCCTCGTGAACAGCGAGGAGCCGGTCCGGGGCAAGGACACGCTCACCTCGGTCGAGGCCGTCCGCGACCTCTTCGGGGCCAACGCGTCGGCGGCCCGCCGCGCCACGGACGCCGACGTCACGCGCTTCCGCTCGGTCCGGGCCCGGCTGCGCGCCGTCTTCGAGGCCGCCGACCAGGGCGACGAGACCCTGGCCGTGGACCTGCTGAACTCACTGCTGCTGGAGTTCCCGGTCAGCCCGCAGATCTCCGGGCACGACCACCGCGACGACGACGGCCGCCCCCTGTGGCACATGCACCTGGCCGACCACCCCTCCAACGCCACCGCCGGGTACGCGGCGATCGCGGCGATGGGCCTGGCCTTCCACCTCACCGAGTACGGCGTGGACCGCCTCGGCCTGTGCCAGGCGGCGCCGTGCCGCAACGCCTACCTCGACACCTCCACCAACCGCTCCCGGCGCTACTGCTCCGACCGCTGCGCGACCCGCGCCAACGTGGCCGCCTACCGCGCCCGCAAGCGCCTGGAGGCCGACCGGCCGGCCGGCAGCGGCCTCGCCGCCGACAGCGCCCAGCGCAGCAGCGCCAGCGGCGAGCGCTGACCGGCCGGCAGCGGGCGGAACCGCAGCCACGCCCTGCCCAGCACCAGATCCTCCGGCACCACCCCGTAGTCGGTGCTGTCCCCGCCCGCGTACGGGTTGTCCCCGCGCACCCACCAGCCGCCCTCGCGCCGCTCCACGGCCCGCTTGACGACCAGCAGGTCCTGCTGGAACGGGTGACGCAGCACCACGACGTCCCCGGTCCTGACGGTGCCCCCGTACCGCACCAGCAGCTGATCCCCGTGGCGCAGCGTAGGCACCATGGACGGGCCGGTCACCTCGGCCAGCCCGAAGGGCGCCTGGGCCCTGTCCCGCTCGCTCTCCCGTGACAGCTCCGGCATGCCCGGCACCTCCCCGGTCCGTTCCTCCACAGTCCCAGTCTCACCCTGGACTTTCGTCCTAAGCCCTAGGGGGCACTGACGAAAACCGGTCCCTCAGGGAGTAATGTCGCACCTGAGAAGACGATCACGAGGAAGGAATGCTCCATGCTTTCCCGCCTGTTTGCCCCCAAGGTCAAGGTCAGCGCCCACTGCGACCTGCCCTGCGGCGTGTACGACCCGGCCCAGGCCCGCATCGAGGCGGAGTCGGTGAAGGCCGTCCAGGAGAAGATGGCCGGCAACGACGACCCCCACTTCCAGGCGCGTGCCACCGTCATCAAGGAGCAGCGCGCGGAGCTCGCGAAGCACCACGTCTCCGTGCTCTGGAGCGACTACTTCAAGGCCCCGCACTTCGAGAAGTACCCGGAGCTGCACCAGCTGGTCAACGACACCCTGAAGGCCCTCTCGGCCGCCAAGGCGTCGACCGACCCGGCGACGGGCCAGAAGGCGCTGGACTACATCGCCCAGATCGACAAGATCTTCTGGGAGACCAAGAAGGCCTGACCTTCGATCACTCCGTTCGACCTGCGGTGTCCTTGGTCGCATGGTCTTCCGGTCCGCACCCGGTCCGCAGGCCGCCGAACACGGCGGTCCCCGCGGGCCGGGTGCGGTCGCTCGGGAGGCGCTCCGCCGCGGGGAGACGCGTCGCGCCCCGGCCCGGCGGGTCACCGCCCCGGGGCGCCTCCGTCGGACCGGTCCGCGATCCGGGTCACCGTGACCACGACACTCACCCGCTCCGCGGCGCCCAGGGCGGTGAGCCGGGCCGTGACGGCGGCCTCCACCCGGTCGTGGACGTCGCGGGCGACGTCCGGCACCCGCCGGCCGCCGGCCAGGACGCAGCGCACCTCGATCCGCCACCCCGCGCCGTCCGGGGCCCGGTCGGCGCGGACGCCGGCCTGCGGTGACGTGTCCGGGGGCGGGGCGTCCGCCCGGTCGGGCGCGGCGGCCGCCGCGAGGCGCCGGGCGAGACGGGGCTGGAGGCCCGCCACGCCGGGCACCGCGAGCGCCGCCTCGGCCGCGACGCCGAGCAGCGTGGTCGTGCGGACGGCGGTCATCGCACACTCCCCCCGTTCGGGTGACCGGAGGCGAGGGGCGGCCGCGGCTCCAGCACCTCCACGACGGTGATGTCGACGGCCGTCACGGCCAGCCCCAGGTCCTGTCCGGCCGAGTCGAGGACGGACCGGCGCACCTGGTGGACCCGGTCGGGCAGGGGGCGGTCCAGGCCGGCGGCCAGCGTCATGGTCACCCGCACGTCGGGGCCGTCGCCCTCGGGCACGAGCCGGCAGGTCGCGGCCCTCGTGCCGGGGACCGCGTCCGCGGCACGCCGCAGCACCTTCGCCGCCGCGCTCTCGGCGATCCGCAGGTCCCGGTCCGGGTCGGCCAGGGGCAGCAGCCGCCCGAGCCGGACCTCCGCCCCGACGACCTCCATGACCCGGCCGACGAGCGCGTGCAGGCCGGGAGGGTCCTCGGCGCGCAGCGCCCGGGTGGCCGCGTTCACGGCGGCCAGGCCCTCGACGGCCTCGCGGCAGTGCGGACAGGAGAGGGTGTGCGGGTCCGCGGGCGGGGCCGCGTCCTGCGCCTGCTCCCAGACCCGGCTGAGCCGGCGGCCGCAGGGCAGCACCTCGTCACCCGGGAACACGGGCGGGTCCGCGCCGGCGGGGCCGGTGCCCGGCCCGCGGGCTCCGGTCGGCCCGGAGGGCCGCGCGTGCGAGTCGTCTAGCGCCATGGGCCCATCGCCTCCTGCAGGGATCGGCGCGCCCGGAACAGTCTGCCGCGCACGGTCTGCTCACTGGTCCGCGTCACATGGGCGATCTCCTTGTACGGCAGGCCCTGCACCTCCCGGAGGATCCAGCAGATCCGCTGCCCGGCGTCCAGCCCGGCGAGCGCGCGGGACAGCGCGGCGGTGGCGGCGTCCTGCTCGGCGAACCGGGCGGGCTGGCTCCAGGCGTCGCCCGTCGCCGGTTCGGGGACGGTGTCCAGGGAGAGGGGCGGGGGCCGGCGCCGGCGCATGGTCAGGCAGCGGTTGACGGTGATCCGGTACATCCAGGTGCGGAACTCCGCGCCGTGGTGGTACTCCGGCAACCGCCGCCAGGCGCTGACGAAGGCGTCCTGGACGGCGTCCTCGGCGTCCTGGGCGTTGCCGAGCATGCAGCGGGCCAGGGCCAGCAGCGACCGGCTGTGCCGCTGGACGAGAACGGCGAAGGAGTCCGCGTCCCCCTCGGCGGCCCGCACGGCAAGCAGGCCGTCCGGCAGGTCGCATCCCAGGAGGGGGGCGGCGGTGCGTTCGATCATGATGCTCCCGCACAGGTCTCGGGCCGGGCGGGTACCCCCCACCTCCGATGTGATGCACGTCACACATCAAGCATGTGAGGACCGTGCGTCCCCATATGTCCAACCCAGTGACGGCACCACGCAGGTGTCCTACCGATCGAGGCGACCGCCATGACGGACAACATCACCGGCGCCGGCGGGGGCGGCCGGTCCGAAGCGGACGTGAGCGCGCTGAAGGGCCGCACGGGGGCAGGGGCTCCCGCCGAGACACGGGGGAAGACCACCATCGCGGACAGCGTGGTGGCGAAGATCGCGGGCATGGCCGCCCGTGAGGTCCCGGGCATCCACCGCCTGGGAGCGGGAATGGCACGCGCCTTCGGGGCCGTGCGGGAACGCGTGCCCGGAGGCGGGAGCGCGACCGTCACCCGGGGGGTGAAGGTCGAGGTCGGCGAGCGGCAGGCCGCGGTGGACCTCGACGCCGTCGTGGAGTACGGCGTCTCCATCGTCGACGTCGCCGGCGACGTGCGCACCAACGTGATCAGCTCGGTGGAGCGGATGACGGGACTCGAGGTCGTCGAGGTGAACATCGCCGTCGCCGACGTCCACCTCCCCGACGACGAGGAGGAGGAGGGGACCGAACCGGAGGAGGGCCGCGTGCGGTGACCGCGCCGTGCGCCCTCGGGCGTGCGCGGGTGATCACACGGACGGCGCAGTGACGTTCGCGAGACGGGCGAGACGGGTGAGCGCAAGATGAACGCAGCAACGACGGGCCTCGTGGCCGGCATGGCCCTGGGCTTCGCCGGGTACTTCGGCGGCTTCTGGGCATTTCTCCTGGTCCTGGTGCTGGGCATGGCGGGGCTGCTCGCCGGCCTCGCCGTCCAGGGCGACCTCGACATCCCGGCACGGAGGCAGCGGTGAGGACCCGGCCCGGTCCGGCGTCCCCCGGCGCGGAGTCCGGCGCACCGGCGCGGACCGCCGGTCTGCCGCCCCCGGCCGAGCGGGGCGCCACCGTCATCCCGGACCGGGTGGTCGCCCGGATCGCCGCCCGGGCCGCACGCACGGCCCAGTCCCGGCGTGCCGCCGTACCGCCCGACCGGGGCGAGGCGGCGGCGCCGAGCGCCTCCGCCGCCGTCCGCACCGGATCGGTGCGCCTGCACCTGATCATGGACCTGCCGTACCCCATCGACATCCCCCGCGTCTGCGAGCGGATCCAGCACGACGTCGCCGAAGGGGTGGCCGGGATGACCGGCCTGGACGTCAAAGAGGTCACCCTCACCGTGCGGCGGCTGATGACCGCCGCGGACACGGGCCGGGGGCGGGTCCGGTGAGCGGCCGCGCAACCCGGGCGACCGGGCCGCCCCCGCAGGAAGGAGGCCCGCCATGACACCCGACCCGGACCCTCCCGGACCCGGCACGACACCCGGCCCGGACACTCCCGCGCCCGGCGCCGGGCGCGCCCGGGGCGGCGCCGGAGTGCCGCTGACGAAGACCGGAACACCGAAGGAGCCGGCGGCGTCCGGCCCGCCCGGACAGGGCGCGCCCGCACCGCGGCCGGAGGGCGGCGGGCGCGACGGGGGGCACCGGACCCGCCGCCCGTGGTCCGCGCGCCGCATCCCGGCCGCGCTGGTCGCCTCGGTGATCCTCGTGGCGGCCGTCGCCGCGCTGGCCGACGTGATCGCCGTACGGGCCGGACGCCGGTCGGCGGCCTGGCGGCGGCACCTGACCGACGCCCTGGCCACCCGCCCCGTGGACGACGTGTGGATGCTCACCGGGGCCGCCGTGGCCGCCGCCCTCGGCCTCTGGCTGCTCGTCCTGGCCCTCACCCCCGGCCTGCGCCGCTGGCTGCCGCTGCGCTCCCCCGCGCCCCGGCTGCGGGCCTCCCTGGACCGGAACGGCGCCGCCGACCTGCTGCGCGACGCCGCCCAGCGGGTCCCCGGAGTGAGCACGGCCCGCGTCAAGGTACGCCGGCACCGGGTCAAGGCCCGCGCGGACGTCCGCTTCCGCGACCCCCGGCAGGTGAAGGACGACCTCACCGCCGTCCTCGACGACGAGCGCGACCGTCTCGCCCTGGCGCGCCCGCCCCGCATCGCCGTCCGCGTGCGGCGTACCGACCGATCGTGAACACCGGGGAACACCGGGGACGGGAGCCCGCACCATGACGCCGCGAACCGTACTCAATCGCAGCCTGCTGGCCCTCGCCGGCTTGGTCCTGCTCGGCGGCGGCCTGCTGATCCTCTCCGCCGGGTTCGACGTCTACCGCGGTCGGAAGCTGGCGCCGCCGGCCGGCTGGCCCCTGACCCGCCCGGACGACGTGCTGCTCAGCTCCGCCGACCGCACCCGCTGGAGCCACCAGGGCTGGTGGTGGCCCGCGGTCATCGCCGCCCTCGCCCTCGTCGCCCTGCTCGCCCTGTGGTGGCTGCTCCGGCAACTGCGCCGGCGCGCACCGGGAGTGCTGTCCGTCGGCGGCACGCCCCCGCAGGAGGGCGTCGAACTGCGCGACCGCGCGCTCGGCGACGCGATCGCCGCAGAGTCCGGCGCTCTGCCGGAGGTGGCGCACTCGGCCGTCCGCATCACCGGCCGGACGGCCCGTCCCGGCACCCGCGTCCGGCTCACCCTCACCCCGAGGGGCGCGCCCGGCGCCGTCCTCGGCGCCCTGAGCGAAGGCCCGCTGCGGACCGCCCGCCGGTCCACGGGCCTGTCCGAGCTGCCCGCCGAGGTCCGCCTCAAGGTCGCCCGCCACACCCCGCACCGCGCGGAGTGACCGCGTCGGCCCCCTGCCCACCGGGGCCGAAGCGTCCTCCGACCGCCCGGGCGGTGCGTCCGCGGACCCGCTCCCTCCTCGGGCGCGGCGGCGGCGCTGTGCGAGGCTGAGGGGGTGACCGCTGTGGAGGACCTCAGACGCCTGCGGCGCGTGCGGGACCGCATGGACCGCGAGTACGCCGAGCCGCTGGACATGACCGTGCTGGCCCGCCACGCCCTGATGTCCCCCGGCCACTTCCAGCGCAGCTTCCGCAAGGCGTTCGGGGAGACGCCGTACAGCTATCTGATGACCCGGCGGATCGAGCGGGCCAAGGCGCTGCTGCGCCGGGGCGACCTCACCGTGACCGAGGTGTGCCTCGCGGTCGGCTGCACCTCGCTCGGCTCGTTCAGCTCGCGGTTCACCGAGCTGGTGGGCGAGACGCCGAGCGCCTACCGGGCCCGTGACCACGAGGAGAGCGCGGTGATCCCGCCCTGCGTGGCCCGCAGGCTGACCCGGCCGCGCCGCCGCCCGTACTGAGGCGCGGCCCGCCCTCCGGTCCTAGGGTGAGCTCATGGACGTGAAACTGGCGCAGTGCTTCATCGCGGTGGACGACCACGACAAGGCCATCGCCTTCTACCGCGATGTGCTGGGTCTGGAGGTCCGCAACGACGTGGGGTTCGAGGGGATGCGCTGGGTGACCATGGGCTCCCCGCTCCAGCCGGACGTCGAGATCGTGCTGGAGCCGCCGGACGCGAGCCCGGACGCCTCCCCCGCGGACAAGCAGGCGCTCAACGAACTGCTCGCCAAGGGCCTGCTGCGCGGGGTCATCTTCACCACCCCCGACTGCGACGCGCTGTTCGCCCGGGTACGGGACTCCGGCGCCGACGTCCTCCAGGAACCGACGGACCAGCCGTACGGGGTGCGTGACTGCGCCTTCCGCGACCCCGCGGGCAACCAACTGCGCTTCCTCGAACGCCCGTCGGGCTGACCCCCGGTCGCCGGCCCGATCCCCTCTACACTCCCCGCCATGACCGTTCGCTGGACGTACGCCTTCGCCGACCGCCCCGCCGCGCGCTTCTGCGAGGCCTGCGCCTTCTGGACGGCCGTCACGGGCACCCGCCTGTCCGAACGGCGCGGTGAACGGGGCGAGTTCGTCACCCTGCTGCCCGACGGGGCGGACCCGTGCGTGAAGGTGCAGGGGGTCGGCGAGGGCGACGGCGGCGCCCACATCGACCTGTGCGCCGAGGACGTGCGGGAGCTGACCGGGGCCGCCTGCCGGCTCGGCGCCCGTGTCGTGGCGGACCACGGCGACTGGGCGGTCCTGCGCTCGCCCGCCGGGCTGCCGTTCTGCGCGGTGCCCTGGCAGGGGGAGGCGCTGCGTCCGCCGGTGGTCTCCGGGAGCCGCCTGGACCAGGTGTGCCTGGACATCCCGCCCTCCGCGTACGGCGCCGAGGCCGCCTTCTGGGCCGCGCTCACCGGGTGGGAGCGGCGGGCCGGTTCCCGGCCGGAGTTCCAGGTGCTCGCACCGCCGCCGGAACTCCCCGTACGGCTGCTGCTGCAGCGGCTGGACGAGGAGCGCCCCGCCTCCGCCCATCTCGACCTCGCCTGCGCGGACGTCGCGGCGGTCCGCTCCCGGCACGAGACGCACGGGGCCGTCCCGGTCCACGAGGGCACGCACTGGACGGTGATGCGCGATCCGGCGGGTGGCGTCTACTGCCTGACCGGCCGGGACCCGGCCACCGGCGCGCTGCCGGGCGGCGCTCCGGGCGGCAGCGCCGGGTGACGGCGCTCAGGGGAAGCCTGCCGCGGGAAAGCACGGAGCCGAGGCGCCGCCGGACGCCTGCGGGGGTCCGCCGGCCGGCGGACCCGGCGGACAGCCCCTGCCCTCGCCGTCGCCGTCCCCACCGGTGCGCGGCCGCGGCGCCCCCCTGGGCCCGGGCGGTGGCGAGGAGCCGCCTGCCAGACGTACGGCCCCCGGGATGCGGTCTCTTCGCGGAGGCAGAGGGTGAGTACTCCCCCGACGGCCAAGGCCGCCGCCCACACCGTCACCGTCCACCGCCACAGCAGCCGGCGGCGCGCATCCCCCCGCCGCGTCACCCCCAGGGCTCCACGGCCACCACGGCCTCGACCGGCACCGGCCCGTACACGTGCGGGAACTCCTCCCCGCCCGGCTCGGCGGACTCGTATCTCACCGGCGCCCCGACCAGCGCCGGGTCCACGACCAGGACGACCAGCTCGTCCGGGCCGTCGTAGTCGCCGTAGAGGAAGGCGGCGACGCGCGGGAGCTGCGCGCGGGTGGAGAAGTGGATGAAGCCTTCCTCCTGGAGGGTGCGGCCCCGGGTCGACATCGCGTAGGCGCCGTGTTCGCGCGCCGCCTCCCACACGGACCGCTCGGTGATGTGCATGAGGTACGGCAGTTTCGGCATGCGGCCACGCTACGCGCCTCGGCCGCGGGTGTTCAGACGGCGCTGTTCTCCGCTCCGGTCGCCGACGGGTTCCCGCCCTCGCGCGGCCGGGCCGGGGCGCCGGGGGTGGGGCCGGGGTCGGCAAGGCCGGGGCATTGCGGGTTGCGGCACGGACCGGGGCCCCAGACCGGCACCCAGGCGCCCAGGGTCTTGTGCCGCCTGACGACGGTTTCGACGGGCTGTCCGCAGAGGGGACAGACGGGTTGGTCGCTGTCCATGTCCTCAGCGTAGAGCGGCGGCGGCCTCGGCGCTTCCTGCGGTGCGTCCGCACCGGTGCGCCGTCGCCGGAGGTGCGCACGGAGTCCGGGGTGGGCTCCGCCGGGGCGGGACCGGCGGCGAGCACCGGCATGCCCTGACCGCGGTCAGGGCAGGTCAGGTCAGGTGGGTGAGCGTGCGCCGGCCGATCTCCTTTCATGACGGCAGCGGCGGGCCCCGCACACTGTGGGAGGTGCGGGGCCCGCCCGGCCGGAGTGCCCACGGTCGTGCGGGGTCAGGAGCCGCACGGGTCCGAGGACTCCGGTTCCTTCCGGGCCGCCGGGGACGGCCGGGGCTCAGCTGGTGCGCCGGGTCACGAACTCGGCGAGCGAGAGGAGACCGCCCGCCGCCTCGGGGTCGGGCACCGCGCGGGCCAGTTCCTGCATCGCACGGGCCATCCGGTCGGCCGCCTCCGCCTGCGCCCAGTCCCGTCCGCCGGCCCGCTCCACCAGCAGCGCCGCGCGCGCGATCTCACCGGCGTCCGGCTCCCCGGGGTGCGTCTGCCCCGCGTGGGGCTTCCCGTACAGCGCGGCCAGTTCGGCCGCGGCCGGGGTGCCGGAGGTGAGCGCCGCCACCACCGGCAGCGACTTCTTGCGCGCGGCGAGATCCGCTCCGGCCGGTTTGCCGGTGCGCCGCGGGTCCCCCCATATGCCGATGACGTCGTCGATCAGCTGGAAGGCCAGCCCCGCCTGGCGGCCGAAGCCGTCCAGCGCGGCCACCTCGCCCTCCCCCGCGCCCGCGTAGAGCGCGCCGAGCGCGCAGGCACAGCCCAGCAGGGCGCCGGTCTTGGCCTCCGCCATGGCGAGCACCTCGTCCAGCGTGACCGCGTCCGGGGCGCACCGCTCCAGGTCGGTGTCGGCGTGCTGGCCGGCGCACAGCTCCACCACACAGGCCGCGAGCCGGGCTGCGGCCGGCGCTGCGCCCGGGTGCGGGTCCTCGGCGAGCAGCCGCAGGGCGAGGGCCAGGAGGGCGTCGCCGGCGAGGATCGCGTCCGTGTCACCGAACACGGTCCAGGCGGTGGGCCGGTGCCGGCGGGAGGTGTCCCGGTCCATCACGTCGTCGTGCAACAGCGTGAAGTTGTGGACCAGTTCGACCGCCGCCGCCGCACGGACGGCCGCCGCCCGGGCCGCCGGCCCGCCGAGCGCGGCGGCAGCCGCCAGCACCAGCGCGGGCCGGATCGCCTTGCCCGCGTTGCCCGCCGCCGGGGCGCCGTCCGCGTGCCGCCAGCCGAAGTGGTAGAGCGCGACCCGGCGCATGGGGCCGGGCAGCGACTCGACGGCCGCGCGCAGTTCCGGGTCGACGAGGGCACGGGTGCGCTCCAGCAGCGCCGCCGCCTCCTGCCCGTCGGGCGGGCCGGCGGCGCCTGCCGTCCGCTGCCGTGGCTCCCCCGCTGCGCCGGGACGGGGCACAGCGGGTGAGCAGCGTTGGGTCTCGGTCATGTACTCGGCCATGCTTCCCCCTCGCCAGGTCCGCGGATGCCGGCGTCGCCGGCCCGGCCGGACGCGTACCCCGGGGGCCTACCCACGGCGGCGGGCGGGGACACGGCCGTGGCGTGCGCGACCGTCACCGCCACCGGCCGATCTCGACGTTCTCCAGCACGCCCAGGGCGTCCGGCACCAGGACGGCAGCCGAGTAGTAGGCCGTGACCAGGTACTTGATGACGGCCTGCTCGTTGATGCCCATGAACCGCACCGACAGGCTCGGCTCGATCTCGTCCGGGATGCCGGACTGCCGCAGGCCGATCACCCCCTGGTCGGCCTCGCCCGTGCGCATCGCGATGACGGAGGTCGTGCGGGCCTGACTGATCGGGATCTTGTTGCACGGGTAGATCGGCACACCGCGCCACGTGGGGATGCGGTTGCCGGCGATGTCGATGGTCTCCGGGACCAGGCCGCGCTTGTTCAGCTCGCGTCCGAACGCGGCGATCGCCCGCGGGTGCGCGAGGAACAGCTTGGTGCCCCGACGGCGGCTGAGCAGCTCGTCCATGTCGTCCGGACCGGGCACGCCGTCGTGCGGCTGGATGCGCTGGTCGTACTCGCAGTTGCTGAGGAGACCGAACTCCGGGTTGTTGATCAGCTCGTGCTCCTGGCGCTCCTTGAGCGCCTCGACCGTGAGCCGCAGCTGCTGCTCGGTCTGGTTCATCGGCTGGTTGTACAGGTCGGCCACGCGCGTGTGGATGCGCAGCACGGTCTGGGCGATGCTCAGCTCGTACTCGCGCGGCCTGGGCTCGTAGTCGACGAACGTGTGCGGGATGTCGGGCTCGCCGGAGTGGCCGGCCGCCAGCTCGACCTCCTTCTCGCCGTACTTGTTGGTGCGCTGGCGGGGGAGCGAGCGCACGCGTTCCAGGTGCTCCCGGAGGGTGTCGGAGCGCTCGGCGACCTGCTCGAAGTCCTGCCGGCCGAGGACCAGCACCGTGCACGCCGTGTCCGCGCGGGCCGTGTACTCCCAGATGGCGTCCGGGTCGAGCAGTGCCTGGTCGCCGAAGTAGGCGCCGTCGGCGAGGACTCCGAGGACGGCGTCGTCGCCGTACGGGCCCGTGCCGATCTTCTCCACCCGGCCGTGGGCGAGCAGGTGGACCGCGTCCGTGCGGTTGCCGAAGTCGGCGATCACCTCGCCCGGGGCGAACTCGCGCTGACGGCAGCGCCGGGCCAGTTCCGTCAGCACCTCCTCGTCCTCGTACGACCGCAGGGCCGGCAGCTCCCCGAGTTCGGCCGGGATGACCTCCACCTGGTCCCCGGTCTTCACGAAGGTGATGCGGCCGTCGCCGACGGCGTACGTCAGCCGCCTGTTCACCCGGTACGTGCCGCCCTGGACGTCCACCCAGGGGAGCGTGCGCAGCAGCCAGCGGGAACTGATCTCCTGCATCTGCGGAACGGACTTGGTGGTGGTGGCCAGGTTCCGCGCGGCCGCCGTCCCGAGGGACTGCTGCGGCCTGCCCTGATCCGTGCGGACCTCTTCGCCTACCGACATAAGGAAATGCCCTCCCATGTATGCCCGGCGCCCGAACTCGCACCGGGCACCGGTCTCGGGCCCGAGCCTTCCATCACACAGTGTGCGCATGCCATTACCCGAAAGAGCGGGAATGGATCATCGCACTACTGGGCACAAAGAGGGATTCGCGTCGCGCCCCGCCGGGCGTGCCGGGTGTCCGGATCGGCTCGCACAGTGTGCGAAGGATGTGTCCGGGCACGTCCGTCCTCGGTACAAGCAAGCAGGACGAATCGGCCGCGTCCGGCGGCCGGTCGGGCACGGCGCGAAGGAGTCGGTCATGGCCCCACCCATGTCGGCGAGACGGTTTCTGGACGCGTTGCGGGCGGAGGGCGCCACGGTCGTCGAGGTCGGCGACTGGCAGCACCACAACCGCAATCACAAGGGGCCCTGGGGCCCGGTCCACGGCGTGATGATCCACCACACGGTGACCCGGGGCAGTGCGCAGACCGTGGAGATGTGCCGCGACGGCTACGCCGAGCTCCCCGGTCCGCTGTGCCACGGCGTGATCACCAAGGACGGCACGGTCCACCTGGTCGGCTACGGCCGCGCCAACCACGCCGGGCTCGGCGACGACGAGGTGCTGCGCGCGGTGATCGCCGAGAAGGGGCTGCCGCCGGACAACGAGGCGAACACCGACGGCAACCGGCACTTCTACGGCTTCGAGTGCGAGAACATGGGCGACGGGAAGGATCCGTGGCCGCCGGAGCAGCTGGACGCGATCGAACGGGTCGCCGCCGCGGTGTGCCGCCACCACGGCTGGACGGAGCGGTCGGTCATCGGGCACCTGGAGTGGCAACCGGGCAAGGTGGACCCGCGTGGCTTCACGATGGCGTGGCTCAGGGAGCGGGTGCGGGCACGGCTGAAGGGGTAGCGGCACGGGGGCGCGGCCGTCCTCCGGGTCCGGCGCCGCGGCCGACCCGGCAGCACCGCGCGAGCGCGGGCCGCCCGTCCGGGGCGCGGGTGCGCACAGGGGCGGGCCGCGCTCGGGGCGCCGCCCTCGCCGCGGGCCGGCGGCAGCTGCCCGCGCAGCCTCCGCGCCGGGCGACAATGAAGCCGTGACCGGCCCGGACATGCTCGCCCCCCGCCTTCCGTCCCCCCTCCAGGAGGTGCCGGACGACCGCTTCGCCCGCCGAGGGCTGCGTCTGCTGCTGAAGCGGGACGACCTCATCCACCCGGAGCTGATCGGCAACAAGTGGCGCAAGCTGGTGCCGAACATCGCGGCGGCGGGGGGCCGCCCCCTGGTCACCTTCGGCGGGGCCTACTCCAACCACCTGCGGGCCACCGCCGCCGCAGGCCGCCTCCTCGGCTTCCCCACGGTCGGCGTGGTGCGCGGCGAGGAACTGGCCGGCCGCCCGCTCAACCCGTCCCTGGCCCGGTGCGCGGCCGACGGCATGCGCCTGCACTTCACCGACCGGACCACGTACCGGCACAAGTCCGAGCCCGGCGTCCTGGCCGCGATCCTGCGCGCGGCCGGCGCCGAGGGGGCGTACGTCGTCCCCGAGGGCGGCAGCAACACGGAGGCGGTGCGCGGCTGCCGCGCTCTCGGCGAGGAACTGAGCGAGCACGCGGACGTCGTCGCGGTCGCCTGCGGCACCGGCGGGACCCTGGCCGGCCTGGCCGCCGGGCTGCCGGCCGGCCGGCGCGCGCTCGGCATCCCGGTCCTGAAGGGGGGCTTCCTGGACGGCGGCGTCCAGGCCCTGCAGGAACGCGCCTTCGGCGCCCGCTGCGGCGACTGGTCGCTGGACGACCGCTTCCACTGCGGCGGTTACGCCCGTACGACACCGGACCTCGAGGCGTTCGCACAGGACTTCGAGCAGCGGCACGGACTGGCCGTGGAACGTCTCTATGTCGCCAAATTGCTGTACGCCCTCGTGGCCCTCGCGGAGGAGGGCGCCTTCGATCGCGGGACGACGGTCGCCGCCGTGGTCACGGGAAGGCCCTTTCCGTGAGCCCGCGCTAACCGGCCTCCCGGTAGGCCGCCGCCTCCTCCAGGTCGAGGCGTCTGAGCAGGGCGCGGAGCATCTCGTCGTCGATGTGGCGGTGGTCGCGGAGCCTGACGAAGACCTCGCGTTCCGCGCCGATCATCTCGCGGGACAGCCGGCGGTAGGTGTCGTCCACGGACTCGCCGGTGACCGGGTTGACCTGGCCGAGCCGTTCCCACACGGCGTTGCGGCGGCGCTCCAGGACGGCGCGCAGCCGGTCGGCGAGCGGCGGCGGCAGGGTGTTGCGCTCGTCGGAGAGGAGTTCGTCGAGGCGGCTCTCGGCGGCCCGCGAGGCCTGGGCCTGGGCGTTGGCCTCGGCGAGGGTCTCGGCCTGCCGGTCGCGGCCGGGGAACCTCAGCAGCCGGATCAGCGGGGGCAGGGTGACGCCCTGGACGACCAGGGTGCCGATGACGGTGGTGAAGGTCAGGAAGAGGACCAGGTTGCGGGGGCCGTCGGCCATGGTCGGCGGGATGGCGAAGGCGATGGCCAGGGAGACCACCCCGCGCATGCCGGCCCACGAGGTGACCATCGCGCCCCGCCAGGTGGGGTTCGCCTCGCGTGCCCTGATCCGCGCCGACAGCATCCGGGGCAGGAAGGTGGCCGGATAGACCCAGACGAACCGGGCCACGACCACGACCAGGAAGACGGCCGCGGCGTACCAGACGGCGGAGGCGCCCTCGTACTCCCCGAGGCGTTTGAGGACGATCGGCAGTTGCAGGCCGATCAGGGCGAACACCGCGGACTCCAGCACGAAGGCGACCATCTTCCACACCGCCTCCTCCTGGAGCCGGGTGGCGAAGTCGACCTCCCACGCGCGGTGGCCCAGGTACAGGGCGACGACCACGACGGCGAGCACTCCGGAGGCGTGCGCCTGCTCGGCGACCCCGTAGGCGACGAACGGGATCAGCAGGGAGAGGGTGTTCTGCAGCAGGGGTTCGGTCAGATGCGTCCGCAGCCAGTGCAGGGGCGCCATGAGGACGAGGCCGATCCCGACGCCGCCGACCGCGGCGAGCACGAACTCGCCGATCCCGCCCGCCCAGGTGGCCCCGGCGCCGACGGCCGCGCCGAGCGCCACCTTGTAGGCGGTGATCGCGGTGGCGTCGTTCAGCAGGGACTCGCCCTGCAGGACGGTGGTGATCCGGGAGGGCAGGCCGACCCGGCGGGCGACCGCCGTGGCGGCCACCGCGTCCGGTGGGGCCACCACGGCGCCCAGCACCAGGGCGGCGGGCAGCGACAGCCCGGGGACGATCAGATGGGCGGCCCAGCCGACGACGATCGTCGCGAAGAGGACGTAGCCCACCGAGAGCAGCGCCACCGGCCGCACTTGCGCCCGCAGGTCCAGGTAGGAGCTGTCCCCGGCCGAGGTGTACAGCAGCGGGGGCAGCAGCAGCGGCAGGACGATGTGCGGGTCCAGGGTGTAGGACGGCACCCCGGGGACGTAGGACACCGCAAGCCCGGCCGCGACCAGCAGCAGGGGCGCCGGCGCGGGAGTGCGCCGGGCCGCCGCGGCCACCGCGGCGCTGCCCGCCACCAGCAACAGCAGGGGCATCACGTCCATGGTTCTCGCCCACCCTTTTTCTTCCGCGCGCTCACCCGCACGCCCGACGTAATCTGGCAATCATGAAACAGTGCACGCACGCCGACGCGCTGCCGCACCCGGAACCGGAGCCGCTGGACGAGACCTGCCCGGAGTGCCGGCGGGACGGCACGCACCCGGTGCAGCTGCGGCTGTGCCTCACCTGCGGCCACGTCGGCTGCTGCGACTCCTCGCCGGGGCGGCACGCGACGGAGCACCACGGGCGGACCGGTCATCCGGTGATGCGGACCTTCGAGCCCGGTGAGGACTGGCGGTGGTGCTTCGTGGACCACGTGCTCGTCTGAGTGTTCTCCTTCCACCGCGTTCTCGTGTGACACTGCTGGGGGCGGTGACAGCACGACGGTTCGAGCGTCTGACGTCTGGGTACGTCAATCCGGCGCACGCTCTCCCATTTGGGCCCGCAGACCCTCTAGACACGGAGCGTATCCACAGCTTTACTGTGAGTGACGCCAGGGGGTTGGGGTCCCGGGACAGGAATGTCCGGAGCGCGATAGCGTCACCGCTTGAACCACGTACGCGTTACCCCCGGGGGCGACCCCGGCCCCGTAAGTCTTGTACCACCATGGAGGTGAGGGTGTCCCAGATCGCAGGCGAGCCCGCGGCGAACCAGGACTTCGTGGAAGTCCGGCTGCCGGCTGCGGGTGCCTACCTGTCGGTGCTGCGGACGGCCACGGCCGGTCTGGCGGCCCGCTTGGACTTCACCCTGGACGAGATCGAGGACCTGCGCATCGCCGTGGACGAGGCCTGCGCGATCCTGCTCCAGCAAGCCGTCCCCGGTTCGGTGCTCAGCTGCGTCTTCCGGCTCGTCGACGACTCGCTGGAGGTCACGGTGTCGGCGCCGACGACGGACGGCCACGCCCCCTCGCGGGACACGTTCGCCTGGACCGTGCTGTCGGCCCTCGCGGGCAAGGTCTCGTCCGCCGTGGACGAGGACAAGACGGTGTCGATCAGCCTCTACAAACAGCGCGGCGCGGGCCCCGGCCCGGCGTGAGGAACGGGGAAGGTCCGGTGCGGGACGAAGAGCGCGGCACACGGGAGCTGCCGGCCGGGGACGGGGGCGCCCCCTGGACGGGTAGAGCCGGGACCTGCGGGGAGACCCCGCGGGACGGTTCCCGGCGCATGGCGGACGGCATCGACGGCATCCCCGAGCAGGCCAGGCCGCACCCGGAGGACGACTCCGCGCCGGCCGGCGGCGACGGTGCCGCACAGGGCGCGCCGCCCGGGGCCGGCGGCGGTGCCGGGTCCGCCGTCCGCGCGGGGGCGGGGGCGCGTGGAAGGGCGACGGGCGGGACGATGAGCGAGCACGAGCGATACGCCGACGACGACGCGCCGGTCGCGGAGGCCGTGCAGGCCGCAGCCCACACGCCCCAGGACCGCAGCGGGGCGCGGGCGATGTTCGTCGAGCTGCGCAAGCTGGACGCGGGCAGCCCGGAGTACGCGGAGCTGCGCAACAAGCTGGTCCGCATGCACCTGCCGCTCGTCGAGCACCTGGCGCGCCGGTTCCGCAACCGCGGCGAGCCGCTGGACGACCTCACCCAGGTCGCCACGATCGGGCTGATCAAGTCCGTGGACCGGTTCGACCCGGAGCGCGGCGTGGAGTTCTCCACCTACGCCACCCCGACCGTCGTCGGCGAGATCAAGCGGCACTTCCGCGACAAGGGCTGGGCGGTCCGGGTGCCGCGCCGGCTGCAGGAGCTGCGCCTGTCGCTGACCACCGCGACGGCCGAGCTGTCCCAGCTGCACGGCCGCTCCCCCACGGTGCACGAGCTGGCCGAGAGGCTCGCGATCTCCGAGGAGGAGGTCCTGGAGGGCCTGGAGTCGGCGAACGCCTACTCGACGCTGTCCCTGGACGTCCCCGACACCGACGACGAGTCCCCGGCGGTCGCCGACACCCTGGGCGCCGAGGACGAGGCGCTGGAGGGCGTGGAGTACCGGGAGTCCCTCAAGCCGCTGCTGGAGGACCTGCCGCCGCGCGAGAAGCGCATCCTGCTGCTGCGCTTCTTCGGGAACATGACCCAGTCGCAGATCGCGCAGGAGGTCGGCATCTCCCAGATGCACGTCTCCCGGCTGCTGGCCCGCACCCTGGCGCAGCTCAGGGAGAAGCTCCTCGTCGAGGAGTGAGCGCCCCAAGGGAGCTCCGGTCCAGGTGAGCATCGGCCGAGGCTTCAGCACCGGTCGAGGAGTCAGCGGAGTCAGCGCTGCTCGCTGCGGCCCGGTCCCCTGATCCCGAGGGCCCGGGTCGTCTCGCCGTTGACCACGAGCACCAGCGTCGCCACGGCGACCACCGCGAGGGCGATACCGGCCGGGACGGCCATGCTGTCGGCCTGGAGCAGGCTGTAGGCCACGGGAAGCGCCATGAGCTGCGTGATCACGGCGGGGCCCCGGCTCCAGCTGCGCCGCAGCAGCAGACCGCGCGCGGCGAGCAGCGGCAGCAGCGCGAGCACGGCCAGGGTGATCCCGAGCGTGACGGCCTGCTGCCGGCCGTCCGGTTCACCGGTGAGCCCGAGCACGAGCACCCACAGGCCGCCGACCACCAGGGCGGCCCCCTCCAGCGCGGTCAGCGCCGCCGCGTACGTCAGCCGGCGCGGGCGGGGCTGCGCGGTCGCGGCGGCTGCGGCGGTGTCCGGGGCGGGGTTCGGCTGACTGCTCACTCCAGCAGGGTAGCCCTCCCGGCCGAGCGGTCGGCCGCGGCCCGCTCCGCCGGGCCCGCGCTCCGGTCTCTCACCGTATTCCCACCGTCTCTCACCGGATCCCCACCTCGGTCTGGGCCGGATACCCCCCAGTAGGTACGCTGCCATGCATGCGTGCACTTCTCGTGGTCAACCCGGCGGCAACCACCACAAGCGCACGCAGACGGGACGTACTGATCCACGCGCTGGCGAGCGAGATGAAGCTGGAGGCGGTCACCACCGAGTACCGCGGCCATGCCCGCGACCTCGCCCGGCAGGCGGCGGAGAGCGACGACATCGACCTGGTGGTGGCGCTCGGCGGCGACGGCACGGTCAACGAGGTGGTCAACGGCCTCCTGCACGCGGGCCCCGATCCGGAGCGGCTGCCCGGCCTGGCCGTCGTCCCCGGCGGCTCCACGAACGTCTTCGCCCGGGCCCTGGGGCTGCCCAACGACCCGGTGGAGGCCACCGGCGCGCTGCTGGACGCGCTGCGCGAGGGCAGCGAGCGGGTCGTGGGCCTCGGACTCACCTCGGGCACGCCGGGCACCGAGGACGAGTCGGTGCCGGCCCGCTGGTTCACCTTCAACGCCGGGCTCGGGTTCGACGCGGGCGTGGTGGGGCGGGTCGAGCAGCAGCGCGAGCGCGGGAAGAGGTCGACGCACGCGCTCTACGTCCGCCAGGTGGTCCGGCAGTTCCTCGGCGAGCCGAACCGCCGGCACGGCACGATCACGCTGGAGCGGCCGGGCGCCGACCCGATCGAGGACCTGGTCGTCGCGATAGTCTCGAACACGTCCCCGTGGACGTATCTCGGCAACCGCCCGATGTACACGTCACCCAAGGCCTCGTTCGATCTCGGCATCGACGTGCTGGGTCTCAGCCGTCTGTCGACGGCCGCGGTCGCCCGGTATGGCACCCAGTTGCTCACTTCGTCCCCCGAGCGCGGACCCCAGGGCAAGCACGCCGTCTCGCTGCACGATCTGGACCGGTTCACCTTGCATTCGAAGGTTCCCCTGCCCCTTCAGATGGACGGTGACCACCTGGGGCTGCGTACGAGCGTGACGTTCACAGGCGTACGCCGTGCACTGCGTGTGATTGTGTGAGCGGAAGGGGCAAAAGTCCTTTCACTCGAACGTTTAGGCCAGGATCCACCCCATGGAAGTACGGCTGTGACCTAGTCGACACCGAGGAATCAAAAAAAACTTCCCGGAAGGGGTTGTATCCGCAGCCGAGGTTTGCGAGTCTCTACGTGGCGATCGGGACGGCCCGCAACACCGGCCTCCACTGATCACCGGAACCCCTCATCAAACCACCAGGACCACGCCGGGTGAAGACTCGGCAGTCGGCCCTTCACTTGTTGAGGGATTCGTGAAAGCGTTCACATTCACAAGCAATACGCACGTAATACCAAGGAGAGGTAGCAGCCATGGACTGGCGTCACAACGCCGTTTGCCGCGAGGAAGACCCCGAGCTCTTCTTCCCCATCGGCAACACCGGTCCTGCGCTGCTGCAGATCGAGGAAGCCAAGGCCGTCTGCCGTCGCTGCCCGGTGATCGAGCAGTGTCTGCAGTGGGCGCTCGAGTCCGGCCAGGACTCCGGCGTCTGGGGTGGTCTCAGCGAGGACGAGCGCCGCGCGATGAAGCGCCGCGCCGCCCGCAACCGGGCCCGTCAGGCCTCCGCCTGACACACCCACCCCTGCTGACAGCCTGAGCTTGGCGGCGCGCACAGCACGTACGCATCTCCCGCCCCCGAGCCGCAGCGCGCAGTATCCCCCGATGCGCATAGCTTCGAGCTTTAGCCCCGGACCACCCAGTGGTCCGGGGCTCATTGCTGTCGTCGGCCGGTCCTACTTCTGGGCCCGCGGCACCGGGATGTCCAGGATCACCCTGGTGCCCCGCTCCGGTCCCGGGACCATGTCGAAGGAGCCGCCCAGCTCCCCCTCCACCAGGGTCCGCACGATCTGCAGGCCGAGGTTGCCCGAGGTGCGCGGGTCGAAGCCCGCGGGCAGGCCGACGCCGTCGTCCTGGACGGTCACGAGGAGGCGGGCCTCCTTCGTGGTGCCGCCGCGCACCGCGGCGACCTCGACCGTGCCGGTGTCGCCCTCGCGGAAGCCGTGCTCCAGGGCGTTCTGCAGGATCTCGGTGAGCACCATGGACAGCGGGGTGGCGACCTCGGCGTCGAGCACGCCGAACCGCCCGCTGCGCCGGCCGGTCACCTTGCCGGGCGAGATCTCGGCGACCATCGCGAGCACCCGGTCGGCGATGTCGTCGAACTCCACCCGCTCGTCGAGGTTCTGGGACAGCGTCTCGTGCACGATCGCGATGGAGCCGACCCTGCGGACCGCCTCCTCCAGCGCCTCCCGGCCGCGCTCGGAGTCGATGCGCCGGGCCTGGAGCCGCAGCAGCGCCGCGACGGTCTGGAGGTTGTTCTTCACCCGGTGGTGGATCTCCCGGATGGTCGCGTCCTTGGTGATCAACTCGCGTTCGCGCCGCCGCAGTTCCGTGACGTCGCGGAGCAGCACCAGCGAACCGATGCGGGTGCCCTTGGGCTTGAGCGGGATGGCCCGGAACTGGATGACCCCGTCGTTGGCCTCGATCTCGAACTCGCGGGGCGCCCAGCCGCTGGCCACCTTGGCGAGCGCCTCGTCCACCGGGCCCCGGGTCGGGGCGAGTTCGGCGGTGGTGCGGCCGAGGTGGTGGCCGACCAGGTCGGCGGCGAGGCCGAGGCGGTGATAGGCGGAGAGGGCGTTCGGGGAGGCGTACTGCACGATGCCGTCCGCGTCCAGGCGGATCAGGCCGTCGCCGACGCGGGGCGAGGCGTCCATGTCGACCTGCTGGTCGGGGAAGGGGAAGGAGCCGGCCGCGATCATCTGGGCGAGGTCGGAGGCGCTCTGCAGGTAGGTCAGCTCCAGCCGGCTGGGGGTGCGGACGGTGAGCAGATTGGTGTTGCGGGCGATCACCCCGAGGACGCGGCCCTCCCGCCGCACGGGGATGGACTCGACCCGCACCGGGACCTCTTCGCGCCACTCCGGGTCGCCCTCGCGCACGATCCGGCCCTCGTCCAGCGCCGCGTCCAGCATGGGCCGCCGGCCGCGCGGGACCAGGTGGCCGACCATGTCGTCCTGGTAGGAGGTCGGGCCCGTGTTGGGGCGCATCTGGGCGACCGAGACGTACCGGGTGCCGTCCTGGGTGGGGACCCACAGGACCAGGTCGGCGAAGGACAGGTCGGAGAGCAGCTGCCACTCCGAGACCAGCAGGTGCAGCCACTCGAGATCGGAGTCGCCGAGGGCGGTGTGCTGGCGTACGAGTTCGTTCATGGAGGGCACGTTGCGAGCGTACCCGCGGCCCGGCGGGTGGCTGAAAACACCCGCGGGCCGCGGCGCCTGGAAGGGACCCTCAACCCTCCCGGCACCGCAGCCCGGAGCATCATCGGCCGTGGGGTGTGCGGTCCCGGTCGGCCGAAGGTCGAGGAGCCGGGGCAGTCAGGGCAGAGAGCTCCGGTTCCTCGGTCCGTCCTCCTGTGCGGGGAAGACGGAGGCTTCTTCTGTTGATTGTGGACTAGACCACGAGAGCGTGTCCATGGGGTTGGCGGTGCGCTTCGCGGACGCCGGCACGCGATGCCACGCAGCCTAGCCCGCCGGGGTCACTCGTGGGGCCAGACGGCCAGGGCGATTTCCGCGATCGCTTCCAGGTCCTTCCGGCTCGCGCCGTCGCGGGCCTGCTGCGACATGCCCTGGATCATCGCGCCGGTGTGGCGGGCGAGGGCCGCGGCGTCGGTGCCGGCCGGCAGCAGCCCCGCCGCGACGTCCGCGCGGATCCGCGTCTCGAGGGCGGCGATGGCCGCGTTGCGCCGCTCGCGCAGCAGCACCTGCACCTCGGGGCTGGTGCAGTTGGTGGCGGCGTGCACGATCAGGCAGCCGTAGGGATGGGCCGGGTCGGTGTACTCGGCCGCGGCCTCGCGCAGCATGCGGGCGACGCCGGTGCGGGCCGTCGGCTCCTCGGCGAGGGCGCGGTCGGTGAAGGCGCCGTAGGTGTCGCCGTAGACCCGGACGACCTCGTCGAACAGGGTGCGCTTGTCGCCGAAGGCGGCGTAGAGGCTGGGGGCGCCGATGCCCATGACCCGGGTGAGGTCGGAGACCGAGGTGGCCTCGTACCCGTGGCGCCAGAAGGCCATCAGGGCCTTCTCCAGCGCGGCGGCCCGGTCGAAGGAACGCGGGCGCCCGCGGGCCCTGCCCGTGCCGTCCCGCGTCCCCGTGCCCCGGTCCGTCGCCATGAGGTCATTCTATAGCGCCCCCTAGAGAAAGCCGGCGCCCGTCTTCCGGCGCCCTCGCGGCTGGGTCGGGGAACACCCGTTCTGCTAGATTGGTCTAAACCACATAGAGACGCACAGAGCCCTCTCCAGAACGGCAGGCCCAGCGTGGAAGTTGTCATCGTTCCGGACGCCGCGACGGGCGGCGAGCTGATCGCCGAGGCCATGGCCCGGCTGCTGCGGCGCAAGCCGGACGCCCTGCTCGGGGTGGCCACCGGCTCCACCCCGCTGCCCGTCTACCGGGCGCTGGCCGCCAAGGTGCGGACCGGCGCCGTGGACGCCTCACGGGCACGGATCGCGCAGCTCGACGAGTACGTGGGGCTGCCCGCCGACCACCCCGAGTCGTACCGCTCGGTGCTGCGCCGCGAGGTGCTCCAGCCGCTCGGCATAGGCATGGACGCGTTCCTCGGGCCGGACGGCACCGCCGAGGACGTCCAGGCGGCGTGCGAGGCGTACGACCGCGCGCTCGCCGCGGCCGGCGGGGTGGACCTGCAGCTCCTCGGCATCGGCACCGACGGGCACATCGGGTTCAACGAGCCGTGCTCCTCGCTCGCCTCGCGCACCCGGATCAAGACCCTGACCGAGCAGACCCGGATCGACAACGCCCGCTTCTTCGACGGCGACGTCGAGCAGGTCCCGCACCACGTCATCACCCAGGGCATCGGCACGATCCTGGAGGCCCGGCACCTGGTGCTGCTGGCCACCGGCGAGGGCAAGGCGGACGCGGTCGCCGCGACCGTCGAGGGACCCGTCGCGGCGGTCTGCCCGGCCTCCGCGCTCCAGCTGCACCCGCACGCCACGGTGGTGGTGGACGAGGCGGCCGCGTCCAAGCTGAAGCTGGCGGACTACTTCCGGCACACCTACGCCGACAAGCCGGAGTGGCAGGGGATCTAGTCCGGGCCCGCTCCCGGCTGGCCTAGACCAACCTCGGGGGCGGCGGTATACAGGGAGATCACGGAGCGTGCGGGTGGAGTTGCGACACGGGAACCCGTGCCACGATGTGAGCCGTGGCCGACGGGGTGTCGGCCGCTTCGGCATCCGGAGCCGGGAAGGCAAAGCATGAGCACCGACGTCAGCAGTGCGGAGAACGAGGCCGGCACGACCGTACGTACCGCCCGTGTGCCCAAGTACTACCGCCTGAAGAAGCACCTGCTCGACATGACGGAGACGCAGGCGCCGGGCACCCCCGTCCCGCCCGAGCGCACGCTGGCGGCCGAGTTCGACACCTCCCGCACCACGGTCCGCCAGGCCCTGCAGGAACTGGTCGTGGAGGGCCGGCTCGAACGCATCCAGGGCAAGGGCACCTTCGTGGCGAAGCCCAAGGTCTCCCAGGCGCTCCAGCTCACCTCCTACACCGAGGACATGCGGGCCCAGGGCCTGGAGCCGACCTCCCAGCTGCTCGACGTCGGGTACGTCACCGCCGACGAGCGGCTCGCCGGACTGCTCGACATCACCGCCGGCGGCCGTGTGCTGCGCATCGAGCGGCTGCGCATGGCCAACGGCGAGCCGATGGCGATCGAGACGACCCACCTGTCGGCCAAGCGCTTCCCGGCCCTGCGGCGGTCGCTGGTGAAGTACACGTCCCTGTACACCGCGCTCGCCGAGGTCTACGGCGTGCACCTCGCCGAGGCCGAGGAGACCATCGAGACCTCCCTGGCCACCCCGCGCGAGGCCGGCCTGCTCGGCACCGACGTGGGCCTGCCGATGCTGATGCTCTCCCGGCACTCCCTGGACCGCGAGGGCAAGCCGGTGGAGTGGGTGCGCTCGGTGTACCGCGGGGACCGGTACAAGTTCGTGGCACGGCTGAAGCGGCCCGCCGAGTAGGGGTCCGGGGCGCCCGGGAGCGGGCGCCGGGCGCCTGTGCCCGGCCCGGGCCGGGCCGGGCACGTTCACCGAATCGGGATACCGATATGCGGACGAGGTCTTCCGCTGCGACGACGGTGTCACCTACATTGCCTGCGCATTACAGGTGATCAGCGAGGGGACGGAGCCGTGGCATGTCCGAAACGCCTGAAATGAGGCCACCGGTGGTGACACCGGCCAGGGTGGTCATCGCCCTGTGCCTGGTCGCGCCCTTCGTGGCGATGCTCTGGGTCGGCTCGTACGCCGACACCGACCCCGCGCTCATCGGGATTCCGTTCTTCTACTGGTACCAGATGCTCTGGGTGCTGATCTCCACCGCGCTCACCATGCTCGCGTACCGGCTGTGGCAGCGTGACCAGCGCGCCCGCGAGACCGCGGCCGCCCGCACCGAGGAGGCGGCGAAGTGAAGGACGGTGTCAACGGCGTCGCGCTCGGCGTCTTCATCTTCTTCTTCCTGGCCGTCACGGTCATCGGCTTCCTGGCCGCCCGCTGGCGCAGGGCCGAGAACGAGCACTCGCTGGACGAGTGGGGCCTGGGCGGCCGGTCGTTCGGCACCTGGATCACCTGGTTCCTGCTCGGCGGCGACCTGTACACGGCCTACACCTTCGTCGCCGTGCCGGCGGCGATCTACGCGGCGGGCGCGGCCGGCTTCTTCGCGGTGCCGTACACGATCCTGGTGTACCCGCTGATCTTCACCTTCCTGCCCCGCCTGTGGTCGGTCTCGCACCGCCACGGGTACGTGACCACCAGCGACTTCGTGCGCGGCCGGTTCGGTTCGCGGGGCCTGTCGCTGGCCGTGGCGCTGACCGGCATCCTGGCGACCATGCCGTACATCGCGCTCCAGCTGGTGGGCATCCAGGCGGTGCTGGACGTGATGGGCGTCGGCGGCGGCGAGAACACCAACTGGTTCGTGAAGGACCTGCCGCTGCTGATCGCCTTCGGTGTGCTGGCGGCCTACACCTACTCCTCCGGCCTGCGCGCCCCCGCGCTGATCGCGTTCGTCAAGGACACGCTGATCTACATCGTCATCGCGGTGGCCATCATCTACATCCCGGTCGAGCTGGGCGGGTTCGACGACGTCTTCGCCAAGGCCGGTGACGCCTTCAGCCAGGTCAACCCGGCCACCGGGAAGCCGCGCGGCGCGCTCGTGCCGGGTGAGGCGAACCAGTGGACCTACGCCACCCTGGCCCTGGGCTCGGCGCTGGCCCTGTTCATGTACCCGCACTCGATCACCGCGACCCTGTCGTCCCGCAGCCGTGAGGTGATCCGCCGCAACACCACGATCCTGCCGCTGTACTCCCTCATGCTGGGCCTGCTGGCGCTGCTGGGCTTCATGGCGATCGCGGCCGGGGTGAAGGTCACCAACGGGCAGCTGGCCATCCCGCAGCTGTTCGAGGACATGTTCCCGGACTGGTTCGCGGGCGTGGCCTTCGCGGCGATCGGCATCGGCGCACTGGTCCCGGCGGCGATCATGTCCATCGCGGCGGCCAACCTCTTCACCCGCAACATCTACAAGGACTTCATCAAGCCGGACGCCACGGCAGCGCAGGAGACCCGGGTCTCCAAGATCGTGTCGCTGCTGGTGAAGGTGGGCGCGCTGATCTTCGTCCTCACCATGGACAAGACGGTCGCCATCAACTTCCAGCTGCTGGGCGGCATCTGGATCCTGCAGACCTTCCCGGCCCTGGTCGGCGGCCTGTTCACCCGCTGGTTCCACCGCTGGGCGCTGCTGGCCGGCTGGGCGGCCGGCATGGTGTACGGCACGGTTGCCGCCTACGGCATCGCCTCGCCGACGCAGAAGCACTTCGGCGGCAACGCCGAGGAGATCCCCGGCATCGGTGAGATCGGCTACATCGGCCTCACCGCGTTCGTGCTGAACGTCCTGGTGACCGTGGTCCTGACCTTCGTCCTGAAGGCCGCGAAGGCCCCGGAGGGCGTCGACGAGACCCGCCCGGACGACTACACGGCCGACGTGGGCGACCCGGGCGTCCAGGCGGAACTGCCGCCCGCGACCGCGGGCGCCGCTCACTGAGGACCCTCCCGACGGGCCGCCGGAGCACCTTCCGGCGGCCCGTCGGCGTACCCGGGCCGGGGGCCGCGGCCGGCACGCGTCGCCCCCGCGGAACCGCGGCGACACAACATCTGGGGGTGACACGACAGTCCGGCACCAGATGTATGCTCATGCTCGCTGTCACCGCAGGGGAATCCGGTGCGAATCCGGAACTGTCCCGCAACGGTGTGCCCGCGTGCGTCCGCACGCCCGTCCAGTCCGAGGACCTGCTGACAGCGCACCCGGCCGTCCGGTCCGGGTGCCTGTGACGTCCGGGCCTCGCGGAATGGGCCGGTGGACGCGACGCGTGCGCGCGCTCGTGGCTGCCCCCTGCCCTCCGCCGGGCCCCGTGCCGAGCGAGGGAGAGCCCCACGTGACCATCGCGCCAGCCGACCCGGCCGCAGTCAGCGAGCCGGAGACCGACGGTCCCGGCGCCGCGCTGCTGCGGACCCTGACCGAGCTGACCGCCGACCTGCCGGACGCCGACCCGGGCCGGGTGGCCGCCGCCGCGCTGCGCGGCCGGTCCGCGCGGGCCGGCGAGGCGGAGCTGCGGGGGCTGGCCACGGAAGCCGCCGCCGGCCTCATCTCCGAGGACCCCGCCTACTCGAAGCTGGCCGCCCGCCTGCTGACCCTGGCCATCCGCGACGAGGCCGCCTCGCAGGGCGTGACGTCCTTCACCGAGTCCGTCGCGGCCGGCCACCGCGAGGGCCTCATCGCCGACCGCACCGCCCAGTTCGTCCGGCTGCACGCCGAACGGCTCGACGCGCTGATCGACGGCGCCGCCGACGACCGGTTCGAGTACTTCGGCCTGCGCACCCTGCACAGCCGCTACCTGCTGCGCCACCCGATCACCCGCAAGGTCGTCGAGACGCCCCAGCACTTCATGCTGCGGGTGGCGAGCGGTCTGGCCGAGGACGACACCGCCCGCTCCGTGGACGAGGTGGCGGCGCTGTACCGGCTGATGAGCCGCCTGGACTACCTGCCCTCCTCCCCCACCCTGTTCAACTCCGGCACGCGGCACCCGCAGATGTCGTCCTGCTACCTGCTCGACTCCCCGCTGGACGAGCTGGACTCCATCTACGACCGCTACCACCAGGTCGCCCGGCTGTCGAAGCACGCCGGCGGCATCGGCCTGTCGTACTCCCGCGTCCGCTCGCGCGGTTCGCTGATCCGGGGCACCAACGGCCACTCCAACGGCATCGTGCCGTTCCTGAAGACCCTGGACGCCTCGGTGGCCGCGGTCAACCAGGGCGGCCGGCGCAAGGGCGCGGCGGCGGTCTACCTGGAGACCTGGCACTCGGACATCGAGGAGTTCCTGGAGCTGCGCGACAACACCGGCGAGGACGCCCGCCGCACGCACAACCTCAACCTCGCGCACTGGATCCCGGACGAGTTCATGCGCCGGGTCGAGGCCGACGGGCAGTGGTCGCTGTTCTCCCCCGCCGACGTGCCGGAACTGGTCGACCTGTGGGGCGAGGAGTTCGACGCCGCCTACCGCAGGGCCGAGGCCGCCGGGCTGGCACGCAAGACCGTCGCGGCGCGGGAGCTGTACGGCCGGATGATGCGCACCCTCGCGCAGACCGGCAACGGCTGGATGACCTTCAAGGACGCCGCCAACCGCACCGCCAACCAGACCGCCGAGCCCGGCAGCGTCATCCACTCCTCCAACCTCTGCACGGAGATCCTCGAGGTCACCGACGACGGCGAGACGGCCGTCTGCAACCTCGGCTCGGTCAACCTCGGCGCCTTCGTCGACCGGGCGGCCGGGGACATCGACTGGGAGCGGCTGGACGAGACCGTCCGCACGGCCGTCACCTTCCTGGACCGCGTCGTGGACATCAACTACTACCCGACCGAGCAGGCCGGCCGGTCCAACGCCAAGTGGCGCCCGGTCGGGCTCGGCGCGATGGGCCTGCAGGACGTCTTCTTCCAGCTGCGCCTGCCCTTCGACTCCCCGGAGGCGAAGGCCCTGTCCACGCGCATCGCCGAGCGGATCATGCTCGCCGCCTACGAGGCCTCCGCCGACCTGGCCGAGCGCAACGGGCCCCTGCCGGCCTGGGAGCGGACCCGCACCGCCCGCGGTGTCCTGCACCCCGACCACTACGACGTCGAGCTCACCTGGCCGGAGCGGTGGGACGCGCTGCGCCGGCGCATCGCGGATACGGGGATGCGCAACTCGCTGCTCCTCGCGATCGCGCCGACGGCCACCATCGCGTCCATCGCGGGTGTCTACGAGTGCATCGAGCCGCAGGTGTCCAACCTGTTCAAACGCGAGACGCTGTCCGGTGAGTTCCTCCAGGTCAACTCCTACCTCGTGCAGGACCTGAAGGAGCTGGGCGTGTGGGACGCCCGCACCCGCGAGGCCCTGCGCGACTCCGGCGGCTCCGTGCAGGACTTCGCCTGGATCCCCGAGGACCTGCGCCGGCTGTACCGCACGGCCTGGGAGATCCCCCAGCGCGGCCTGATCGACATGGCGGCGGCCCGCACCCCGTTCCTGGACCAGGCGCAGTCGCTGAACCTGTTCATGGAGACGCCGACCATCGGCAAGCTCTCCTCGATGTACGCCTACGCCTGGAAGTCCGGGCTGAAGACGACGTACTACCTGCGCTCGCGCCCCGCGACGCGCATCGCCCGCGCCGCCCAGGCGCAGGCGCGGACGACCGTACCCGTGCAGCAGGCCGCCGACCCCGACGCGGTCGCCTGCTCCCTTGAGAACCCCGAGTCCTGCGAGGCCTGCCAGTGATGTCCCGTCGTAACGCCCATCTTCTCGACCCGGGTTTCGAGCTGACCCTGCGCCCGATGCGCTACCCGGACTTCTACGAGCGCTACCGGGACGCCATCAAGAACACCTGGACGGTGGAGGAGGTGGACCTCCACTCGGACGTCGCCGACCTCGCCCGGCTCACGCCCGAGGAGCAGCACCTCATCGGCCGGCTGGTCGCCTTCTTCGCGACGGGCGACTCGATCGTCGCCAACAACCTGGTGCTGACGCTGTACAAGCACATCAACTCCCCCGAGGCGCGCCTGTACCTGAGCCGGCAGCTGTTCGAGGAGGCCGTCCACGTCCAGTTCTATCTGACGCTGCTGGACACCTACCTGCCCGACCCGGACGACCGCGCCGCCGCCTTCGCCGCGGTGGAGAACATCCCCTCCATCCGGGAGAAGGCCGAGTTCTGCTTCAAGTGGATCGACGAGGTCGAGAAGATCGAGCGGCTGGAGACCAGGGCGGATCGCCGCCGCTTCCTGCTCAACCTCATCTGCTTCGCCGCCTGCATCGAGGGACTGTTCTTCTACGGCGCGTTCGCCTACGTCTACTGGTTCCGCAGCCGCGGTCTGCTGCACGGCCTGGCCACCGGGACCAACTGGGTCTTCCGCGACGAGACCATGCACATGTCCTTCGCCTTCGACGTCGTCGACACCGTCCGCAAGGAGGAGCCGGAGCTGTTCGACGACGCGCTGCAGCAGCAGGTCACCGACATGCTCCGGGAGGCCGTCGAGGCCGAGCTGCAGTTCGCGCGCGACCTGTGCGGGGACGGCCTGCCGGGCATGAACACCGACTCGATGCGGCAGTACCTGGAGTGCGTCGCCGACCAGCGCCTCACGCGTCTCGGCTTCGCCCCGGTGTACGGCTCGGAGAACCCGTTCTCCTTCATGGAGCTCCAGGGCGTCCAGGAGCTGACGAACTTCTTCGAGCGCCGCCCGTCGGCTTACCAGGTCGCGGTGGAGGGCACCGTCGACCTGGACGAGGACTTCTGACCGTCCTCACCGGAGTTTCACCGGGTCCCCGGCCGACACGACCCGCGCGGTCGTCGTCGTGCCGGGGAAGTACCAGCGCCAGCTGCCCGCCGCGGTGGCGGTGACCTTGGCCCGCAGCTTCCCGGCGTCGCCCGTCCGCACGGTCCTCACCGTGCGGTACCCGGCGGCGCCGTCCGCCTTGAACTGGAGCTTCACCTCCTGCCCGGTGAAGCCGTGGTACCGCAGGTCCTCCCAGTCCGCCCGGGTCAGCCTGCCGGTGACGGTCAGCCCGGCGCCCTTGGCGACCGGCTCCGGCGCGGCGTCCGCGGTGAGCCGCGAAGCCCGCTTGACCTTGTACTCGGCGATGCGGTCGGAGATCCAGTAGTCGCCGTCGTTCGCCTTGACGGTGGCGTCGACCTGCCAGACACCGGCCAGCTTGTTGCTGTCCATGTCGTCGCTGTCGCGGATCCAGGACGGGTCGACGGTCATCGTGACCGTGCACACCGACGTGGTGTGCGACTTCCTGGCGCACGAGGTGCCGGTCCGCTCGAAGAAGCCCCAGCCGTGCGCCGTGTCATAGGTGTCGGCGTCGCTCACCCCCTTGACCCCGGAGTCGTCCTTGACGGTGAGGGCGATCGGGAACGTGATCTTCTTCGACGTCCCGACGATCACGTTGCCGCCCCCGTCGACGACGGTCTTCACCACGCGGATGTCGCCGCGCCCCTCGGCGTGGGCGCCGGTCGCGGTCAGCAGCGCAAGGGCTGCCGCCCCGCCCGTCAGGGCCCAGGCCCTTCCGGCCGTTCTGCCTCGCATGATCCCTCCCCTTGTCGTGTGGGGGGAGAGTACACAGCGGGCGGACGGGGCCGGCGCGCGGTCCTCGTCAGGCGGGGCGGGCGGCGCCGTGGCGCCTCCTGGGGGACTCGGGCTCCGCCCCGGCCCCGGCCGCTCGCGTCCGCCGCGCCTGCCTGAGCTGCCGGTCGATGCGGCGGTCGCGCACGACGCCGAGCACGGACGGGAGGGCCAGGAGGACCAGGATCCCGAGGGTGGTGAGCATTCCGATCAGGCCTTCGATCTGGTTTCCGTTCATGTACACCACTGTCTCGCTGGATGCTCCTTACCGGGAGTGGCAGGACTGCCGTAGACCCTCGAATTACTGCCACCGATGAGGCACACTGGCAGCATGCTGAAGAACGTGGCCGCCGTGCTGCTGGACGGGGTGCACCCCTTCGAACTGGGCGTCGTGTGCGAGGTGTTCGGCATCGACCGCAGCGACGACGGCCTGCCCGTGTACGACTTCGCCGTGGTCTCGGCGGAGGGGCCCTCGCTCGGCACCCACTGCGGGTTCACCGTGTCCACGCCGTACGGTCTGGAGCGGCTGGAGGAGGCCGATCTGATCGCCGTGCCGGCCGGCGCTTCCTATGCGGAGCGCGCGTACCCGCCGGAGCTGCTGGCGGCGCTGCGCCGGGCCGTGGCGCGCGGCGCGCGCGTGCTCAGCGTCTGCTCCGGGGTGTTCGTGCTGGCGGCGGCGGGGCTGCTGGACGGCCGGCGGTGCACGGTGCACTGGCACCACGCCGAGCAGCTCGCCCGGCGCTACCCCCGGCTCCGGGTCGAGCCGGACGTGCTGTACGTGGACGAGGACCCGGTCATCACCTCCGCCGGCACCGCCGCGGGGATCGACGCCTGCCTGCACCTGGTGCGCAAGGAACAGGGCCCGGAGGTGGCCAACAAGATCGCCCGCAGGATGGTGGTGCCGCCGCACCGGGACGGCGGGCAGGCGCAGTTCATCGAGCGCCCGCTGCCCGAGGCGCCCTGCGACACGGTCGGCGAGGTGCTGGCGTGGATGGAGGCGCACCTCGACCAGGAGGTGACCGTCGAGCAGCTCGCCGCCCGCGCCCACATGGCGCCGCGCACCTTCGCCCGGCGCTTCCAGCAGGAGACGGGGACGACCCCCTACCGGTGGATCCTGCGCCAGCGGGTGCTGCTGGCGCAGGAGCTGCTGGAGCGGACGGACGAGACGACGGACGTCGTCGCCCGGCGCGCCGGGTTCGGCACGGCCGCCGCGCTGCGCCACCAGTTCGTCCGCGCGCTGGGCACGACGCCGCACGCCTACCGGCGCGCGTTCCGGGGCCCGCAGGCCGCCTGAGCACGCGCCGGTACCGGGCGGCCTACCAGGGCACCGCCCGCAGGCGCAGGTCCTGCGGGCGGAGCGTGATGCCCACCCGGGTGCTGTCGTCGGACCCGCTGACCTGCTCCAAGCGGTACTTCACCGAGATCGCCGCGGTGATCAGGGTCAGCTGGGCCATGGAGAAGTGGTCGCTGGGGCACTTGCGGTTGCCCACGCTGAACGGGCTCATGGCGTGCTTCGGCACCTGCTTGGCCCGCTCGGGCAGCCAGCGGTCGGGGTCGAAGTCGAGGTGGCGGGCGTAGGAGCGGGCGTCGCGCTGGATGGCGTAGGGGCTGTAGACGACGTCCGCCCCGGCCGGGATGCGATAGCCGCCGAGTTCCGTGTCGGTGACGGCGCGGCGCGTGAGAATCCATACGGCGGGCCGGAGCCGCATGGCCTCGACGACGACATTGTTGGTGTGCCGGAGCGTGCGCACGTGCTCGAATCCGACGGGCCGGCCGCCGGTCACGGATTCGACCTCGGCCCGTACCTTCTCGGCGTGTTCCGGATGTTCGGCGAGCACCTGCAACAGCCACATGATCGTGGAGGCGACCGTTTCGCTTCCGGGGGTGAGGATCGCGACGACCTGATCGTGGATCTCCTGTTCCCCGATGGGCTCGCCATTGTCGTCCTTCGCCTCCAGCAATGCCGTCAGCAAATCGTCCGGCTTTTGACCAGATGCCCTCCGCTCCGCAACGATCTCGTCCACCAGCAGATGCAAATCGGCCAGCGCCCGGTTGAATTCGCGGTTGGCCGGGAACGGCAGCCGGTAGAGCGGCCCGAGCGGCACCACCATCCTGCGGTACATACCGCGGAAGACGGTGGCGAGGTCGGCGCTGAGCCGTTCCGCGCGCTCGTCCATGCAGTCGCCGCGCAGCAGGCAGCGGGCGGCGATGCGGACGGCGACCCGGAAGGACTCCGAGGTGCAGTCGACGGTCCCGCCGGGCTTGAAGCGCTCGGTGAGCCCGTGGGCCTCCTCCTCCATGACCGGGCCGTAGGCCGGTATCGCGTCGAGCCGGAACGCCGGCTGGATCGTGCGCCGCTGGCGGCGGTGGCGGGGGCCGTTGGCGGTGGCCACGCCCTCCTTGCCGAGCAGGCCCTCGAGGGACTCCCACAGCGGGCCGGCGATGATGAAGCCGGGGTCGAGGGCCAGGGCTCCGGTCAGCTCCGGCGTGGTGACGGCGTACACCGTCTTGGGGCCGAGCCGCAGGCGCACGACGTCGCCGTGGTCGCGCAGCGCGGACATGAAGGCCAGCGGGTCGCGCACCAGTTTCAGCCCGTGCCCGAGGACCGGCACGGCGCCCCGGGCCAGGGGCGGTTCGCGCAGTCCGGCGCTGTCCGGGTTCGCGGGCCTGACCGACTCGACGGTCATTTCTCACCTGCCGCTTCGTTCGTGACGTACGGGGGCGTGGACCGGTCGTCCCAGGTGTCGACCGTGTACCGGCCGGACTCGTGGTGGAACCAGTAGACGGAGCTGAACCAGTTGCGCATGGCGCCGACACAGGTCCGGACGGCGGCGCCGAGTTCCTTGCCGCGGACCGTTCCGTCGTCGAGGCCGTCGGCCAATCGCAGGGCTTTCCGCTCGGCGTCGGGGAATTCGCGGATGCATTCTTCGACGCGCCGCCTGATGTCGTCCACGGCCTCTTCGAGGGTCATCCCCTCATGGGTGATGAGACTGATTCCGAGATTGTGCACCTCGTCGCCCGCTATTTCCTTCGGCAGCGAGCAGAGGTCGTTGTACCAGGCGGCGAATTCCTGACTGAGGAGGGCCGCCCGGCGGTAGGCCGGGTGTGTGCGCACGGAGTCCGGGAGTTCGCACCCGGCACCGGGTTCGAGGAGATCCGTCCATATCCAGTGCGCGAAGGTGAGGCGGCGCAGGGCGAGATACTCCTCCACGCCGGGGATGTATCCCTCGGTGCGGTTGCGGAACTCGCGGTCATATGCCTCGATCACGGCGTGGAAGTGCCGGGCGAACCGCCGGTTCCAGGTGCGCGACAGGAACCCGTACAGCCGCAGCACGCTGTCCGCGAAGCCCGCCACGAGCGGGTCGGGGTGGCGCAGATGGCGCCCGGGTGCGTCGAGGGCCGCGTGCAGCCTCTGCCGCAGCCGCCGCCAGTCGTCCGGCCGGCCGTGCACGATGTCGCGGTCGTGCCGGTCGTCCCAGACGAAGAACCAGGCGCTGTAGTCCGCTATGGCCTGCAGGACGTCGTCGGCGGCGCTCGTGTAGTAGCCCGCCATGAGGTCCGTGTAGCACAGTCCGTCGGCATATGCCTCCACTTTGTCCGCCGGCATGAGCCGCTTTTCCAGGAGCCAGAGCCGCGTCCTCTCCTGGAGCCGTGGCCAATACGGGTGCAGGCGCCGGGGAAAGGCCGACTCGATCACCGGGAGTGCCAGTGAGGGTGGGACTACGACCGCCGTCGGCGTCGCTGTGGTGCTGTGTGGGAAAGCTTGCACGAACAAACCCCTCTCAGCCGCCAGGAGCACACACCCCTCCCGTTGTGCCGGGCGTGCGCCGTTGCGTATCCCCGCACTTCCATTCAGCACCACAACTGACCGCCGTGGGAACGGATTTGCTGCACTCACTACCCGGTGAGCCGAGAATCCCCCCTTGTATGACCGGTTGCGGGTCTCCGGGGGCACGTGAGCGATCGGTCGTGCGACGCACGTACGAACGGGCCGCGGCAGGACGAAGGCGCCCGGCCGGGAGGAGTCCCGGCCGGGCGCCCCGGCTGTGTCGTGCAGGTCAGTCGTTGGCGACCACGGGGTACCGCGGCTCGTTCTCGGCCATCTGCCGCAGCGCGTCCTTGCGGTCCCGCTTCGACAGCCGGTCGATGTACAGGGAGCCGTAGAGGTGGTCGGTCTCGTGCTGCAAACAGCGTGCGAAGTAGCCGGTGCCCCGCACCTTGATCGGGTTGCCCCGCTCGTCCTGGCCGGTCACCTCGGCGTAGTCCGGACGCGCGAGGGGCGCGTACGCCGTCGGCACCGACAGGCAGCCCTCGTTGCTGTCGTCCAGCCGGCGCTTGTCGGCGGGCAGGTCGACCAGCTTCGGGTTGCACACCACACCGACGTGCCGGACGCCGTCGTCGTCGGGGCAGTCGTAGACGAAGACCTTCAGGTCGACGCCGATCTGGTTGGCGGCCAGGCCCACGCCCTCGGCGGTGCGCTGGCTGGCGAACATGTCGGCGACCAGCTGCTGCAGCTCCTCGCCGAACTCGGTGACGTCCCTGCACTCCTTGTGCAGCACCGGGTTGCCGACGACCGTGATCGGCCGCGAGGTGCCGCGCTCGCGCCAGGCCTGCTCGCGCTCCTCGCAGTCCTCCGTGTCGACGACGTATCCCTCGTCGTCGACGGGGAGCACGCCCGCGTGCTGCTGATCGGTGTCCTGCTGCGCCATGACCGACGTACGCCTTCCTCGAAGAACGGGGGATCGTTGCTGATACAGGGTACGGCGACCGGTCAGCAGACCTCTTCGAGATCCCGCCAGTCCCGCGAGTCCGGGCTGTCGGCGACCCATCCGTCCAGCAGGCCCCGGACCAGCGACGCCGGGGCGGCCACCCCGCACTCCCGCTCGGGCACCCACAACTGCCCGTCCGTGCGGTGCCCCAGGGGCCCGGGGTGGCCCGGCTCGCTGTGGTCGTGCGGGTCCAGGTGCACCCCCTCGCCCTCGTCGGACGGCATGCGGGACTCGCTGCACGTCCGGCACAGCAGCCGCACCGAGGAGGACCAGTCCTCCGCGGCGAACCCGGCGTCGGCCGCGAGCTGCTCCAGCGCGTCCCGGTCGGCCTCGGTGGCCGCCTCCAGCAGCACCACCCAGGTGGGCACGGGGGACGGCGCCCACAGTTCTATCTCGTCGAAGACCGGATAGGTGTGCCCGGCGGACGTCGTGCGCTCGCCGTGCGGGACGCCGTCGTGCAGCACCACCTCGCCCCAGCGCCGGCCCGAGGACGGCAGCGGGATGGACAGCACCTCGATGCGCGCCGGGTCCAGCCTGCGCCCCCACACGACCTCGGCCTCGCCCTCCGGGGAGAGCCGCACGGCCGCGCTGCCCAGCTCCATGCCCAGCGGTTCCCCGGACGCGGCGGCGCCTCCCCCGGCCTTCGGCCGCGAGGCGCCCCCGGGCACCTTCAGCCCGTACGCCTGCCAGGCGCGGCGGGCCAGCGGCCAGTCCTGCAGGGCGGTCGCGGCGATGCCGACGTTCCACCAGTCGGGCGCCCCGGTCTCGCGGTCCAGCAGGGCGACGGCGCGCAGTCCGGCGGCGCGGGCCTGCTCCCAGTCGTGCCGGAACTTGTGCAGCAGGGCGAGGTTGAACCACGACTCCGACAGCCAGGGCTCCAGGTCGGCGGCGCGTGTCAGCAGCTCGCCCGCGTCCTCGTACCGGCCGTCGCCGATGAGCGTGAACGCCCTGTCGGTGGCCTGCCGCCAGGAGGCGCAGGGCCGGTGCCGTCCCTTGCCGAAGATCCTCACGATTCCCGCCTGCCAGTTCCATTTCCCGCTGTGGGCTGGCTTGTGCCCCCGTACACCCTCTCCCTCGCATCCAACCACGTGCGGCGGGGAAGGCGCTCATTACCCATGGGTTACCCAGCCGGGAGCGGGGTCAGACAGTGCCGTTCGTCTCCCGTCGCCCGGGGCGGGGACGGCGGCGCGCCGGCCGCGGGGCTGGGCCAGCACCCGGGCGAGCGACTCCACGACCTCGGGGTCGTAGTCCCCCGCGGTGCCGAGCCGCAGCTCCTCCAGCGCGCGCAGCGGGCCCTCGGGACCGGCGTCCCGGGTCCTCTCCTCGTAGGCGTTGACCGCGCGGACGATGCGGGCGGCGAGCGGCTGCTCCGGACAGGGGTCCGCCTGCCGCTCCACGACGACGGCGACGGCCGCGTCCACCCCGGTCTGCCGGACCACGGCCCCGCCGAGCAGGGCGATGCGCCGCTGCTCCGCGGCGGGCAGGGCGGCGGTGACCCCGCCCGGGACCGGGTCGACCAGGCTGAGCTGGCCGATGTCGTGCATGAGGGCCGCGTACTCCAGGACGGTCAGTTCGGGTCCGGTCAGGCCGAGGTCGCGGCCGACGGCGAGGCTGAGCGCGGCGACCCGGTGGGCGTGCCCGGCGGGGGTGCAGCCGGCGATCTCGGTGGCGCGGGCGAGGGAGGCGATGGTCTGCCGGTAGGTGGCGCGGACGGCCGCGTACCGGCGCAGGGACAGCTGGACGAGCAGCAGGGGCAGGCAGAACACGGGCAGCGCCCACAGCCCGGCGACGGCGACCCCGAGCGCCATCACCGCGCCGGTGGCGCAGACGGCCGAGCCGATGCCGAGCAGTCCGCGCAGTTCCTCGCGCAGCAGCGGGCCGAACGGCCAGCCGGTGCGGCAGTGGGCGAGCGCGGCGCCGAGGACGGCGCCGCACAGGGAGGTGAGGCCGAGCAGGGCGAGGAGCGGCAGCGTGTGGGCGGGACCGCTGACGGGGCCGAACGCGCCTCGGTCGTGGAGGGGTTGGAAGCAGACGGCGGCGAAGCCGACGGTGAGGACGCGGCGGGCCAGGTGGTCGGCGGTCGGGGTGCGGCCCGACCAGATGTGCGGAACGGCGCCGAACAGCGCGGCGACGAGGACGACGGTGACGACCTGCGCGGCCCCGTGCTGGGTGGGCCGCCCGGCGTCGGCGCCCAGCAGCGCGTACGACAGGGAGCCGGCGGCGCCCAGGGGCGCGGCCGGCCGTGCCCGGGTGTCGCTCCACCGGGTCAGCTCGCCGACGGCGACGAGGACGGCGAAGGCGAGCGCGACGCCGCGGTCCTCCAGGCCGGTCCACAGGGTGACGGCGAGGGAGCCGGCCGCGGTGAGGGCGGCGGCGCCGTGCACGGCCCGCAGGACGGTCATCGGTGCGCCCCGGTGCGGGGGGCCCGTGCCACGGGTGCGGCGCCGTACGCCGGTTCGTCGGCGGTGACCGCGGGATGCCAGCCGGAGCGGCGCACGGCGCGGACCAGCGCGCCGACCATCCGGGGGTCGAAGTGGGCGCCCGCGCAGCGCTCCAGCTCGGCGACGGCCGCCTCGACCGGCCGGGCCCTGCTGTAGGAGCGGGTGGAGGTCATGGCGTCGAAGGCGTCGGCGACGGCGACGATCCGGGCGCACTCGGGGATCTGGGCGCCGCTCAGGCCGTAGGGGTAGCCGCTGCCGTCGAGCCGTTCGTGGTGGTGGAGGATCGCCGCGCGGGCCTCGCCGAGGAAGGAGATGCCGCGGACCATCTCGTGGCCGTACTCGGGGTGCAGTTCGATGATCCGCCGCTCCTGGTCGGTGAGCGGTCCGTCCTTGCGCAGCAGCCGGGTGGGGACGCCCAGCTTGCCGACGTCGTGCAGGATGCCGGCGAAGCGCAGCGTCTCCACGCGCTCGTCGTCCATGCCGAGCTCGCGGGCGATCATCACGGACGCCCGGCCCACGCGTTCGCTGTGGCCGCGGGTGTAGCCGTCCTTGATGTCGACGGCCTGCACCAGGGCTCGGATGGTGGCCTGGTGGGCCGCGCGTTCGCGGTCGTACTGGGCGAATACCCAGCAGGAGACGCACATCGGCAGCAGGACGAGCAGCGCGGCGGCCGGGCCGTAGGGGCTGCGCCAGAGGACGGCCATCATCAGCCCGGCGAGTCCGTGCACCGCGACGGGTGCGAGGGAGCGGGCGAGCAGCCCCCGCCAGGCCCGCCGGGGCGGCGCCGTTCCGGCCGCCGCGCGCAGCCCGCCGTCGAGCAGCGTGAGCACCAGGCAGAAGGCGAGGACGGCGGCGCCGGCGGGCAGCAGCGCCTCGGGGAAGTCGGCGCCGGCGACGGCGTCCCGGCCGCCGAGGGCGTCGTGCACCCGGGCGGCGGCCCACACGGCGAGGGCGGGCTGCGCGGCCCGCCAGACGCGGCGCGGCAGCGCGGTCGGCCGCCCGGCCGGGGTGAGCACGGCGGCGGGCAGCGGGACGAGCGCGGCGGCCGGCGGGGGCAGCAGGAAGGCCCCGGCGAGCAGTACGGGGTAGAAAGTGCCGCCGAAGCGGCGGTGCACGACGTGCTCGCAGGCCGCGTAGAGCGCGGCGAGCAGGGCCGTCGCCCACCAGGGTGCGCGGGCCGCCGGCAGTGGGAGGAGACAGGACGCGGCCGACAGGGCGACACAGGCCACGTAGCCGCGTGCTCTCGGCGGTACCGCCTCCATCGCGCCCCTCCCCGGCCTCACCTGTCCGTCTGGGAGCGTAGGACGGGGGCCGGGGACGCGGGATCTATGACCTGAGGATTAGCACATTCGGGTGATATCCGGCGTTCAGCTCTCCTGGGCGGTGGCGGTCACGTCGTGCTCCGGCACGGTCTGCCCGGAGCGGATCAGTTCGATGCGCCCCATGACCTTGGCGCGCAGGTCGGCGGGTACGTCGTCATGTCCGCAGCACCGCTTGACCAGCTTCTTCACGGCCTGCTCCAGGCCGTACTTCTCCAGGCACGGGGAGCATTCCTCGAAGTGGTGCTGGAACTTGTCGCGATCGACGTCCGGCATCTCGCTGTCGAGGAACTCGTACAGGTGGTCGAGGACCTCACTGCAGTCCGTCTCGTGCGGCTCTCCGCAGCTCATGAGCCCGAGCCTTTCACTTCGTCCGACTCTCCGGCGCCGGCGGGGACCAGTCCGCGCTCACGGGCGTAGTCCTCCAGCATGCCGCGCAGTTGACGGCGGCCCCGGTGCAGCCGGGACATCACCGTTCCGATGGGTGTCCCCATGATGTCCGCGATCTCCTTGTAGGCGAAGCCCTCCACGTCCGCGAGGTAGACGGCGATGCGGAACTCCTCGGGGATCGCCTGCAGCGCTTCCTTCACGTCCGAGTCGGGCAGGTGGTCGAGCGCCTGCGACTCGGCGGAGCGCAGACCCGTCGACATGTGCGACTCGGCGCGGGCGAGCTGCCAGTCCTCGATCTCCTCCGCGGCGGAGCGCTGCGGCTCGCGCTGCTTCTTGCGGTAGGAGTTGATGAAGGTGTTGGTGAGGATCCGGTACAGCCACGCCTTGAGGTTGGTGCCTTCGCGGAACTGGTGGAAGGACGCGTACGCCTTCGCGTACGTCTCCTGCACCAGGTCCTCGGCGTCGGCCGGGTTGCGGGTCATGCGCAGCGCGGCCGAGTACATCTGGTCGAGGTATTCGAGCGCGTCCCTCTCGAAGCGCGCGCTGCGCTCCGCGGTCGTCTCGTCGGACGCCTCCGCGCTCACGCCCTGGCCCTCGGGCAGCTCCGCCTGGCCGTTGTCGGTCCCTGCGTCGGTCCCAGTGACCGGACCCACCTCCTCAAGATCCCGGGCGGGACCGAGACCGGTCCCACTGGCTTCGGAGGATAGAACACGACCCGTGCCCGCCGCCGCTCGAACGGGGGCGGTCCTGGCCGCGTACAGCACCGTCCAGTCCAGGTCAGTGCGGCTGCTGCGGCTCGGGCATGTGGTCGAACCCATGCGGCGGACTCCCTCTCCTACGACGTCGGTGCCGAGGCCTCAGCACTTCTGTCCGCTCAACGCAAGGCCCCCCGCGCCGCATTCCCGGCCGTCACCCCAGTGACGCGACCCACTCCGCGACACCGCCGGTGATGATCTCCAGGGCCTGCTCCTGGGTGAGGTCCGCACGCCTGGGGACGGCGAAGCCGTGGTCGCCGTGGGGCACCTCGATCAGGCGGAAGCCGCCCCGCGGGAACTCCTCCGGCCTGCCGAAGGGGTCCTTCCCGCCCTGGACGACGAGCGTGGGCGCCCCGGCGCCCAGCAGTTCCCCGGCGCGGGACTTCTCCGGCCGGCCCGGCGGGTGCAGCGGGAAGCTCAGCGCGAGCACGGCGTGCGCGCCCAGCTCGGCCGCCGTGCGGCAGGCGACCCGGGCGCCGGCGCTGCGCCCGCCGGCGATCACCGGCAGGCCCGGTGCGGCGAGCGCGGGCCAGACGCCCCGCCATCCGGTGTCCAGGGTCCTCGGCGCGGGCGCGACCTTCTTCCCGGCGACCCGCCAGGGCTGCTCGACCAGGGCGACGGTCACGCCGTGCGCGGGCAGGGCGCCGGCGAGGGCCTGGAGATCCCGCGCCTCGACGCCGCCGCCCGCCCCGTGGCTCAGGGCGAGGACCAGCCGGGCCTTCCTGGCCCGGTGCCAGGTGATCCGCGCGTCGCCGGCGCCGGTGCCGACCGTCTGTGCCGTCATGTCAGAAGAGTGTGCCCTCTTCCGGCGCCTCCAGCTCCTTCAGCAGCTCCGGGCCGTTGTTGCGGACGTTGCTGACGGCCGTGGAGACCGGGTAGGCGCGCATCAGGCCGGGCGGGGGCGGGGCCAGCAGCTCGCGCAGCTCCGCGGGGTCGGTGCGGGAGGGGTCGAGCCAGGCGTCCCAGCGGTCCGGGGTGAGCATCAGCGGCATCCGGGGATGGATGTCGGCGAGGCTGCGCGGCCCCTCGGCGGGGGCGACGGCGAGCGGGGTCCGCTCCGCCTCGGTGGTGATCACCGAGCAGGTGACCCACCAGGCCCGCGGGTGGTCGTCGGGCAGGGTCCGGTCCCGCCAGAACTCGTACAGGCCGGCCATCGCGAACACCGAGCCGTCGGCGGGCAGCACGAAGTACGGCTGCTTGCGCGGGCGCTTCCTCCGGCCCTCCACCTCCCGTTCGCGCTCCTGCTCGCCGGTGACCCACTCGTAGTAGCCGTCGGCGGGCAGGATGCAGCGGCGTGCGGCGAAGGCGCGCCGGTAGGCGGGCTTCTCGTGCACGGTCTCGGCACGGGCGTTGATCATCCGGGCGCCGCCCTCGGGGGTCTTGGCCCAGGACGGGACCAGACCCCACGTCAGCCGGCGGAGCTGGCGGACCGGGCGCGGGGAGTCCGCGTCCTTCAGGGGGCGGTCGAGGACGGCGTACACCTCTTTGGTCGGGGCCACGTTGTAGTCCGGCGCCAGGCTCTCCTCGGGCTCCCTCCCGGAAGCCCCGGTCTCCGCCCCGGCGCCGGGGACCCCCACGTCGATGCCGAAGACGTCTGCGAGATCCTCGGGCCCACGACTCGATGCATACCGTCCGCACATACGTGCCACACTGCCAGACTCCGTACGCGAACAGGGAGCCACTCGGACACATGGACAGCCTCGCCGCCACCGCGCTGCCCGACCTGTGGGACCGGCTCACCGGCACCCAGAACGATCCGGACCTGTGGGTGGTGCTGGCCACCCTGGGCGCGGCGCTCGCCGTGGTCGTCCCGCACCCGGTGTGGCGGATATCCCGCAACGCGATCACCATCGCGCACGAGGGCGGCCACGGTCTGGTGGCCCTGCTCACCGGCCGGCAGCTCACCGGGATCCGGCTGCACTCCGACACCAGCGGGCTCACGCTCAGCCGGGGCAAGCCGTACGGGCTCGGCATGATCCTCACCGCGGCGGCGGGCTACACGGCGCCCTCCCTGCTGGGCCTCGGCGGGGCCGCCCTGCTGGGCGCGGGGCGCATCACCCTGCTGCTGTGGGCGGCCACGGCCCTGCTGGCGGCGATGCTGGTGATGATCCGCAACGCGTACGGGGTGCTCACCGTGGTGCTGGCCGGCAGCGCCTTCCTGCTGGTGTCGTGGCTCGCGGGCCCTCAGGTGCAGGCGGCGTTCGCCTACGCGGTGGTGTGGTTCCTGCTGTCCGGCGGGGTGCGGCCCGCGTTCGAGCTGCAGGCCAAGCGGTCGCGGGGAGGCGCCGGCGACTCGGACGCGGACCAGCTGTCCCGGCTGACGCATGTGCCGGCGGGGCTGTGGCTGTTCCTGTTCCACGCGGTGTCGCTGTCCTCGCTCGTCGGCGGGGGCCGCTGGCTGCTGGAGGGTTGACGCCCGGCCCTCCTTATAAAGTGGCCCCATGGCCCCGAACACCGCCTCTCCCGCCCTCTGGCCCGCCCCGCACGCGAGCGGGGCCGTCGACGCGACGGTCCACGTGCCGGGGTCCAAGTCGGTCACCAACCGCGCTCTGGTCCTCGCCGCCCTGGCCTCCGAGCCGGGCTGGCTGCGCCGTCCGCTGCGGTCCCGGGACACCCTGCTCATGGCCGGCGCGCTGCGTGCGATGGGCGTGGAGATCGAGGAGGGGGTCGGCCCCGACGGCACCGGCGAGGCCTGGCGGGTGCTGCCCGCGGAGCTGCGCGGACCGGCCACGGTCGACGTCGGCAACGCGGGCACGGTGATGCGGTTCCTGCCGCCGGTGGCGGCGCTGGCCGACGGCCCTGTCCGGTTCGACGGCGACCCGCGGTCGTACGAGCGTCCGCTGCACGGCGTGATCGACGCGCTGCGGGCGCTCGGCGCGCGCATCGACGACGACGGCCGGGGCGCGCTGCCGCTGACCGTGCACGGCGGCGGCGCCCTGGACGGCGGCCCGGTGTCGATCGACGCGTCGTCCTCGTCCCAGTTCGTGTCGGCCCTGCTGCTCTCCGGCCCGCGCTTCAACCAGGGCGTCGAGGTCCGGCACACCGGCGCCTCGCTGCCCTCGATGCCGCACATCCGGATGACGGTGGACATGCTGCGCGCGGTCGGCGCCCAGGTGGACACCCCGGAGTCGGGCGGCGAGCCGAACGTGTGGCGGGTGACGCCGGGCGCGCTGCTCGGCCGGGACCTGACCATCGAGCCGGACCTGTCCAACGCCCAGCCGTTCCTGGCGGCGGCCCTGGTCACCGGCGGCAAGGTGCTGATCCCGGACTGGCCGGAGCGCACCACCCAGCCGGGTGACCGGCTGCGGGAGATCTTCACCGAGATGGGCGGTTCCTGCGAACTCACCGACTACGGCCTGGTGTTCACCGGTTCGGGTGCCGTCCACGGCATCGACGTGGACCTGGGCGACGTGGGCGAGCTGACCCCCGGCGTCGCGGCGGTCGCCGCGCTCGCCGACTCGCCGTCCACCCTGCGGGGCGTGGCCCATCTGCGGCTGCACGAGACCGACCGGCTGGCCGCGCTCACCAAGGAGATCAACGGGCTGGGCGGTGACGTCACGGAGACGGACGACGGCCTGCACATCCGTCCGCGCGCGCTGCACGGCGGCGTCTTCCACACCTACGAGGACCACCGCATGGCGACCGCCGGTGCGATCATCGGCCTGGCGGTCGAGGGCGTGCAGATCGAGAACGTGGCGACGACCGCGAAGACCCTGCCGGACTTCCCCGAGCTGTGGACCGGGATGCTCGGGCAGTAGGGACGTACGCCATGCGCCGTTACGGCAAGCACACCGACGAGGACGACATCCGCAGCCGCCCCAACCGCAAGGGCAACCGGCCGCGCACGAACATCCGGCCCAAGCACGAGGACGCGGCCGAGGGCATGGTCCTCACCGTCGACCGGGGGCGGCTGACCTGCCTGGTGGAGGACCGGGTGGTCATGGCCATGAAGGCCCGCGAACTGGGCCGCAAGGCCGCCGTGGTCGGCGACCGGGTGGCCCTGGTCGGCGATCTGTCGGGCCGGAAGGACACCCTCGCGCGGATCGTGCGCATCGAGGAGCGGACGTCGGTGCTGCGCCGCACGGCCGACGACGACGACCCCTACGAGCGGGTGGTCGTCGCCAACGCCGACCAGCTCGCGATCGTGACCGCCCTGGCCGACCCGGAGCCGCGCCCCCGGCTGATCGACCGCTGCCTGGTCGCGGCCTACGACGGCGGCCTGGAACCGCTGCTGGTGATGACCAAGTCGGACCTGGCCCCGCCGGACAAGCTGCTGGAGCTGTACGGCGCGCTGGACATCCCGTACGTCGTCACCAGCCGGGACGAGCTGGAGGACGGCAGCGCGGTGGCCCGGGTGCGCGAGCAACTGGACGGCAGGGTCACGGCGTTCGTCGGGCATTCCGGCGTGGGCAAGACCACTCTGGTCAACGCGCTGGTGCCGCACGACCAGCGCCGTACGACGGGCCATGTCAACGCCGTCACGGGACGCGGCCGGCACACCACCACCTCGGCGCTCGCGCTGTCGCTGCCGGGCGGCGCCGGCTGGGTGGTCGACACCCCGGGCGTGCGCTCCTTCGGCCTGCACCACGTGGACCCCTCGCGGGTGATCCACGCCTTCCCGGACCTGGTGCCGGGCACCGAGGGCTGCCCGCGCGCGTGCAGCCACGACGAGCCGGACTGCGCGCTGGACGCGTGGGTCGAGGCGGGGCACGCGGACCCGGCTCGGCTGTACTCGCTGCGCCGGCTGCTGGCCACGCGGGAGCGCCGGGAAGGCGACTGATCACCGCGTTGTTTGGCCGGGCGTGGATCAGGCAAGTGCATAAGCGCACCCAGCCGGAGGATCCGGACCAACGGGAGGACCGCACATGGCGTGGCTGCTGGTCATCGTGGCCGGTTTCCTGGAGACCGGTTTCGCCGTGTGCCTGAAACTGTCGCACGGGTTCACCCGCCTGTGGCCGACGATCGCCTTCGCGTCGTTCGCGCTGGGCAGCTTCGGCCTGCTCACCCTGTCCCTGAAGAAGCTGGACGTCGGTCCCGCGTACGCCGTGTGGACCGGGATCGGCGCGGCCGGCACCGCGATCTACGGCATGGTCTTCCTCGGCGACCTGGTCTCCACCTTGAAGATCGTCTCGATCACCCTGGTCATCGTCGGGGTCATCGGGCTGCAGCTGTCCGGGTCGGCGCACTAGGGCGTTGTGTGCGGCCGCCGCCCTCAGGCCAGGTGCCGGGGCAGCACCGCCCGCACCAGCTCCGCCATCCCGCCCTCGCCCGGCGGCGCCGCCACGCAGGACAGCGCGAGACGGACGACCAGTTCGCAGGAGCGCGAGAGTTCGGCGGTGTCGGCCGGGGCGGCGCCCGGACCGGCCAGCGCGGTGGCCGCCCGGTCCCGGACGACGCGCACGAAGTCGCGGGGCGCGGGCAGCGGCCCCTCCGCCCGGCGCTGCACCGGGAACGGGAGGGCGGAGGGCGCGGCGGGGGGCGCGGCGGCGGACGGCGGGGCGGGCAGCCGCTCGGTCCAGCAGCCGGTGAGCAGGGCCCGCACCACCACGTTGTCCCGGGCGGCGGCGACCGTCCACTCGGCGGCGGCGGTGAGCCGGTCCCGCGGTGCCGCGGCGCCGGCCAGGGCGCGTTCGACACCGGCGAGGTACATGTCGGCCTCCCGCCGCACCAGTGCCCTGGCCAGCCCGTCCTTGCTGCCGAACTCGTTGTACAGGGTCTGCCGGGACACTCCGGCGGACGCGGCGACGTCGACCATCCGCACCGCGGACCACGGCCGGCGCGTGAGCGCCGTGTAGGCGGCGTCCAGCAGGGACTCCCGGGCAGCAGGCATCCTCGCCTCCCTGGGCACGGCGACTCTGCGCCCAGATTTGACGCGCTTGTATGCACTGTCAAGGGTTCGCGGCGGTCGCGCACGAGCGCGCACGGCGGCGCCTGCCCGCGTGCCCGCGCGCCCGCGCCCCCCGAGGCCGCGTGCGGCACGGCGAACGGGCGGACGGCGGTGCCGCCGTCCCGACCCCGGTGGCCCGGCGGCGGCCACGGCCGATACCGTTCCTCGCATGCCGGACTACCTCGACGACCTGCGTCTCGCCCACGCCCTGGCGGACGCCGCCGACGCCGCCACCATGGCCCGCTTCCAGGCGCTCGACCTGAAAGTGGAGACGAAGCCGGACATGACCCCGGTGAGCGAGGCGGACCGCGCCGCGGAGGAACTCGTCCGCGAGCGGCTGCACCGCGAGCGCCCGCGGGACGCCGTCCTCGGCGAGGAGTACGGCGTCGAGGGCGCCGGCCCCCGCCGCTGGGTGGTCGACCCCATCGACGGCACCAAGAACTACGTCCGCGGCGTCCCCGTGTGGGCCACGCTGATCGCGCTGATGGAGGCGGACGACACGGCGGAGGGGACCGGGAGCGCAGGAGGCCACCGGCCCGTCGTCGGCGTCGTCTCCGCCCCCGCCCTCGGCCGCCGCTGGTGGGCGGCCGAGGGCCACGGCGCCTTCACCGGCCCCGGCCTCGACTCCGCCACCCGCATCCGCGTCTCGCGCGTCGGCAAGCTCGCGGACGCCTCCTTCGCGTACTCCTCGCTCACCGGCTGGGAGGAACGGGGCCGTCTGGACGGCTTCCTCGACCTCACCCGCCAGGTGTGGCGCACGCGTGCGTACGGCGACTTCTGGCCGTACATGATGGTCGCCGAGGGCTCCGTCGACATCTGCGCCGAGCCGGAGCTGTCCCTGTGGGACATGGCCGCCAACGCGATCATCGTGACGGAGGCGGGCGGCGCCTTCACCGGTCTGGACGGCCGTCCGGGCCCGCACAGCGGCGACGCGGCGGCCTCCAACGGCCTGCTGCACGACGCGCTGCTGGGCTTCCTCGGCCCGCGCGACTGAGCCACCGGAGCGAGGCGCGCGCCGTCGACGAGCACGGCCGTACTCACCCTCGGCCGCGCCCCCGTGCCGGCGAGGCGGCGGGGATCGTCCCGGTCCGCCGCATCGTCCGCCGCCGGGTGCCGGCCCACGGGCCCGCGCCGGCGCCCCCGACGGCCGGCGCCCGAGCTCCGGGACGCGCGACGGGCCGGACCCCGGCACCGCGGGATCCGGCCCGCCCGGCCGCGGGGGCGGCGACGGTCCGGCCGCCCCCGCGGTCCGCGCCGCGCCCGGGGCAACCCCCTAGCCGCGCAGTGCCTGCACCGCCGCCTCCAGCCGCTTGCCGAAGTCGGCGTCGGCGTTGCGGAAGTTGCCGATCGCCCGGTCGACGATGTCCTCGCGCGAGACCTGCGAGAGCGAGCCCGCGAGGTTGGCGACCAGCCGCTCCCGCTCCGCCTCCGTCATCAGCCGGTAGAGGTTGCCCGCCTGCACGAAGTCGTTGTCCTCGGCGTGCACGGGCGTCGGGTGGTTCCCGGTGCTGGGTGTGAAGCCGTCGAACGGCTGCCACAGCGGGCGGCCGGTCTGCTGCGGCCCGCCGAAGCTGTTCGGCTCGTAGTTCTTGGCACCGCCGTGCCGGCCGTCGTACAGGTGGCCGTCACGGGAGTGGGTGCGCGCCTCGGCGGCGTGCGGGCGGTTCACCGGCAGGTGGTCGGCGTTGACGCCGACCCGGTAGCGGTGCGCGTCGCCGTAGGCGAAGAGCCGGCCCTGGAGCATCTTGTCGGGGGACGGCCCGATGCCCGGCACGAAGTGCGCGGGACTGAAGACCGACTGCTCGACCTCGGCGAAGATGTTCCGCGGGTTGCGGTTGAGCTCCAGCTTGCCGATCTCGATGACCGGGTGGTCCGCGTGCGGCCACACCTTGGTCAGGTCGAACGGGTTGAAGCGGTAGGTCGCCGCGTCCGCCGCCGGCATGATCTGCACGCCCACGGTCCAGCTCGGGAATTCGCCGCGCTCGATCGCCTCGCGCAGGTCGCGCTGGTGGGAGTCGGGGTCCCTGCCCGCGAGGACCTCGGCCTCCTCGGCGGTGAGGTTCCTGATCCCCTGGTCGGTCTTGAAGTGGTACTTGACCCAGAAGACCTCGCCGGCCTCGTTGTTCCACTGGAAGGTGTGCGAGCCGAAGCCGTCCATGTGCCGGTACGAGGCAGGGATGCCGCGGTCGCCGAACAGCCAGGTCACCTGGTGCGTCGACTCGGGCGACAGGCTCCAGAAGTCCCAGACGTTGTCCGCCTCCGTGCTGCCCGTGTAGGGGTCGCGCTTCTGGGTGTGGATGAAGTCCGGGAACTTGATCGCGTCCCGGATGAAGAAGACCGGGGTGTTGTTGCCGACGAGGTCGTAGTTGCCCTCCTCGGTGTAGAACTTCACCGCGAAGCCGCGCGGGTCGCGGACGGCGTCCGGCGCGCCGAGGTTGCCGGCCACGGTCGAGAAGCGCAGGAAGACCTCGGTCTGCTTGCCGATCTCGGAGAGGAACGCGGCGCGCGTGTACGGGGTGACGTCGGCGGTCACCGTGAAGGTGCCGTAGGCGCCGGCGCCGCGGGCGTGCACCACGCGCTCCGGGATGCGCTCCCGGTTGAAGCGGGCCAGCTTCTCCAGCAGCAGCTGGTCCTGGACCAGCACCGGCCCGCCGACGCCCGCCGTCTCGCTGTTCTGGTTGTCGGCCACCGGAGCACCGGCCTCCGTGGTGAGCGGTCCCTGCGTCACGCGTGCCTCCTGCGTCATCACCGACTGGTTCGTCCTGCGGCCTGAGCCGGGCTCGATCCTACAATGGACATTGTCTAAGTCAAGCGACGATCCAAAGTCACACATGTTCCCGACCTGGTCCGCCTTCCTGTTAGGCTGGTAGCCATGAGCGACCTTCTGGAACGGCTGCGTGGACGCGGATGGCGGCTGACCGCGCAGCGGCGCGTGGTGGCCGAGGTCCTGAACGGCGAGCACGTCCACCTGACGGCCGACGAGGTCCATGCGCGGGCCGTCGCCAAGCTGCCCGAGATCTCCCGGGCGACCGTCTACAACACGCTCGGCGAGCTGGTCTCGCTGGGCGAGGTCCTGGAAGTCACGACGGACAAGCGCGCCAAGCGGTACGACCCGAACGCGCACCGGCCGCACCACCACCTGGTCTGCGCACGCTGCGGCGCGATCCGCGACGTCCACCCGACGGGCGACCCCCTCGCCGACCTCCCCGACGCCGAGCGCTTCGGCTTCACGGTGTCGGACGTCGAGGTGACGTACCGGGGACTGTGCCCGGACTGCGCGGGCGCGTAGCGGCACGGACGCACGGACGAGGGGGGCGCAAGCCCCCCTTTTTCTTTCCCGCCCCCTGGGGAGGACCGCGCACGGCAACCCGCGCCTGCTCGGCGCGCCGAGCCGGGGAACGACCGAGGGCCGGGACCCATTTCTGGATCCCGGCCCTCGGCCTTCAGTAGCGGGGACAGGATTTGAACCTGCGACCTCTGGGTTATGAGCCCAGCGAGCTACCGAGCTGCTCCACCCCGCGTCGGTGAACACGACACTACGTGAGGCAGGCCCGAAGAAGCAAATCCGTACCCGGGAGGCGGCGCGCCGGTGAGGGCGGACGCCGCCGGGGCCGGCCCGCGGGCGGTGCGGCGCGCAGGGGCCCGCGCCGTGCGGCGCGCCCGCCCGGACGGCGCCTCACGCGGACAGTTCCTCGCGCAGGGCGTCCCGGAGGCGGCCGGCCCGTTCGGCGACCTCCGCAGGCCCCAGCTCCACCGCCCTCGCGGCCCACCGCTGCCCCTCGGCCAGCTCGCCGCGACGCGCGTAGACGAGGGCCAGGCGGAGGGCCGCCCGGCCGTGCCCCGCGTCGGCGGCGCGCATCCACCACATCGCCGCCTCCGGCTCGCTGCCCTCCCGCGCCAGCAGCAGCCCCAGGTTGAACGCGCCGTTGCGCGACCCGGCCTCGGCCGCCGCCCGGTACCACCGCGCCGCCTCCACCACGTCGCCCCGGGCCGCCGCGAGCATGCCGACCCGCACCTGCGCCCGCCGGTGCCCCTGGGAGGCCGCCCGCTCGTACCACTCCTCGCACTCGGTCTTCGCGTGCAGGATCTCCCCCAGTTCGTGCGCCGGCTCCGGCGGCCGGCGCGCGTCGAGCAGGGTGGCCAGCCGGTACGCGCCCTCCGCGCTCCCGCCGCCCGCCGCGCAGCGCAGGTGCCGTTCCGCCTCCTGCTCGTCGCCCTCGCGCAGCCGGGCGATGCCGACCTGCAGTGCGGCCTCGGCGTGCCCGGCGGCGGCCGCCCGCTCGTACCAGCGCAACGCCATGGCGTCCTCCCCGCGCCCGGCGTAGAGGATGCCCAGGTTGAACGCGGCATCCACGCTGCCCGCCTCGGCGGCCTTGGAGAACCACGGTTCGGCCCCGGTCGCGTCGCCGCCCTGCAGCAGCAGGATGGCGAGGGCGTTCGCGGCCTCGCGGTGCCCCGCGTAGGCGGCCCGCCGGTACCACTGCTCGGCCTGCGCGGTCCGCCCCTGCTCGGCGCAGAGCAGCCCGAGGTTGTACGCGCCGTTGTCGTCGCCCGCGTCCAGCGCGGCCCGGTACCAGCGCTCGGCGGTCTGGGTCTCGCCGCGCTCGGCGTGCAGCGCGCCCAGCGCGTTCGCCGCGTTGCCGTCGCCGTTCTGGGCGGCCCGCAGCCACCACACGGCGGCGCTCTCGGTGTCGCCGGCGTCCCGGAGCAGGAAGCCGAGCGCGCAGGCGGCCTGCGGTTCGCCGTCCTTTGCGGAGTTCAGGTACCAGCGCCCGGCCTCCTTCAGCTCGCCGCGCTTCTCCAGGATCGCGCCGAGGTGCAGCGCGGCCCGCCGGTGACCGCGTGCAGCGGCCTGCCGGTACCACTGCTCGGCCTCCGCGGCCTTGCCGGCGCCCTCGTCACCGGACCCGGCCGTGCGGTCGAGCGCACGCGCCAGCCGGTAGGCGGCCTCCCGGTGCCCGCGTTCGGCGGCGGCCCGCATCCAGCGCCGGGCGCCGACGTCGCCGCGGTGCTCCAGCAGGTCGGCGAGCGCGTAGGCGCCGAGGACGTGGCCCTGCTCGGCGGACTGGCGCAGCCAGTACTCGGCGGCCGGTTCGTCCCCGCGCTCACGGTGGTGGCGGCCGAGCGCGTGCGCGGCGGCGGCGGAACCGGCGACCGCGGCGACGCGCCACCAGCCGGCCGCCTCCTCGGCGTAGCCGCGCTGGTGCAGCAGGACTCCCAGGTTGTTGGCGGCGGCGCGGTCACCGGCCGCGGTGGCGGCGCGCAGGTGGGGTTCGGCTCCGTCGAGGTCACCGCGGCGCAGCAGCATGGCCCCGAGGACGCTCGCGGCCTCGACGTCGCCGCTCTGCGCGGCGAGCGCGAGGCGCGTCTCCTCGGCGGCCTCCCCCATGTCGCCCAGCTCGTCGCGGGCCGGCTCCGCACCGGAAGGCTGCACAAATCGCCCTGTCTCGAACAGAGTTGCCTTGTCCCCCATAACGTCCATCGTCGCACCACCTGCAACCTGGGTACACCCGGTATACCGCACCCCGTGAGGTCACTTCAGCGTTTTGTCGACATGCCCACAGGGAGACAAGTCAAACACACACCACTCCTTCTACCCGCTGCGGCGCGGCCGTCCCGCCCCGATGTACATGAGTTCGCACATGACGAAGGCCCGGACCCCTCGAAAGGGATCCGGGCCTCGACTGCAGTAGCGGGGACAGGATTTGAACCTGCGACCTCTGGGTTATGAGCCCAGCGAGCTACCGAGCTGCTCCACCCCGCGCCGTTGCACGTCAACCGTACCACGGCGCTCGGGGGACTTGATCAACTGCTCAACTGCCTTTCCCGCCGCTGCTCTTGTCTGCCGACTTGTCTGCCGTCTTGTCTGCCGTCTTGTCGGCGTTCTTGTCGGCGTGCCTGTTCGCGCCGTCCTGCTTGCCCGTGTCGGACTGGGCCTTCTCGGCCCGCTTCAGCGCGTCCTGGAGGTCCTTCTGCGCCTTCGCGTAGGCGTCCCAGTCAGGCCCGTCCTTCAGGGCCTGCTGTCCGGCGTCGAACGCCTTCTGGGCGTCCTGCAGCGCCTGTTGGACCGTCGGGTTGCCGGTGCCGGGCGGGTTGGTCGTGCCGGTGCCCGGCGGCCTGGTCGAGCCCTTCACCCCGAACACCTCGTCCAGGGCCTCGTCCAGGGTGTCCTTGAAGGCGGTCCTGCCCTGGTAGGTGACCAGCACCTTCCTCAGCAGGGGGTACTTGAGCGACCCGCCGCGGACGTAGACGGGCTCCGCGTACAGCAGTCCCCCGTCGAGCGGGACGGTCAGCAGATTGCCGTACTCGACCTTCGAGTGGCCGCGGCTGAGCAGGCTGATGGTCTCGGCGATGGCCGATTCGGAGTTGAACTGGCTCTGCACCTGCTTGGGACCGTCGACCGTCGTGTTCGTCGGCAGCTTCAGGATCCTGATCTTGCCGTAGTCGCCGGTGCGCGGGTCGGAGTCGACGGCCATGAAGGCGCTGAGGTTGTCCCGCCCGTTGGGCGTGAACGTCGTCGTCAGCGAGAACGCCTGGGCGCTCTGGCCCGGCATCTTCATGCTCAGGTAGTAGGGCGGCACCGCGCTGCCCGAGTCGTTGGTCGGGTCGTCCGGGACCTGCCACACCTCGCTGCCGCTGAGGAAGGTCTGCGCGTCCGGCACGTGGTAGCGGGTGAGCAGCTCACGCTGGACCTTGAACAGGTCCTGCGGGTAGCGCAGATGGGCCATGAGGTCCGCGGAGATCGCGCTGCGCGGCTGCACCGTGCCGGGGAACGCCTTCATCCAGGTCTTCAGCACCGGGTCCTCGGTGTCCCACTGGTAGAGCCTGACCTCGCCGGTGTACGCGTCGACGGTCGCCTTCACCGAGTTGCGGATGTAGTTGACCTGGTTCTGCTGCGCCACCACCGCACGGGAGTTGTTGGTCGCGGTCAGCGAGTCGGCCGTCGTGTCACCGAGGGTCGTCCGGGAGGCGTAGGGGTATCCGTTGGTGGTCGTGTACGCGTCCACGATCCACTGGATCCGGTGGTTCACCACGGCCGGATAGGCGTCGCCGTCGATGGTCAGCCAGGGGGCGACCGCCTCCAGGCGCTCCTTGGGCGTGCGGTTGTACAGGATCCGCGAGTTCTTGCCGATCGCGCCCGAGTAGAGGATCTGCGGTTCGTTGAACGCCACCGCGTACGCGGCCCGGTTGACCGGGTTGCCGAGGTGGACCCCGCTCCTGCCCTGGTAGCTGGTGGTCTTCTCGCGCTCGTTGTCGGAGTAGTCGACCTCCTTCTGGGGGCCTCCGACGATGGAGTACGTGGTGGTCTTCTCGCCGTAGTAGATGCGCTGCTCGTACGTCCCCAGGTCGCCCTGGGACGGCAGGTTCCTCTCGGTGAAGACGGGCCGGCCCTCGGAGTCGGCCTCGGTGCCCTTGGCGGCGACCGCGCCGAAACCGTGCGTGTACCGGAAGTGGTCGTTGATCCAGTTGTTCTTCGGGATGCCGGTCAGGTCCAGCTCGCGCAGACCGATGACGGTGTCCTGCTCCTTGCCGCCCTTGGGGTACCGGTCGACGTCCAGGTTGGTCGGGAAGCCGTAGTAGGCCTTGATCTGCTGGAGCTGCTGGAAGGTCGGCGAGACGACGTTCGGGTCCAGGATGCGGAGGCTGACGGTGTCGTCGACCTTGTCGCGCAGCTCGGTCCTGTCCGCGGTCGCGGACGTGCCCGCGTACTCGGTGACGTCCGTGTCGTCGATGCCGTACGCCTCGCGGGTCGCCTTCAGGTTCTTCTGGACGTAGGGCGCCTCCTTGGCCTGCTCGTTCGGCTGGACCTGGAACTTCTGCACGATGGCCGGGTAGAGGCCGCCGATCAGGATCGCCGACAGGACCATCAGGCCGAAGCCGATGACCGGCAGCTGCCAGGTGCGCCGCCACAGGGTCGCGAAGAACAGCAGCGCGCAGATGACGGCGATGCAGAACAGGATCGTCTTGGCCGGCAGGTAGGCGTTGGCGTCGACGTAGCGCAGGCCGGTCCAGTTGTCGGTCGCCTTGAAGTCGCTGGACTTCACGGCGAGGCCGTACCGGTCGAGCCAGTAGGCGACCGCCTTCAGGGCGACGAAGATCCCGAGCAGCACCGACAGGTGCCCGGTCGCGGCGGCGGTGGCGCGCGCGCCCGGGCTGGTGATGCGCAGCCCGCCGTACAGGTAGTGGGTGAGGGCCGCGGCGATCAGGCACAGGACGGCCGCGGCGAAGCCGAAGCCCAGCAGGAAGCGGTACCAGGGCAGGTCGAAGGCGTAGAACGACACGTCGAGGTGGAACTGCGGGTCCTTCTGGTGGAAGGGCACGCCGTTCACCCACAGCAGCCACGTCCGCCACTGGCCGGCCGCCGACGCGCCGGCGATCAGACCGACCAGGGCGGTGACGCCGAGCAGCAGCCACTTCTTGTAGGGCGCGATGCCCATGCGGTACCGGTCGAGGCTCTGCTGCTCCATGGACATGGCGCTGAGCGGGGGCCGCAGCCGGTGCGCGAGCCAGATGTTGACGCCGACCGCGACCGCCATCAGCAGACCGAAGACGAAGAACAGCCCGATCTTGGTCCACAGGGTGGTGGTGAACACGGACGAGTAGTGCACCGACCGGTACCACAGCCAGTCCGTCCAGAAGCCCGCGAACATGGTGAACGCCATGCCGAGGACGGCGAGGACGCCCAGTGTCATGAGCAAGGTCCGGACACGCCGGGACGGGCGGCCCGCTCGAATCCGCGGCCCCGTCGGGCCTCCGCCGCGGTCCGGCATCTGGAAAGCCAAGGTGCGCACCTCGAAGTTCGCTGTCGATCCGTCAGACCCTCGTGTTCGCGGGCCCGCCGTGGCCCCCCGTGATCGTGGGCCCACACCTATGCAACTTACTCAGGGTTTACTCGGTTCCCGATTCCGGCCGGGAACGAGGCAGGATTGTGACCATGTCCAACACACCCATGGCGGCGAGCCCGCTCACCCGGGCCGTACTCGAGATCGACGAGTACGTCTCCGGCCTCGGCTGGGACCGGCCCGCCCGCCTCTTCGCCCTCGTAGACACCGCACGGCTGCGGGCCCAGGAACCGTCGCTCGCGGCCCAGCTCGGCCTCGGCGAAGAGTCCGAGTCCGCCGGTTACACCCCCATCGAGCAGGAGGAGATCCCGTCCGGCAAGCCGCTCGACGAGTTCCTCGGCACCATCGCCTGGCCCGACGCGGTGACCGGCTGCGCGGTCACGGTCGAGCGGCTGATGCTGCCGCCGTCCGCCGAGGCACAGGTCCCGTCCGGCCTGGACGAGGCCGGGCTGGCCGAGTGGGTGGCCCAGCACCCCGAGCGCCAGGAGGTCCGCATGACGGTGGCGGTGCTGCGCGACGGCAGCCGCGAGTCGGCGCTGCGGCTGCGCGAGAAGGACTCCCCGACGGAGGTCCTGACCGGGCCCGATCTGGTGCCGGGCCTGGCGGAGGCCCTGGCCGCGACGTTCGCGGACTGACGTCCCGCGGGTACGGCCGTGCCGGGCGCCTGCTGCTCGCGGGGCGCCCCGGCCCAGCTCAGCCCTTCGTGCCCGGCCCCGCTCAGCCCTTCGTGGTGCAGCGGGGCAGCGCCGCGGTGTCCCCGCTGCGGATGTCCTTCAGTGCGTCCAGCGCGTCCCCGATCGTCCTGACCTTGACCAGGGTGAGCCCGCTCGGGGTGTCCTCGGCGGCCGCCGCGCAGTTCTCGGCGGGCGTCAGGAAGTACCGTGCGCCCCGGTTGCGGGCGCCGACGGTCTTCATCTCGACGCCGCCGATCGGGCCGACCTTGCCGTCGTCGTCGATGGTGCCGGTGCCGGCGACGAACTTTCCGCCGGTCAGACTGCCGGGGGTGAGCTTGTCGTAGATGCCGAGCGCGAACATCAGGCCGGCGCTCGGGCCGCCGACGTCGGCCAGCTTGATGTCGATGGCGAACGGGAACGTGTGGTCGGTCCCGGCGGAGATCCCGACGATGGCCCGCTTGGCGCCGCTGTCGTGGGAGCCGGTGGTCGTGAGGGTGATGTCCCGCGTCCGGGCCGCCGCCCTGTTCGCCTTCTCGGCGGCGGCCTGCTCCTTGGCCGGGACGACCGTGAAGACGACCTTCTGACCGGGCTTGTGCTTGGTCACCAGCTCGGCGACGTCGGCCGGCTGCCGGACCGCCGTGCCGTCGACGGCCTTGATCACGTCGCCGGCGTGCAGGGCGCCCTCCGCCGGGGAGCCCTTGACGACGGTGGAGACGATCACCCAGGACTTCACCGGGATGCCCAGCTTCTTCAGGGCGGCGACCTTGGCGCTCTCCTGGGACTGGCTGAACTCCTCGGCGTTCTCCTGGGTGGACTGCTCCTCCGTCTTGCCGTCCGGGTAGAGCGTGTCGTGCGGGACGATCTTGCTGTCGTGCGCCAGCCAGCCGTAGACGGCCTCCACCAGGTTCATCCGGAAGTCCGCGCTGGTGACCCGGACGGTGGTCATGTTCAGGTGACCGTCCGTCGGGTACGTCCTGTGCCCGGAGATCCGCAGCACCGGCTCGCCGCCGTGCTTCCCTAGCGTGTTCACGGTCGGGCCGGGGGACATCTCCGAGTACGGCACGGGGATGAGCACTCCCGCGCACAGGAGCGCGATCAGCATCAGGGTCGAGGCGAGCATCGTCGCAGTGCGGCGTGGCATGCCACGACAGTACGGGACGCCCCTGTCGGCGCACCGTCAGGGCAGCCGGTCACGCCCCGCGGGCACCGGAGCGGGGCTTCTCCATCGCCTCGCGGAACCGGGCGTACCCGTCCAGCTCGGGACCGTCGCTGCGCGCCTTGCGCGTCCGACTGGCCCAGCTGCCCCAGAGCGCTCCGCCGATCGCGGCCATCAGCGGAATCAGCAGCCAGACAAGCACCCCCATGCCGACCTCCCATACGCCATGAGCGTCCGCAACTGACTGATCAGCAGATTAATCATCCGCAGTGACAACGCTCACGCCCGGGTGCCGGTTACGCAACCCGGGTGGACCGTGTGCCTCACGGGTCCGACCGGGGGGGGAACGGCCGCGTCCGCCGGGCGAGGTCAGCAGGCCCCGACCCACTCCTCGGTGCCGTCGGAGAACCGCTGGTGCTTCCAGATCGGCACCTCGTGCTTGATGTCGTCGATCAGCTTGCGGCAGGCCTCGAAGGCCTCCGCACGGTGCGGGCAGGCCACGGCGACGACGACGGCGAGGTCCCCGACGGCGAGGTCACCCACCCGGTGGACGGCTGCGAGCGCCCGCACGGGGTGGTCGGCGGCGACCTTCTCGGCGATCCGCCGCATCTCGGCCTCGGCGCTGGGATGGCACGAATACCCGAGCGTGTCCACGTCGGCGCCGCCGTCGTGGTTCCGCACGGTCCCCACGAACAGCGCGACGCCCCCGGCCGCGTCGTCCCCGACGGCCCGGAACACCTCGTCCACACAGAGCGCGGTCTCCCGGATGCCGATCAGCTTGACGGGGTCCTCTGCGGCCTGCTCACCGGGGTGGTCGTTCGTGTGCGCCATGCCCCCCATCGTGCCGCACGCCCAGGACATCCCGGAACAGCGGCCTGCCGGGCGCTCCCGGCCGGCGCCGCCGGGGGGCCTGAGCGTGCCCGGCGGCGCCGGTCGGGGCGGTGACGGGACGGGGCGGTGCCCGCAGGGGCTCGGCGTGCGGACCATGAATTCCCGCCGGGAGGACCTCAACGGCGGACGGCACCGGTGGGGCGCACTGGCCCGGCGGTCGCCCCGGCGGCGACCGGAAACCCCGCGGAGCCGGGACCGGGGAGCTGGGCGCGGCCGGGGCCGGCACACCGTGGCGGAAGCCAGTGAGGCGGACCGCCGGGCGTGGGCCGGGAACCCAGACGAGAGGCAGGGACCGTGCGCCCCGGCGACGGCCGGGCCGTAACGGCGGGCGAGACCAGTGGGGTGCACTGGCCCGGCGGTCGCCCGGCGGCGACCGGAAACCCCGCGGAGCCCGGGACCGGCGAGCACCCGCGGCCGAGGCAGACACTCAGGCGGCGACCGGAAGCTCGCCACGCGACAAGAAGCCGGGGCGCTGGGCACGGCCGGGCGGCACACCGCGGCGGAAGCCAGTGGGGCGGACCGCCACGCGGGGGCCGGAAACCCAGACGGGAGGCAGGGACCGTACGCCCCCGGCGACGGCCGGGCCGTAACGGCGGGCGACACCAGTGGGGCGCACTGGCCCGGCGGGCGCCCCGGCGGCGACCGGAAACCCCGCGGAGCCCGGAACCGGCGTGCACCCGCGGCCGAGGCGGACACTCAGGCGGCGACCGGAAGCTCGCGGCGGAAGAAGGAGCCGGGGAGCTGGGCGCGGCCGGGGGCGGCACACCGCGTCGGGAGGGGTCCCGTGTCCGGCGACCGGTGCCCCTCGGCGGAGCGGCGACGCGAGCCCGGACGCGGCGCCGGGCTCCCGGGCTCGCCCCTGCGGCACTCGGGGGAACATGGGCCGGGGCGGACTCCACGGCCGGAACCGGGGCGGAGCCGCCGCGCACCGGCCGGGCCGGGGGACGGCGGGCGGAGCCGCCAGGCACCGGCCGGGCGGGGGGGACGGAGTCGGCGCACCGCGCCGAGGGGGACCGTGGCTCAGACGCGTCGCCGGGCCTTGCGGGCCCGCCGGACGACGGCGGCGGCGCCCAGCAGGGCCACCGTCGCCCCCGCGGCCCCCGCGGCCGTCGCGTCCTTGCGGCCCAGCCGCCGCCCGGCCACCGTGTGCCGCCCGGCCACCTCCTCCAGCAGCTCGGCGAGCACCTCCTCGTTGGTCCACTTCGGCCGCCACCCGGCATCGTGCAGCCGGCTGCCGCTGACCACCCAGGGGTACATCGTGTAGGCCAGGTCGCCCGCCGGGGACGGGGTGAGCCCGATCCGGTGCAGCCGGGCGGCCGCGCCGAGCGCGACCGCCGAGGGCAGCTCCATCCGCCGGATCCCGCTCAGCTCCTCGACCTCCTCCTGCTCCAGCCACCCGTCGCAGCCGACGGCCAGCTCCCCGTCGACCTTCTCCAGGACGGCGTATTCCAGGGCGCTGCACAGATCCTCGACGTGGCAGAACTGCCACGCGGGCCGCGACCCGGCGACGACGAGCAGCCGCGGCGACTCGAAGTACCTGGTCAGCGCGGTGTCCGTGCCGCCCACGAGCACGGCGGGCCGGACCACGGTGACGTTCAGACCGGGGTGCGCGCGGGGTGCGCGCCGCCCCAGCCGCTCGATCTCCAGCAGGTCGCCGACCCCGGTGGCCTCGGCGGTGGCGCGCAGCTCGGCGTCCTCGGACAGCGGCAGCTCGTTGTCCGGGAGCGCGCCGTAGACCATGGCCGAGGTGCACAGCACCACGCGGTGCACCCCGGCCGCCGCGGCGGCGGTCAGGACGGTCTGCGTCCCCCGGACGTTGTAAGCCGTGCGGGCGGCCGGATCGGTCTCCAGGTCGAGGTCGAGCGCGAGGTGGACGACCACGTCGGCGCCACGCAGCCGGTCGGCGATCGCGGGGTCGCGGACGTCGAGGATGTGCCACTGGGCCTCGGCGCACTCCCCCCGCCGCTCGTCGATGGCGACGACCCGTCTGATCTCCGCGGACGCGGCGAGCCGCGCCGTGAGCAGGGCGCCGACCCCGGTGGCGGCGCCGGTCACCGCGACGACGGGGCCGCGCGCGGCGGCAGGGGCGGAAGGGTTTCGCGCTGCGCGAACCTGCGGATCTGGGGAACTCACCGGGCGTCTCCAGCGGTTGTCTTCAATACGAGCGCGTATGACGCGTACGTACCAGGTGCATCCATCCTGCCGCAGGCCGTCCGTGGGCAAAGCACCGAGGCCCGATCGGGTCGGGGTGTCTACGCTGGGTGGTGTTGTCGGGCAGCCGCGCCGCCGGAGCGAAACCGGCGGCCTTACCAGCCGAGGATTCCCGTGAGTGACACCCCATTCGGTTTCGGCCTTCCGCCGGAGGAGCCGGAAGACGGCGACGAGGGCAAGAAGAAGGACCAGCAGAGCGGCGGTGGGCAGGGACCGGCCAATCCGTTCGGTTTCGGCGGCCTGCCCGGAGCCGGAGGCTTTGGCGGCCCCGGCGCCGACAACCCGCTCGCGGCCATGTTCGGTTCGCTGAACCCCACCGACCTGGGCGCGGCGTTCCAGCAGCTGGGCCAGATGCTCTCGTACGAGGGCGGCCCGGTGAACTGGGACATGGCCAAGCAGATCGCCCGCCAGACGGTCGCCCAGGGGACGCCGGACGGCACGAAGGACGCCAGTGTCGGTCCGGCCGAGCGCAGGGCGGTGGAGGAGGCCGTGCGCCTGGCCGACCTGTGGCTGGACGACGCGACGTCCCTGCCGTCGGGCGCCGCCTCGGCGGTGGCCTGGTCGCGGGCGGAGTGGGTCGAGGCGACCCTGCCGGCCTGGCAGGAGCTGGTCGACCCGGTCGCCGAGCGCGTCGGCGCGGCCATGGGCGACGTCCTGCCGGAGGAGATGCAGGCCATGGCGGGCCCGCTGATCGGCATGATGCGCTCGATGGGCGGGGCCATGTTCGGCACGCAGATCGGGCAGGCCGTCGGCGTGCTCGCGGGCGAGGTCGTCGGCTCGACCGACATCGGCCTGCCGCTGGGCCCGGCCGGCCGGGCCGCGCTGCTCCCGGCCAACGTGGAGGCGTTCGGCAAGGACCTGAGCGTGCCGCAGGAGGAGGTGCGGCTGTACCTGGCGCTGCGCGAGGCCGCCCACCAGCGGCTGTTCGCGCACGTGCCGTGGCTGCGCTCGCACCTGTTCGGCGCGGTCGACGGCTACGCGCGCGGGATCAAGGTGGACACGGCCAAGCTGGAGGACGTGGTCGGCCAGTTCGACCCGCAGAACCCCGAGCAGCTGCAGGACGCGCTCCAGCAGGGCATGTTCCAGCCGGAGGACACGCCCGAGCAGAAGGCCGCGCTGGCTCGTCTGGAGACCGCCCTGGCGCTGGTGGAGGGCTGGGTGGACGCGGTGGTCCACGCGGCCGCGAAGCCGCGTCTGGCCTCCGCGGACGCCCTGCGCGAGACGCTGCGCCGCCGCCGCGCCACGGGCGGCCCGGCGGAGCAGACGTTCGCCACGCTGATCGGTCTGGAGCTGCGCCCGCGCCGGCTGCGCGACGCCTCCCGTCTGTGGGCCTCGCTCACCGACGCGCGCGGGGTCGACGGCCGGGACGGCCTGTGGGCCCACCCGGACATGCTGCCGACCGCGACCGACCTGGACGACCCGGACGGATTCGTCCACCGCGAGCAGCTGGACTTCTCCGAGCTGGACAAGATGCTCGGGGAGGCGGCGGACGGCCGGGACAAGCCCGATCTGCGCAAGAAGGACGCCGACGACGCCGACGCCGACGACGCCGAGGACGACGACGCCGAGTGAGCCTGTACGACGACGCGGTCCTCGTCCTGAAGGGGTACGAGGGCCAGAACGAGCTGCGCCAGGCCTACCTGGACCATCTCGCGGCGCATCCGGACGGCATGTGGAAGGCCTGTCGCGCCGGCCACGTCACGGCCAGCGCCCTGGTGATCGACCCCGAGCGCGGCCGGGTGCTGCTCACCCTGCACCGGAAGCTGGGGATGTGGCTGCAGATGGGCGGCCACTGCGAACCGGGCGACGCCACCCTGGCGGCCGCGGCGCTGCGCGAGGCGGCGGAGGAGTCCGGCGTCGCCGGGCTGACGCTGCTGCCCGGCGGCCCGGTCCGCCTGGACCGGCACGCGATCCCGGCGCCGTGCCACTGGCACTTCGACGTCCAGTACGCGGCCCTGGCCCCGCCCGGCGCGGTGCACGCGATCAGCGAGGAGTCGCTCGATCTGCGCTGGTACGCCTACGACGAGGTGGCGGGCGTGGCGGACGAGTCGGTCGTGCGCCTGCTGGACGCCGCGCGCGCCAGGCTCTGACCGGGTGAGGGGTGACCGCACGGGCGGTCACCCCTCGGCCGGCTCCGGGCGGCCTCCGCCCCGCACGGTCGCCGGATCAGCTCCAGACGTTGCCCTGGTTGCGGCCGCGGGCTCCCTGCTGCCCCATGCCGAACTGGGCGGCGAGGCCCTGGCCGATCTGCGCGTTCTGCGGCGGCAGGAGTTCGCTCGGCTGCACGAGCGCGAACCCGGAGCCCACGAAGCTCAGCTCCCAGCCCTCACCGGTGTTGCCGCGCCGCCGCCACACGCCGGAGGAGTGCGTCTGGGCCTGCATCTGCACGCGCAGCCCGGTGGACCAGGCCACGATCGCGTCGGCGTCGCAGTTGACGTACTTGTCGGGGGTGACCTGCATCAGCAGCGGCGCGCCCGAGGTCATCAGGGCGACCTTGCCGCGTCCGGTGATGTTGAGCTGGTACTTCCCGGTGCCGGAGATGCCGTAGAGGCTGTCTACGGCGATGACCTCGTGGTGCAGCGAGGAGTCCATGGCGAGGACGTAGGAGCTGTCGACGGTCAGCCCGTCCTGCTCGACGTCCATGATGTGCACGTGCTGGGCGAGGTTGGCGAGGTAGACCGTGCCCTGCCCGTGGCAGCGCATAAGGTCCAGGCCCTCGCCGGTGTACGCACGCGCGCGTGCCTGGTTGCCGCCGCGGTACTCGGCGTCGAACTCGACCATGCCCTGGTAGGCGACCATGGTGCCTTTGCGGGCGAGTATGTCGTCGTGGCCCTCCAGGGTGACGCGGAGCATCTGCTTGTTCTGCAGGCTCCAGCGTTCCTGGGTCTGGAGGTCGTTGTGCGCGAAAAGCGGACTCTGCATGGCGTTCTCCGACTTCCCCTCAGCCCCGGAACCGCAGGCGGTCGGTGCTGTCCTCGCTGGGCTGGACGACGACGATGCCCTGGCCGGAGAAGGCCATCTGGTAGGCCTCGCCGCTGCCCCGGCCGATCAGCGACTGCGCCTTGAAGCTGCGCTTGCCCTTCACCTTCAGGTTCGGCGACCAGGCGACCAGCGCGTCCGGGTCGACGTACGTCTCGTCCTCGCCGCCGCCGCAGTCGACGACGACGGGCTTGCCGCGGCTGGTCAGGGCGACCCAGCCCTGCCCGGAGATCCTTGTGTTCCACAGGCCCTGCCCGGCGAACTTGGCGAGCCCCTTCACCCGCTCGACCCCCCAGGTCAGGTGCGCGTCGAAGGCGAGCAGGTTGGTGGCGTTGACGGAGATGCCGTCGCCGTCGAGGTTGATCACGACGACGTCGGCGCCGTAGTCGGCGAGGTAGAGCAGGCCGTCGCCGGAGCACTTCATCAGCGGCGCGCCCTCTCCGGTGATCCAGTCGCGGGCGATCTGGCGGACGGCCGGCGGGTTGGGTTCGTACTGGATGAAGCCCTCGTAGGCGACCATCGACCCCACGCGTGCGAGGAGGTCGTGTCCGGTCTGCAGGGCGACCTTCAGCATGTGGCTGCCGTGGTTCTCCATGCGGGCGGTGACGGGTGCGGGGGCGAAGCCCGCGAGCGGCTGGTTCATGACGGGCTTCCTCAGACCTCGTACGGCTGGACGACGATGAAGTTGCCGGGCGCGCCCCGGAACTGCAGGTTCACGCTCTCGCCGGTGTCGCCCGGGTAGGCGTTGCGGCGCATGCGGACCTGGCTGGAGACGATCACCTGGGAGGCGGCGGACCAGGCGACGACGGCGTTGCAGTCGGCGAAGGTGGTCGGCGTGACCGGCAGGACGACGGGCGTGCCGTGGGTCTTGACGACGATCGTGCCGGTGCCCTGGAACTGCATGGTGAACAGCGCGCCGCCGGGGATGCCGTGACCCTCGATGCGGCGGACCTCGTACTGCAGGCTTTCGTCGAAGGCGAGGACGTTCTCGGCGGACACGCAGAGGGCGTCGCCCTGCAGCTCGACGGGGTGCAGGTGGGTGGAGCCGTCGGCGAGGAACACCTGGCCCTGGCCGGTGCAGCGCATCAGCTGCATCTCCTGGCCGGTGGCGTTGCCGACGATCCGTCCGGCGAACCCGGCGCCCTTGTAGCCGAAGTCGACCTTGCCCTGGTAGAGCACCATGCTGCCCTGCCGGGCCAGCACCGGCTGGCCGCCGATGGCGAGGTCGACGCGGACCAGCTTCTTGTTCTGCTGCGTCCAGCGCTGCCCGGTCGGCGTCTCCTTGTACGCCTGGAGCGCGGCCGTCACTCCGGCGCCGCCCCGGGGGGCGCCCTGCGGCGCTCCGTAGGCGGCGGCCGGGGCCGGCCGGCCGGGGACCTGGCCGTAGCCGGGAGGCGCGGGCGGGGCGGGCGGGCCGCCGTAGGGCGCCGGGTGCTGGGTGTGCCCGGGCGGCGCCTGAAGGCCCCCGTACGGAGCCGGCTGGGGGTCGTGACCGGGGGGCATCGGCGCGCCGGGCGGGCCGCCGTACGACGGCTGCTGGGGCGGCTGGCCGTAGGGCGGGGGCGCCGGGGCCTGCGGCGGGACGGCGCCGCCGCCGGGCGGTGCCATGGGGGCGATGACCGTCGGCGCGCCGTGCACGTTCGGCGCGGGCGCGGGCGGCGGGGTGTGGCCGGGCGGCGGCGGGGTGTGGCCGGGCGGCGGGGCGAAGCCCTGCGGGGCCGGGGCGGGTGCGGGCGACGGGGCGGCTGGGGCGCCGAACGCGGGCGGCGCGGCGGCCTGGCTGGGCGGGGCGAAGCCGGGGGCCGCGCCGGACTGCGGCTGCGGCGGGGCGGCGGGCGCCTCCTCCGCCACCTCGCCGCCGAAGTTCTTCAGCAGGGCCTCCAGGCCGCCGTCGAAGCCCTGTCCGACCGCGGCGAACCGCCAGCCGTCCTTGTAGTAGATGTCACCGAGCATCACGGCCCGCTCGGTGGAGAACTCCGAGCCGGTGAACGCGTACCGCGCGACCTCCTCGCCGCCCGCCACGATCCGCAGGCAGCCGGGACCGATCTGCGACATCTGGCCGGCGCCGTCGATGGTCGCCGTGAACGAGAGCTTGCGGATGTGCGGCGGGATGCGGTCGAGCGTGACCCGGAACGACTCCGTGTCCCCCGCCTGGGCGCCCAGCAGCTGAATGGACTCCTCCGGGGACTTCGGCTGGTTGAAGAAGACGAAGTACCGGTCGTCCGAGAGACGCTCGTCGGCGTCCAGACCGAAGCAGCTGATGTCGAAGGTCAGCCCAGGAGCGGAGATCTGCACGCCTACGTACAGATCCGTGCCCGCCGTGAGGTCACTGATCCTGGCCTTGTGGCCGCGTTGGAAGTCCCTGGCCATGCGTTACGACCGTCCCCCATCCCGAATGTGAGTGCGTCGCGCCAGGCTAACGGCAAAGACCGACATCGGCCCCGGCCGGGCGCGGTCGGTACAGACCCGGTACACAACCGCGCCCGGCCGCTCGCACGGCCGGCTCAGGCCTCCTGCTCGTCCCGCGTCCCGGGCAGCTCGTCCAGCGCACCGGGCAGGTGCGGCAGCCGTCGGGCGGCGACCACCCCTTCGAGGTAGCCGCGGGCGCGCTCGGTGCGCGGGTAGGACTCCAGCAACCGCCAGAAGTCGGGCCCGTGACCGGGGACCAGCAGGTGCGCCAGCTCGTGGCAGAGCACGTAGTCGACGACGTACTCCGGCATGCCCTGCAGCCGGTGCGAGAGCCGGATGCTGCCCTCGGCCGGGGTGCACGACCCCCAGCGGGTGTTCTGGTTGGTGACCCAGCGCACGGAGACCGGCCGGGCCCGGCCCCCGAAGTACTGGGCCGACAGCCGCTCGGCGCGCGCGGTCAGCTCGGCGTCGCCCAGCTGCCGCTTGCTCTCCTGAGCGGCGAGCTTGTCGAGCATGACGGTGACCCAGCGCTGCTCCTCCGCCTTGGACATGCGGGCGGGGATCAGCACGACGGTGCGATCGCCCTCGCGGTACGCGGAGACGGTCCGGCGGCGCCGGGCGCTCCTGCGCACCTCGATGGCGCTCGCCCCCGAGCCGGCGGGCGGCGGGCTCGTCGTGCTGCGCTGTTCGTTTCCGGCGCGGTGCGGTGGGTCGGCGGGCACGTCACGACGTTACCTGCTGGCAGGGGTGAAGTCGCGGCTGCGGCGCGGTCCGGTGCCGAGCCCCGTCCTGTGCGTGACGCGTACGCCTGCTCCCCGGCCCGTTCCCGCCGCTCCTCGGTCCGTTCCGCGCCGGTGCGCCGGGCCGGCCCGGCGGCGCTGCGACCGGCCGGCCGGCATCCGCCGCAAGCCGGATCAGTACGATGATTTCCCCTGCCTGTGGACAACTCGCCGCATCCGGTACGGGAGCCGGGCATGCTGGCTCCATCGGCGGGGCGCGACCGGCTCCGCCGCCGGACCGACAGCCCGGAACGCTCCAGGGCTGCCTCGAGGGGATACGGGGGCCGGGCATGCATCCGGTGGTGAAACCCGCGCTGCGGCGCGGCTGGCGCGATCTCAACACCGTGCAGTTCGGGATGACCCCGGCGCACGCGCTGACGCTGGGCCCGGTGGCCACGGCGACCGGCAGCTTTCTCGACCTGCTCGACGGCACCCGCGGGCTGCCGCTGCTGCGCGAGGAGGGCCGCCGCATGGACATGCCGGAGGGCCGGGTCGACGCCTTGGTGGAGCGGCTGACCGGCGCGGGCCTCCTCGACGACGCGCGCGGCGGCGGACCGGCCGCGGACGCCCTGCGGGAGAAGCCGGACGTCCTCGACCGGCTCCGCCCCGACCTGGCCACGCTCTCCCTGACGACGCCCGCGCCGGGCGGCCCGCTGGCCCGGCTCGCCGCCCGGCGCGCGCTGCGGGTGCAGGTGCGGGGCGCGGGCCGGGTCGGCGCCGTGCTGGCCTCGGTGCTGTCCGGCGCGGGCGTCGGCACGGTGGACGTGCGGGACGTGGGGCGCGTGGAGCCGTGGGACGTGGCGCCGGGCGGGCTGCCCGCCGAGTCGCTCGGCAGCCGCCGGGACGCGGCGGCACGGGCGGCCGTCCGCCGCGCGGCGCCGGACCGCCCGCCGCGCCGCGACCGGGCCCCGGGGCCCGGCGCCGGGGAAGCAGGCCTGTCCCTGGTGGTCCTCGCGCCCCGGGACGACGTCGCGGTGCACGCACCGGATCCGTTCACCGCCGAGCCGCTCATGGCCTCCGGCACACCGCACCTGTACGCCGGTGTGGTGGAGGGCACGGGCGTGGTGGGACCGCTCGTGCTGCCCGGCCAGTCGGGCTGCGCCCGCTGTCTGCACGAGGACCGCACGGACCGGGACCCGGTCTGGCCCCGGCTGGTCGCCCAGTGGCGCTCCGGCAGAGCCCGCCGGGTGGGGTCCGCCTGCGACCTGGGTCTGGCCACGGCCGTCGCCGGCCTCGCGGCGGCGCACGCCCTGGCCTTCCTCGACGGGGGGTCGCCGTCCGGCGAGGGGACCCGCTGGGAGGTGTCCTTGCCCGGTCTGACCTGGCGCGCCCGGCCGGTCCGGCCGCACCCCGCGTGCGGCTGCGGTGCCGTGGAGAGGGGCGAAGAGGAGCACTCCGCAACCGGCGGAGAGCCACGGGGGACAATGACGGTGCAACAGCCGTCGACGGAGCGACGACGCGAGGCAGGCGCGGCGCGGCCGACTGGGACTAGGAGGGCGCATGTCTGATCTTCCCCGGAAGGCGGTCACCCGGACCGCCAAACTCGCCGCGCTCCCGCTCGGCATCGCCGGCCGGGCGACCTGGGGGCTGGGCAAGCGGATCGTGGGCGAGTCCGCGGAGATCGTCGGCCGTGAGCTGCAGCAGCGCACGGCGGAGCAGCTGTTCAAGGTGCTCGGCGAGCTGAAGGGCGGCGCGATGAAGTTCGGGCAGGCCCTGTCCGTCTTCGAGTCGGCGCTGCCCGAGGAGGTCGCCGGACCCTACCGGGCGGCCCTGACCAAGCTCCAGGACGCGGCGCCGCCGATGCCGACCCGGACGGTGCACACGGTGCTCAGAGAGCGGCTGGGTCCGGACTGGCGCGACCTGTTCGCGGAGTTCGAGGACAAGCCCGCCGCCGCGGCCTCCATCGGGCAGGTCCACCGGGCGGTGTGGCACGACGGCCGTGAGGTCGCGGTCAAGGTGCAGTACCCGGGCGCGGGCGAGGCCCTGCTGTCCGATCTGGGGCAGCTGAGCCGCTTCGCCCGGCTGCTGGGTCCGCTCATTCCGGGCATGGACGTCAAGCCGCTGATCGCGGAGCTGAGGGACCGCGTCTCGGAGGAGCTGGACTACGGACTGGAGGCCCAGGCCCAGGCCGCGCACGCGGAGGAGTTCACGGACGACCCCGACGTGGTGGTCCCGGCGGTGGTGCACCAGTGCGAGCAGGTCCTGGTGACCGAGTGGATCGACGGCATCCCGCTGTCCGAGGTCATCACCGGGGGCACCCAGGAGCAGCGGGACCGGGCCGGTCAGCTGCTGGCCCGCTTCCTGTTCTCGGGGCCGGCCCGCACCGGCCTGCTGCACGCCGACCCGCATCCGGGCAACTTCCGCCTGCTGCCCGGCGGCCCGGACGGCGAGGGCGACTGGCGTCTGGGGGTGCTGGACTTCGGCACGGTCGACCGGCTCCCCGGCGGTCTGCCGCTGCCCATCGGCGTCTCGCTGCGGATGACGCTGGACGGCGACGCCGAGGGGGTCTACGAACTGCTCTGCGCGGAAGGGTTCGTGAAGGAGACCATAGAGCTGGACCCGGACGCGGTCCTCGACTATCTGCTGCCGATCATCGAGCCGGCCGAGGTCGAGGCGTTCACCTTCACCCGCTCCTGGATGCGCAGCCAGGCCGCCCGCATCGCCGACCCGCGCTCCCCCGCCTACCAGCTGGGCAAGCAGCTCAATCTGCCGCCGGCCTACCTGCTGATACACCGGGTGACGCTGAGCACGATCGGGGTGCTGTGCCAGCTCGGCGCCACGGTCCGGCTGCGGGAGGAGCTGGAGGAGTGGCTGCCGGGCTTCGTGGCCGGCGGTCCGACCGAGGAGGAACCGGCAGCGGGCGCGTGACCCGGCCGGCCCCGCCGTTCCGGCGGGCAGCGGGCGCGTGACCCGGCCCCCGCCCGGCCGACGGGACGGCCGGGGCGACCGGGTGGGCTCGCTCGTCCGTCACCACCAGGGCGAGTCGAGCCGTCCCTCGATGGCGCGCAGGTTCTCCCGGGCGCAGGCGTCGCAGAAGTACCGGCGGACGCCGTTCTCCACGGAACAGGTCCATGTGGCCCGCTCGGGGCCCTGGGCGGGGATGCCGCAGCGGGCGCACACGACGGGGCGGCGCTCCGCGGTGGAGCCGCTCTGATCACTTCCTGCGGGAAGAGTCGTCACCCGGCGACGATAACCCCGCGACCGGCCCGGCGCCGTGCGGAACGCACCGCGGGGGCGGGTCCGGACGTCCGGACCCGCCCCCGCGGGAGGAGTGCGCCTCCCTGCGCCGGGAGGCCACCGCTTCTCGCAGTGCCACGGCCGGAGTGTGACGGCCGAGGTGTCACGGTCGAGGTGTGACGGCTACTGCATGACCGCCAGGGCGAGGGCGCGGCGGGCACGGAGCGAGGCTCGCTCGGCCCGGCGCTGCAGCCGCCGGGCGGTGGCCAGGCGTACCGCCCGGCGTTCCCGCGCGGCGTCGTGGAGACGCTCGTGCATATGCGCACGAGCGAGGGCTTCTTGCATGAGTTGCATTTCTCGGTTCCTGTTCTGGCGCGCTTCGGTCGCGCCGGCGGTGGTGCAGTCTGGGGTCGCGGAGCCTGCGGGCTCGCTGGTGGACGGCTTCATCGGGGCCTGCTTCTTGGGGTCGTGCGTGAGGGGGCGATCGATCGTTCCTGCGGTGTTCATGCTGTGACCGGGTTCTTCCGCGGGCGGCCACGGGGCCGCTTCCGGGCGACGACGACACCCTGGACGAACAGCTCCCCACCCCAGACGCCCCAGGGCTCGCGCCGCTCCTTGGCGCCGGCGAGGCAGGCTTCGATCAGCGGGCAGGTGCGGCACAGGGACTTGGCGTACTCGACGTCCGCCGGCGACTCGGCGAAGAAGACCTCCGGGTCGTAGGAGCGGCAGGGGACCGGGACGCCGAGGTTCTCGATGGCGTCGTCGAGCGCGGTGAGCGCGGTGAGGGGGGTCAAGGCGGAGTCCTCCGTGGGGCCGGGCGGGGGGATCGTTTGCGAAGGCGGTACGGACGGGGCGTGCGCTTCGAGTTGCACGATGGGTTTTCCTCGTCTGGTCGTTCCGGCCGGTCGACCGGGTGTCGGCTGGGTACCGGGTTCTTTTTCTGTCCCGAGGCCCCTTCGCTCCGTCCTCCCCGTTCGGGGAAAACAGAAGGGCCGCGGATCCCTGATGGGGTTCCGCGGCCCTGAAGGCGCCGGCCTGATCGGCGATCAGGCTGGATCACTCCAGGGTTCTGGCCCACGGAAGGCCCACATCAGGTGGTGCTGCGTCGTCTGCTTCCGGAATCCGGCACCGGCCGCCGCAAAGGCATAGGCGTGTGCCTGTGCCGCTACCGCTTCCAGTGCCTTGGTCGGTCGCTCATTGCGCTCGCGGACGACAGGGCCCGCGAGGGCGAGGGAGGACGCCGGACGCGCGGCACGGATGCCGGACAGACCGGTGCCCTGGATCGAGGCGCCGAGCAGGCACGCGGAGACGGCCGAGCGATCGGTCAGTTTGGCCGTGCTGGTGGTGCTGATGTCGATGCTGATCACTTGACTCGCCTCCTCTCGGCGTCTTGGGGGACTGGGCGGACCAGTCCGTAGGGATGTGCAAGTACAACACGGAATCGTGGCCTTCGAGAAGGCCGCCGCTTCCGTGCCTAGAACCTATGGGGATCGCCGGGGCATGTGCAAACTATTTTTCCGACGAGTTGGCATCAGCCGCCGTCCCCGTCGGCGCCGGGCTCCTGGCCTGCGCAGATGGCCAGAACGTCGGCGCCGTAGCTGCGCAGCTTGCGGCTGAGGACGCCGGGGATGCGGGAGAGTTCGGCGGGACTTTCCGGGCACGCCTCGGCGATGGCCATCAGCGTCCGGTCGGTGAAGACGCAGAAGTCCGGCTGCCCGCTGCGCTCGGCCTGGACGGCCCGCCATTCCCGGAGCCGTTCGTAGAGCCCTTCGTCCATGTCCGAGGGGCAGTCCTCGCAGCGCATCAGCTTCATCTCGCCCGCGTCGGTGAGCGTCCGGCCGCAGACCCGGCAGCGGGCGGGGGTGCGCTGGGCGCGGCGGGGAGCGGCGGCGGTGCTTCCGCCCCTGCCGCGCTCCACGCCTCCGCCCGTGCCGCCGGTGCCGCCGACGGTGGGGGTGGTGCCGGGACGCAGGCCGTCGAGGAAGCGGCTGGGTCTGCGGTGGGGGCGTCCGCCGGGTGAGCGGGACAGGGCCCAGGAGACATGGAGCCGCTCGCGGGCGCGGGTGACGCCGACGTAGAGGAGGCGGCGCTCCTCCTCGATCTGCTCGTCGGTCCGGGCGTAGGTGATGGGCAGCATGCCCTCGGCGACGCCGACCAGGAAGACGGCGTCCCACTCCAGGCCCTTGGCGGCGTGCAGGGAGGCGAGGGTGACGCCCTGGACGGTCGGGGCGTGCTGTGCGTTCGCCCGCTCGTCCAGTTCCGCGACGAAGTCGGCGAGGGTGGCTCCGGGGCTGGCGGCGGCGAGGTCGTGGGCGAGGTTGACCAGGGCGGCGAGCGATTCCCAGCGTTCCCGGACGGCGCCGGAGCCGGCCGGCGGTTCGCTGGTCCAGCCCTCGCCGGAGAGCACGGCGCGCACCTGGGAGGGCAGGTCCACGACGTCGTCGAGGAGGGCGTCGTTGCCGCCGAAGCGGGCGGCGCCGCGCAGGGCGATGCCGGCCTTGCGGATCTCGGGCCGGTCGAAGAAGCGCTCGGCGCCGCGCAGCTGGTAGGGGACGCCGGCGTCGGCGAGGGCCTGCTCGTAGGTCTCGGACTGGGAGTTCGTGCGGAACAGGACCGCGATCTCGGCGGCCGGGACGCCCGCGTCGATCAGCTCGCGGATGCGCCGGGCGGCGCCCTCGGCCTCGGCGGGCTCGTCGGTGTACTCGGTGTAGACGGGCTCGGGTCCCGGGGGGCGCTGGGAGACGAGCTCCAGCCGGTGGTCGGCGGCGCGCCCCCGCGCCTGGGCGAGCAGGCCGTTGGCGAGGCGGACCACCTGGGGCGTGGAGCGGTAGTCCCGGACCAGCTTCACGACGGTCGCGCCGGGGAACCGGGTGCGGAAGTCGAGGAGGTGGTCGGGGGTGGCTCCGGTGAACGAGTAGATGGTCTGGCTGGCGTCACCGACGACGCACAGGGTGTCCCGGTCGCCGAGCCACAGATCCAGCAGCCGCTGCTGCAGGGGGCTGACGTCCTGGTACTCGTCCACCACGAAGTGCTGGTACTGCGCGCGGACCTGTTCGGCGATGTCGTGGCGGTCCTGGAGCACGGCGACCGTCAGCAGCAGGACGTCCTCGAAGTCGATCACCGCGCGGTCGCGCTTGAGGTCCTCGTAGGCGGCGTAGAGGTGGGCGATCTCGGCCGGGTCGCGGGGGGCCTCGCGGCCGGCCTTGGCGGCCGCGTACGGATAGTCGGCGGGAATGGTCTGGGTGACCTTGGACCACTCGATCTCGGCGGTGACGTCCCGCAGCTCGTTCCGGTCGAGCCGGGTGCCGAGGGCCGCGGCCGCGTCGGCGACGAGCTGGATCTTGCGGTCGACGAGCCGGGGCATGGAGCCGCCGATCGCCTTCGGCCAGAAGTACTGGAGCTGGCGCAGGGCGGCGGAGTGGAAGGTGCGGGCCTGGACGCCCTGGGCGCCGAGCTGGCGCAGCCGGCCGCGCATCTCCCCGGCGGCCCGGTTGGTGAAGGTGACGGCGAGCACGCTGGAGGGCTGCAGGATGCCGGCGCGCACCCCGTAGGCGATGCGGTGGGTGATGGCGCGGGTCTTGCCCGTGCCGGCTCCGGCCAGGACGCACACCGGACCGTGCAGGGCGGTGGCGACCTCGCGCTGCTCGGGGTCGAGCCCTTCGAGCACCGCGTCGGCCGAGTCCGGTACCCGCGGGAACAGAGGGGAGTGCGTTGCTGCTGTCACACCGCCATGCTGCCAGGTCGCCCGGGACGGCTGTGCCGGTTGTCCACAGGCACAGGTGCGCGGTCATATGAACGCGGCGGATGGGGCGGCCCGGGTGCGACGGGTGTCGCGGCCGGGAGGTGCGCGCCCGCGCGGGAATGAGCGGCCGGCCGCTCGCGTTCCCCTCCTGGACGACCACTTTCCGAGTTGCCTGAGGAGCGCGAGAGACATGCAGGGCACTGTGACGATGTACAGCACGACTTGGTGCGGCTACTGCCGGCGGCTGAAGAGCCAGCTGGACCGGGAGGGCATCGCCTACACCGAGATCAACATCGAGCAGGACCCGGAGTCCGCCGCCTTCGTCGAGAAGGCGAACGGCGGGAACCAGACCGTTCCGACCGTTCAGGTGGTTCCCTCCGACGGTGGCGCGGAGGTCGTGATGACGAACCCGAGTCTCGCCCAGGTCAAGCAGGCGCTCGGCGTCTGATCATCGCCGGGAAGCGGCCCCCGCCCTGCACGGGCGGGGGCCGCTTCCGTGTCCGGCCACGCCCCTTGCCCTGCGGAGCGGTGCCCGCGCCCCGCCCCCCTGGCCCGGCGGAGCCGTCATGGAGCGGGCGAGACGCAGACCAGCAGCGGCCCGGCCGCCCTGCTCCACGACCCGCCGTGCGCCAGGGCCGGCTCCGCCTCGGTGCGCAGGCCCTCGGCCACGGGCGCGAGGAAGGTCTCGCGCCAGTGCCGCGCCGCTCCGGCGGGCATGCCGCTGCCCTCGACGACGGCCCCGACCCTTGCCTCGAGCAGGGCTGCGCCCTCGTGCACGCCGGGCCCTGTCCATGCGTCCACGTGCTCGCCTGCCAGCGCCCACCACATCGTGATCATGTCTGCATCGTAGGGAGCGCCGGGCAGATCGGGGAGGCTGCCGGCCCTTCCTCTCCCAGGGCGGGGTGTCCCGCGCCCGGAGCCGCTCAGGAGCCGCCGCCCGGCTTGTCCCACACCGCGGTCCAGCGCCACAGCAGGCGCCGCCGGTAGCGGCAGCCGGGCAGCAGGCGCCGGGCGGCCTCCCGCACCTCGCCCCAGTGCTGGGGCGGATCCTCCGCCGGCATGCCGGCGGGCCCGCGCTTGCCCCCGTGCAGCCGGGCGTACAGCAGGCTCGCGGGCAGCCCGCAGCCGCTGACGAGCCGGTCGCCGAAGGTGTGGTTGCGGGCCAGGCCTACGACGACGAGCCGGCCGCCGGGTGCGACGAGCCGGCTCAGGGCGCCGATCGCCTCCTCGAAGGGCGCGTGGTGCACGACGGCGACCGCGCTGACGAAGTCGTAGGCGCCCTCGGGGAGCGAGGCGGGGTCGAGGTGGTCGGCCTCGATGAAGGTGACGTTCCGCGGCCAGCCGGCCCCCGAATGCCGGGCCCGGGCCTGCCGGATCATCTCCGGCGAGCGGTCCGCACCCGTCACCGTTCCGGCCCGGGCCGCGAGGCGGAGGGCGAGCAGGCCGTCGCCGCACCCGGCGTCCAGGGCCGTGCGGCAGCCCTCGGGGACGGCGGCCAGCACGGTCCGGTGGTAGTGGACGTTGTGGTTCCAGTAGGGGGCGGCGGTCACCGCGGACGGCCCGCTCTCAGACGGTGGTGCGGGTGGGCAGCGGCTTTCCGTACCAGAGCTCGATCAGGCGGGCCGCGATGGAGATCCCGAAGGGCGGCAGCACCTCGCCGGACTCGAAGGCCGCGTGCAGTTCCTCGCGGGAGAACCAGCGGGCCTCGTGGATCTCGTCCCCGTCGACGTCGATCTCGGTCGTCGTGGCGCGGGCCATGAAGCCGAGCATCAGGCTGGACGGGAACGGCCAGGGCTGGCTGGCCACGTACTCGACCTGGCCGACGCCGATGCCGGCCTCCTCCTGGACCTCGCGGCGCACGGCCTGCTCGATGGACTCCCCCGGCTCGACGAACCCGGCGAGCGTGGAGAAGCGGCCCTCGGGCCAGTGGACCTGGCGGCCGAGGAGGATGCGGTCGTCGTCGTCGGTCACGGCCATGATCACGGCCGGGTCGGTGCGCGGGTAGTGCTCGGCGCCGCAGGCCGGGCAGCGGCGGATGTGGCCGGCGGCCGCGATGACCGTGCGTTCACCGCACCGGGAGCAGAAGCGGTGGGTGCGCTGCCAGTTCTCCAGCCCCACCGCGTGCACCATGAGCCCGGCGTCGCGCGGCGACAGCAGCAGCCCGGCCTCGCGCAGGCCGGCGGGGCGGGCGGACTGGTCGATACGGCCGGGCAGCGAGTCCTTCTGCAGCGCGAAGTAGCTGACGCCGTCCTCGTCGATGCCGAGGAAGTAGCGGTGCGCCTCGGTGAGCGGGGCCTCGAAGGAGGGGGTCATGACGAGCTCGGTCCGGCCGTCCGGCGTCTCGTCGATGAGCACCTGGCCGCCGGAGACCACGAAGCAGCGGGTCGTGGGGTGGCTCCACGCCGCCGCGAGCCAGGCCTCGTCGAGCCGGTGGTGGGCGGCGCGGTCGATGCCGCTCGGGGCGGTCAGCGAGATGGGTCGGTCGGCTGTGTGGTCGGTCCAGGTGGTCACGGGTGCTTCCAACTCCCCCAGTGCAGCGGTTCGTTCGGCGGGCGGTTCGGCGGGGCGCAGGGCGGGAGGGCACCGGGCCGGGCGCGGGGCGGGCGGGGCGGTTCTCCCAGTGTGCCCTGCGCCCGCCGCCCTTCCGTACGGCGCCGGCCGGTCAGGTCGCGGGGCGCCAGTTCTCGGCCAGGTCGCCCCACAGGTAGGCGCTGGTCTCGACGCCCTTGAGGAGGAGGTCCAGCTCCACCTTCTCGTCGGGGGCGTGCCAGCCGTCGGAGGGGACGGAGATGCCCAGGAAGAGCACGGGGGCGCCGAGGACATCCTGGAGGTCGGCGGCGGGTCCGGAGCCGCCCTCGCGGGTGAAGCGGACCGGTTTCTGGAAGGCGCGGCCCATGGCGCGCACCAGGGACTGCAGGGCGGGGTGGTCGAGCGGGGTCAGGCAGGGGCGGGTGGCCGCACCGAAGTCGATCTCGTACCGGATCCCGGCGGGCACCTGCTCTGCGGTCCAGGCGCGGACCGCCTTCTCGATGTGGTCCGGGTCCTGTCCCGCGACCAGCCGGAAGGACAGCTTCACCATCGCCGAGGACGGGATGATCGTCTTGCTGCCGGGTCCCTGGTAGCCGCCGCCGATGCCGTTGACCTCGGCGGTCGGGCGGGCCCAGATGCGCTCCAGGGTGGTGTGCCCGGCCTCGCCGTGGGCGGCGTACGACCTGGCGGTCCGCAGCCAGCGCTCCTCGTCGAAGGGCAGTTCGGCGAAGAGGGCGCGCTCGCGGTCGCTCAGCTCGGCGACGCCGTCGTAGAAGCCGGGGACCGCCACGCGCGCGTGCTCGTCGTGGAGCGCGGCGACGAGGCGGGCGGCCGCGGTGGCCGGGTTGGGCACGGCGCCGCCGAAGGAACCGGAGTGGATGTCCTGGTCGGGGCCGTACAGCCGGATCTCGCACTCGGCGAGGCCGCGCATGCCGGTGCAGACGGTGGGGGTGTCCTCGGACCACATGCCGGTGTCGGAGACGATCACCGCGTCGGCGGCGAGCCGCCCGGCCCGCTCCTGCACCAGGGACCTGAAGTGCGGGGAGCCGGACTCCTCCTCGCCCTCGATCAGCAGCTTGAGGTGGACGGCGGGGGCGGTGCGGCCGGTCGCGGCGAGGTGGGCGCGGACGCCGAGGGTGTGCAGGAACACCTGGCCCTTGTCGTCGGCCGCCCCGCGCGCGTACAGGCGGCCGCCGCGGACGACCGGCTCGAACGGGTCGCTGCCCCAGCCGTCCTCGCGGGCGGCGGGCTGCACGTCGTGGTGGCCGTAGACGAGGACCGTGGGCGCTTCCGGGTCGCCGCAGGGCCACTCGGCGAAGACGGCCGGGGCGCCGGGCGTCTCCCAGACCTCCGCGGTCGGGAAGCCGGTGTCCTGGAGCCGGGCGGCCAGCCAGTCGGCGCTGCGGCGTACGTCGGGCGCGTGGCCGGGCTGGGCCGACACGGAGGGGATGCGCAGCCACTCGGCGAGGTCGTCGAGGAAGGCGGCGCGGTGCTGCTCGATGTACGTACGGACGGCGCTGTCCGGGGGCTGGCTCATGCCCACGAGCCTATCCGGCCGCGCGGACGCCGTCGGCGGGCGGTTCGTCACACTCAGGCCGTCTCCGGCGCCCTCGCGGCCCGGTGCGTTCCGTCCGGGTGTGTCCCGTCCGTGAGCAGCCGCTCCAGGGCTGCCCGGTCCGGCAGGTCCGGGGGGCGTACGACCTCGCCGCTGCGCACGTAGAGGAAGGCGGCCGTGACGGACTCGGGCGGCACCCCCTGCTGTTCGGCCCAGGCCAGCCGGTAGACGGCGAGCTGGAGCGGGTCGGCGGTGTGGGTGCGGCCGGTCTTCCAGTCGACGATCTCGTAGGTCACCCGGTCGCCGTCGTCGTTCCGGTAGACGGCGTCGATGCGGCCGCGGACGACCCGGCCAGCGAGGGTGAGCTGGAAGGGGGCCTCGACCCGGTAGGGGGTGCGGCGCGCGTACTCGGTGCGCTCGAAGGCCTGCTTGAGGGCTTCCAGGTCGTGCTCGTCCGCGATGTCGGCGTCGCGGACGGGTGGCTCGTCGGGTTCCGGCAGGGGCAGGGTGAGCGGCTCGAAGCGTGCTTCCACCCAGGCGTGGAACCGGGTGCCCCGGCGCGCGGCCGGCTGCGGGGGGAGCGGCATGGGGCGCGCGAGCTCCTGGGCGAGCCCGTCGGGGTCCTCGGCGAGCCGCAGCAGCTGGGACGCGGTGAGCGTGGCCGGCAGGGGGACCTCCGTGACGGCTCGCCGGGCGCGCAGCAGCTCCGAGGCGAGGGCGTCCAGGTCGCGGTCCCAGGAGGCGACGGTGCGGGCCTCCTCAGGGCTGAAGGCGCTGTCGGGCGGCGGCGCGGCCGCACGGGTGCGGCGGCCCTCGGGGGCGGGGGCCTGGTGGGGGACGGTCGGCCGGCCGGTGCTCCGGACGTGCCGGCCGGCGGGGTCGCCGGGGCCGGGGAGGGCCGCGCCGCCCGGCACGTCCGGCGGGTCGCCGGGGACCGCCTCGTCGCCGGGGAAGCCTGCGCCGTCCTCGGGGGCGTACGGGGCGTACTCCTCGCCGGGGACGGTCCCGTACGCGTCGTGGTCCTGCGGGTCGTGGTCGTGCGCGTCGTCGTCCGGCGGGTCGTGGTCGTACGCGTGGTCGCCGTGCGGGTCGTGGTCGTACGCGTCTTCGGCGTGCGGGTCGTGGTCGTACGCGTCGTCGTCCGGCGGTGCGGGCCAGTCGGGGTCCTCGGCTCCGGCGGGGTCGTGCAGGGCCGGCCGCCGGCCGTCGGGGCGGGCGGCGAGCGCGTCCAGATGGGCGAGGACGATGTCGGCGGCGGCGCGACGGCGGGCCAGGGCGGCGGCGTCCAGCGGGAGCGGCCACACCTGGTCGGCGGCGGCCGTGTGCAGGGCCGGGTTCTCCTCGCCCTCGGCGGGCTCGTCGGCCCACACCTCGATCTCGCCGTGTCCGGCGGCGCAGTGGGCGTACAGGGCCCGGAGGAAGTCGGAGGGGCCGCGCGGCTTCTTCTGGCTGGGCCCCCACCAGTGGCCGGAGCCGAGCAGCAGCGAGCGGGGGCGGGTGAAGGTGACGTAGCCGAGGCGGAGTTCCTCGGTGTGCTGGTGCTCCTTCATGGCCTCGTGGAAGGCCTTCATGCCGCGCGCGTCCCAGGACGGGACGTCGGGCAGGGTGTCGGCGTCGCCGCGCAGGGCGTGCGGCAGCACCTTGGCCTGGGCGGTCCACTTCTCACGGCCCTGGGCGCTGGGGAAGGTGCCGTGCACCAGGCCGGGGACGGCGACGACGTCCCATTCCAGGCCCTTGGCCTTGTGCGCGGTGAGCACCTTGACGGTGTTCTCGCCGCCGGGCAGGGCGTTGTCCAAGCCCTTCTCGTACTGGGCGGCGGTGCGCAGGAAGCCGAGGAAGGCGAGGAGGGTGGCCTCGCCGTCGCCCGCGGCGAAGGACGCGGCGACGTCCAGGAAGTTGGACAGGGTCTCGCGGCGGCGGGCGGCGAGCGCGTGCGGGGACGCCGACAGCTCCACCTCCAGGCCGGTGACGGCGAGGACGCGGTGCAGGACGTCCATGAGCGGGTCGGACAGCGAGCGGCGCAGGTCGCGCAGCTCGGCGGCGAGCCGGGCGAAGCGCACGCGCGCGTCCGGCGAGAACGGCAGCCCGTCGTCGGCGCCCCCTTCCGCGTCCCCGTCCAACGGCGTGTCGAGGAAGGTGTCCAGGGCGTCCGCGAGCGAGATCACCTCGGCCGGGTCGGTGCCCTCCACGGCCGCGGCGAGCCGGAGGTCGGGGTCGTCGCCGCCGTCCACGCGCGCGTGGGCGACCAGCAGGCGGGCGCGGCGGCCCAGCAGGGCGAGGTCGCGGGGGCCGATGCGCCAGCGGGGCCCGGTCAGCAGGCGTACGAGGGCGGCGTTGGCGCCGGGGTCCTGCAGGACCTCGCAGACGGCGACGAGGTCGGCGACCTCGGGCAGGTGCAGCAGCCCCGACAGGCCGACCACCTCGACGGGGATGTCGCGGGCGACGAGGGCGCCCTGGATCTCGGCGAAGTCGGCCGCCGTCCGGCACAGTACGGCGATCTCACCGGGGGCCGTGCCGGTGCGCACCAGGTGGGCGAGGGAGTCGGCGATCCAGTCGATCTCCTCGGCGTGGGTGCGCAGCAGGGCGCAGCGGACCGTGCCGTCGTACTCGGCGCCGGGGGCCGGGCGGAGGGCCTCCACCCCGGCGTGCAGGGCGCGCAGCGGCCCGGCGAGGCCGTTGGCGAGGTCGAGGAGGCGTCCGCCGCTGCGTCGGTTCTCGCTGAGCGCGTGCCGGGTGGCGGGCCGGCCGTCGGCGTGGGCGAAGTGCGCGGGGAAGTCGTCCAGGTTGGCGACCGAGGCGCCGCGCCAGCCGTAGATGGCCTGGCAGGGGTCGCCGACGGCGGTCACCGGGTGGCCGGTGCCGTCGCCGAACAGGCCCGCCAGCAGGACGCGCTGGGCCACGGAGGTGTCCTGGTACTCGTCCAGGAGCACCACGCGGAACTCCTCGCGCAGCAGGCGGCCCACCTCGGGGATGCGGGCGAGGCGGGCGGACAGGGCGATCTGGTCGCCGAAGTCGAGCAGGTCCCGTTCGCGTTTGGCGGCCCGGTAGCGCTGGACGAGGCCGGCGAGTTCCCGGCGGGCGGCGGCGGTCTCCGGGACCTTGCGCAGGTCGGCGTTGGTGAGTCTGGCGCCCTCCAGGGTGCGCAGCAGCTCCGTGTCCCAGGCGCGCAGCTCCTCGGGGGCGACGAGGTGTTCGGAGAGTTCGGAGTCCAGGGCGAGCAGGTCGCTGACCAGGTCGGCGAAGGACCGGGTCAGCGCCGGGTAGGGGCCGGGGGCCTCGCGCAGCACGCGCGCGGCGAGCTGGTAGCGGGTGGCGTCGGCGAGGAGGCGGGAGGTGGGCTCCAGGCCGATGCGCAGGCCGTGGTCGGTGAGCAGGCGGCCGGCGAAGGCGTGGTACGTCGAGATCACCGGCTCGCCCGGCGGGTCGTCCGGGTCGATGACGTGCGGGTCGGTGACGCCCGCCTCGGCCAGTGCCTTGCGCACGCGTTCGGCCAGCTCGCCGGCGGCCTTGTTGGTGAAGGTCAGGCCGAGGACCTGCTCGGGGGCGACCTGCCCGGTGCCGACCAGCCAGACGACGCGGGCGGCCATCACGGTGGTCTTGCCCGACCCGGCGCCGGCCACGATCACCTGCGGGGCGGGCGGCGCGGTGATGCAGGCCGTCTGCTCCGGGGTGAAGGGGATGCCCAGGAGCTCCTTGAGCTGCTCGGGGTCGGTGATACGGGCGGGCATGTCGAAAGAGGCTAGCGGCGGGTACTGACAGCCGGGGCCACATCATCCCTGCGGGGCTGAAGAGACGCAGGTCAGCAGGGGTCGTGCCGTACGTCACGCCGGCCGCCGCGGCGGCTGTGCGGCAGCCCGGGCTCACTCCACCACGTGCCGCCCCTCCGGCCGCGCACTGCACGAGGCGCGGAACGCGCAGTGCGTGCAGTGCTGGCCGGCGCTCGGCGTGAACCGCTCGTCGAGGACCTTCCCGGCGGCCGTGGCCAGCAGCTCGCCGACCCACTCCTGCGCGGGCGGCTCCTGGCTCTGCACCTTGGGCAGGCCGTCTCCCCCGTCGCGCTTGGCGGCGCCCTGCCTGAGGTGGACCAGTTCGGCGCCGCCGGGTTCGGGACGCACGCCGTCGAACGCGGTGTCGACGGCGCCTTCCCGGACGGCGAGCTGGTAGACGGCGAGCTGCGGGTGGCGTTCCACCTCGCGCGCGGTGGGCGCCTGCTTGCCGGTCTTGAAGTCGACCACGTAGGCCCGGCCCTCGCCGTCCGTCTCGACGCGGTCCATCTGGCCCCGGATGCGGACCTGGTAGTCGCCCGCTTCCAGGGTGACGTCGAAGTCGTGCTCGCTGGCCACGGGGGTGCGGCCGGCCCGGTCCAGCACGTGCCAGTTCAGGAAGCGTTCGAGGGCTGCGCGCGCGTGGGCCTTCTCCTGCTGCGACTTCCAGGGCGCGTCGAAGGCGAGCGCGTTCCACACGGAGTCCAGGCGCTCCATGAGGACGTCGAGGTCGGCCGGGGTGCGGCCGGAGGCGACCTCGTCGGCGAGGACGTGGACGACGTTGCCGAAGCCCTGGGCCGCGGTGGCGGGGGCGTCGGCCTTCACCTCGCGGCCCAGGAACCACTGCAGCGCGCACGTGTTGGCGAGCTGGTCGAGCGCGCTGCCGGAGAGCACCACGGGCTGGTCGGGGCGGCGCAGCGGCACCTTGCTCTCGGTCGGCTCGAACATGCCCCACCAGCGGTAGGGGTGCGCGGACGGCACCAGCGGGCGGCCGTCGTCGTCGGCGAGCGCGGCGAGCCGGGCCAGCCGGCGGGCGGCGGCCTCGCGCAGCGCGGCGGACGCGCGCGGGTCGACCGTGGTGGCGCGCAGCTCGGCGACGAGCGCGGCGACGGACAGCGGGCGCCGGGGCCGGCCGGTGACGTCCTTGGGCTCGACGCCCAGTTCGGTCAGGAAGCGGGAGGGCTGGTCGCCGTCCTCGGCGGGCGCCTTCACGGCGGTGACGACGAGCCGTTCACGCGCGCGGGTCGCGGCGACGTAGAACAGCCGGCGCTCCTCGGCGAGCAGCGCGCCCGGGGTGAGCGGTTCGGCCAGTCCGTCGCGGCCGATGCGGTCGGCCTCCAGCAGCGAGCCGCGGCGGCGCAGGTCCGGCCAGAGCCCCTCCTGGACGCCGGCGACGACGACGAGCCGCCACTCCAGGCCCTTGGCGCGGTGGGCGGTCATCAGGCGGACGGCGTCGGTGCGCACCGCGCGTCGCGTGAGCGTGTCGGCGGCGATGTCCTCGGCCTCGATCTCCTCCAGGAAGTTCAGCGCGCCGCGGCCTCCGATGCGCTGCTCCGCGCGGGCGGCGGTGGCGAACAGCGCGCACACGGCGTCCAGGTCCCGGTCGGCGTTGCGGCCGGCCGCGCCGCCGCGCCGGGCGGCCCGCTCCAGACGCGCGGGCCAGGGCGTGCCTTCCCACAGGTCCCACAGCGCCTCCTCGGCCGTGCCGCCGCCGGCGAGGCGCTCGCGGGCCTTGCGGAGCAGCGCGCCGAGGCGCTGGGCCCCGCGCGCGTACACCGGGTCGTGGACGGCGAGGCGCTCGGGTTCGGCGAGCGCCCTGGCGAGCAGCTCGTCGGACGGCGGCGGCACCGGGTTGCCGGCGGCCCGCTCCTCCTCGCGCAGGGCACGCCCGAGGCGGCGCAGGTCGGCGGCGTCCATGCCGGCGAGCGGGGAGGTGAGCAGGGTGAGGGCGGTCTCGGTGTCGAGCCAGCAGGCGCCGGGGGCCGCCGCTCCGGCGTGCCGGGGGGCGGTGTCTCCGGAGGCGGTCCCGTCGGAGGCGGCGGCGTCGGAGGCGGCGGCGTCCCTGGAGGCGGTGCTTCCGGAGGCAGTGCTTCCGGTGGCGGTGCTTCCGGTGGCGGTGCTTCCGGAGGTGGCGTGCTCGGGGGCGCCGCCGTCGCGGGTGGCGTGCTCGGCGGACGGCTCCCGCGCCGCGGTGGGCTCCTGCCGAGCGGGCGCGGCAGGGTCCGGCGACGTCACCGCGGTGGGGTCCGGCGCGGTGGAGTCCGGCGCGGTGGGCTCCTGCGGGTCCGGTGCGGCAGGGTCCGGCAGGGTCGCCGCCGTGGGGCCCTGCCCGGCCTGCGCCGCCGGCTCGTCCTCGCGGTGCCGCGCCTCCGCCGTGGCCACCGCCCGCAGGGCCGTGAGCAGCGGCGCCACGGCGGGCTCGTGCCGCAGGGGCAGGTCGTCGCCGTCGATGTCCAGCGGAACGCCGGCCGCGGTCAGGGCGCGGCGCAGGGTCGGCAGGCTACGGGAGCCGGCGCGCACCAGGACGGCCATGTCGCGCCACGGAACGCCGTCCTCCAGATGGGCGCGGCGAAGGATGTCCGCGATGTTGTCCAGTTCGGTGCCGGGCGTCGGATACGTGTACACCTCGACCCGGCCGCCGTCCCGCACCGGGACGGGCTCCCGGTGGGCGCGGACCTTGTCGGCGGGCAGCCGGGGCAGCGGCATCCGCCGGGTGATCAGACGGGTCGCGGCCAGCAGCGCGGCGCCGGAGCGGCGGGAGGTGCGGAGCACCTCGACGGGGGCGGGGCGGCCGTCCGCGCGCGGGAAGGCGGCCGGGAAGTCGAGGATGCCGTTCACGTCGGCGCCGCGGAAGGCGTAGATCGACTGGTCGGGGTCGCCGAAGGCCACCAGGGTGCGCCCGCCGCCGGCCAGCGCGTGCAGGAGCCGCACCTGGGCGGGATCGGTGTCCTGGTACTCGTCGACGTACACGGCGTCGTACTGGGCGGCGAGCCGGGCGGCGGTCTCGGGGCGCCGGGCGAGCAGGACCGCGCGGTGGACCAGTTCCGCGTAGTCGATGACGCCCTGCAGGTCGAGGACGTCCAGGTACTCGGCGAGGAACGCGGCCGCCGCCCGCCAGTCGGGGCGGCCGATGCGGCGCGCGAAGGCGTCCAGGGCGTCCGGGCCGAGGCCGAGCTCGCGGCTGCGGGCGAGCACCGCCCGGACCTCGTCGGCGAAGCCGCGCGTGGTCAGGCAGGCGCGCAGCTCGTCCGGCCAGCGCACATGGGTCAGCCCGAGCCGCTCCAGCTCGGGCTGGCCGGCGAGCAGCTCCCGGACGGTGACGTCCTGCTCGGGGCCGGAGAGCAGGCGCGGCGGCTCGCTGAACAGCTCCTTGTCCTGGTGGGCGCGGACCAGGGCGTAGCAGTAGGAGTGGAACGTGGTCGCCCTGGGCGCGCGGGCGGCGCCGATCCGCAGGGCCATGCGGTCGCGCAGGTCGACGGCCGCCTTGCGGCTGAACGTGAGCACCAGGATCCGCTCGGGGTCGCCGCCGCGGGCGATCCGCGCGGCCACGGACTCGACCAGGGTGGTGGTCTTGCCGGTGCCGGGGCCCGCGAGGACGAGCAGCGGTCCGCCGCGGTGGTCAACCACGGAGCGCTGCGCCGCGTCCAGACGAGGGGGATCCACGGTGACCGGAGGCGTGCGGACCAGCCGGTAAGCGCCATGGCTCCCCGGCCGCACCGAGGGGTGGGGCAGGCGCCTGGTGGTGGAGGAGGAGCTCACGTGATCGGCCGGTCCTGGTGGTCGTGCTGGTGGGCGGGCGGTCACGCGTGCGAGACGGTGGCCGCGGGACGAGGGGGACGCGTGCCGCCGACGCTACGCCGCCGCTCCGGGCGGAAGCAGTCGTTTCGCTTCTTGCCCGGCGGCGCTCGCGCCACGCGAGTCCCTCACCTCACGAACGTACGGCATGCCACCGACGTCCCCCATGTCACGGTTCTCACCCGAACGGACCACAGGCGCCCCACGGCGCCGGCCGATGGCGGAAGCTGTCAGGTGTGACCCTCCGCGCCCGCACCGCCGTCCCACCGGGCCCGACGCATGTCCAGCCTCGGCACATGGCCGCGCCCGCTCGTGCCCACCCGTCTCAGCGGCGTGCCCTCCGCGCGGTAGTGGGCGAGCGCACGCAGTTCGTGCCCCGGCAGCAGGACGCCGTCGGCCCGCACGACCCGCCACCACGGGACGGCGCCCCCGTAGAGGGCCATCACCCGGCCGACCTGACGGGGCCCGCCCTCGCCGAGCCACTCGGCGACGTCGCCGTACGTCATGACCCGGCCCGGCGGGATCCGCTCGGCGACGTCGAGGACGCGCTCGGCGTACTCCGGCAGCGTGTCCCCGTGCCCGGCGGGGACGCACTCGGGTGGGCTCTGCTGCTCGCTCATCCACCCCATCCTGCCGCACCCCGCGGGCGTGCCGGGGCGGGCCGCGGGGAGCGGCCCTCTCGCCCCCGGGCACTCCTTCGGGCAGACTGTGCGCCCGCGCATCCGCACCCTGATGCCCGTGTGTGTCGGTGGGGCATGCCACCATCGTGCGGGCGGTGACTGGTGATACGAGACCAAGAAGAGACCACGAAGGAGCAGGGCGTGCACCCCGAAGGAGCGGCGGGCACCCCTGACGCCTCCGCGCGCCCCGGCGCCGCCCGCGCGGACGAGGGCGTCGCCGGCGCGCACCAGGAAGACGCCGGCCCCCGCCCGGACGACGCCCCGCGCACCGCCGCCGGGCCGCGCACCGGCGACGGAGGACACCCGGAGGACGGCGGACACCCGGACGACGGCGGACACGCGGGGCGGGGTGCGGGCACGGACGACGGCCGGCGCGAGGCCCACGGCCCCCGCGCCGACGACACCACGCCCGGGAACCTCGGCGACCGCGCTGCCGACGGCCCGCAGGAGCATCACGGCGCCCGCGGCGACGGCACGGCACCCGAAGCACACGGCGCCCGCACGCCCGGGCGCGGTGCCGCCGGCCGGAAGGGCGCCGATGCCGCGGAACGGGCGCCCGCCCCCCTGACCCCGGTCCCCGGCCGGCGTGCGCCCGCCGCGGCCGACGACCCCCACGCCGAGCGGGTGGAGGGCGACGAGCCGCTGCTTCCCGCGCGGGTGCACCGTCCCAGCGACCTCATGCGGCTCCTCGTGGGCTTCCTCGCCGTCGTGGTGCTGCTCGCGGTCGCCGCGTTCGCGCACGGCACCACCTCGGGCCTGGAACAGGACATCAACAAAGGCACCGGACAGGCCCCCGACCTGCTGATCAAGATCGCGGGTCTGGCGTCCAGCATCGCGATCCTGCTCGTCCCGGTCGCCTTCGCGATCGAGCGGCTGATCAAACGGGACGGGCTGCGCATCGCCGACGGCGTCCTCGCGGCCGTCCTCGCCCACGGCGTGACGCTCGCCACCGACCTGTGGGTCGCCCGGGCCGCCCCGGACTCGATCCAGGAGGCGCTGACCCAGCCCTCGCCCGGCGACATCCACGCCCTGACCGACCCGGTGCACGGCTATCTGGCGCCCGTCATCGCCTACATGACGGCCGTCGGCATGTCCCGCCGGCCCAGATGGCGCGCGGTGCTGTGGATCGTGCTGCTGCTCGACGCCTTCTCGATGCTGGTCACCGGCTACACGACCCCCTTCTCCATCATCCTCACGGTCCTGATCGGCTGGACCATCGCCTACGGCACCCTGTACGCGGTCGGCTCCCCCAACGTCCGCCCGACCGGCCAGACCCTGATGGCGGGTCTGCGGCACGTCGGCTTCCGGCCCGTCAGCGCGGCCCGCGAGGAGGCCGCGGAGGCGGAGAACGGCGACCGGGGCCGGCGGTACTTCGTCACCCTGGAGGACGGCCCGCCGCTGGACGTCACGGTCGTCGACCGGGAACAGCAGGCGCAGGGCTTCTTCTACCGCGCGTGGCGCAACCTGACCCTGCGCGGCTTCGCCACCCGCTCCAGCCTGCAGTCGCTGCGCCAGGCGCTGGAGCAGGAGGCGCTGCTGGCGTACGCGGCGATCGCGGCGGGCGCCAACGCGCCCAAGCTGATCGCCACCTCCGAACTCGGCCCCGACGCGGTCATGCTCGTCTACGAGCACACCGGCGGGCGCACGCTGGACTCGCTGGCCGACGAGGAGATCACCGACGAGCTGCTGCGCAACGCCTGGGACCAGGTGCGGGCGCTGCAGTCGCGGCGCATCGCGCACCGCAGGCTGGCCGGGGACGCGATCCTGGTGGATCGTTCCGGCAGGGTGATCCTCACCGAGCTGCGCGGCGGCGAGATCGCGGCCGGCGAGCTGCTGCTGCGCATGGACGTCGCCCAGCTGGTGACCACGCTCGCCCTGCGGGTCGGCGCCGAACGGGCGGTGGCCTCGGCGGTCGGGGTGCTCGGCCCGGACGCGGTGGCCGACTGCCTGCCGATGCTGCAGCCGATCGCGCTGACGCGGAGCACGCGCGCGACCCTCCGGCGGCTCGCCCGTGAGCGGGCCCAGCGCGAGCGCGAGGCGGTGCTCGAGGCGTCCCGGCAGGCCAAGCAGGCCCGCATGGAGGAGGCGTCCGAGGCGGCGCAGCCGGTCCTGGAGAAGCCCGACAAGAAGACCGTCCGGGCCGAGCAGCGGGCGGAGAAACGGGCCATCGACGAGGCCCTGGAGGAGGCCCGCGAGGAGGACCTGCTCACGCAGATCCGGCACGAGGTGCTGCGGATCAGGCCGCAGGCGCCGGTGGAGCCGGCCCGGCTGGAGCGGGTCCGGCCGCGCACGCTGATCAGCTTCATCGCCGGTGCGATCGGCGCCTACTACCTGCTGACGCAGCTCACCCACATCCAGTTCGGCACGCTCTTCGCGCAGGCCCAGTGGGGCTGGGTGATCGCCGCGGTGCTGTTCTCCGCGCTCAGCTACGTCGCCGCCGCGATGGCCCTGCTGGGCTTCGTGCCGGAGCGTGTGCCCTTCCCGCGCACGGTGGCGGCGCAGGTCGCGGGGTCGTTCGTGAAGATCGTGGCGCCGGCCGCCGTCGGCGGGGTCGCCCTGAACACGCGCTTCCTGCAGCGCGCGGGCGTGCGCCCCGGGCTGGCCGTGGCCAGTGTCGGCGCGTCCCAGCTGTTCGGGCTCGGCTGCCACATCCTGATGCTGCTGTCCTTCGGCTATCTGACGGGCACCGAGAAGACGCCGTCGCTGTCGCCGTCCCGCACGGTCATCGCGGGTCTGCTGACCGTGGCGGTGCTGCTCCTGGTGGTCACCTCCGTGCCGTTCCTGCGCAAATTCGTCGTCACGCGCGTGCGGTCGCTGTTCGCCGGGGTCGTGCCGCGCATGCTCGACGTCCTGCAGCGGCCGCAGAAGCTCGTCACCGGCATCGGCGGCATGCTCCTGCTGACCGCCTGCTTCGTGATGTGCCTGGACGCCTCCATCCGCGCCTTCGGCGACGGCTCGGTGTCGCTGAGCATCGCCAGCGTCGCCGTCGTCTTCCTCGCCGGCAACGCGCTCGGCTCCGCGGCCCCCACCCCCGGCGGCGTGGGCGCGGTCGAGGCCACGCTCACCGTCGGCCTGATCGCCGTGGGCCTGCCCAAGGAGGTCGCCGCCCCGGCGGTCCTGCTGTTCCGGCTGCTGACCCTGTGGCTGCCGGTGCTGCCGGGCTGGCTGGCCTTCAACCACCTCACCCGCAAGGGCGCCCTGTAGGGGTACGCGTCCGGGGCAGCGGACGGGTCCGGGGCCGTGGAGGGCGCCGTCCGCGGGCGCACGTCCGGGCCGCCCGGGGCGCGTCCGCGGTCTCCCCCGGACGGCCCGCGTCCCGCGCGCGCCCCGGCGCGCACGCCCCCAGGATGGGAGCATGGCGAACCCCTCCCGGCTGCGTGCCGCCGCCCTGGCCACCGCCGCCCTGCTGCTCTCCGCCCTGCTGGCCGGGTGCGGCGACGGCGGCCGGGGCGGGGACCTCACGGCGCAGCGGCTGGACTGGAAGGACTGCCCGGCCCCGTCCGAGGCGGAGGGCGGCGGCAGCGCCCCCTCCCCGCTGCCGGACGGCGCCGAGTGGCAGTGCGCCACCATGAAGGCCCCGCTGGACTGGAGCGAGCCCCGGGGCGACACGATCGGCATCGCCCTGATCCGTGCCCGGGCGAGCGGCCCCGCGAGCGGGCGGATCGGCTCGCTGGTCTTCAACTTCGGCGGCCCCGGCGGCAGCGGCGTCACGGCGCTGCCCGCGTTCGGCGAGGACTACGCGGCCCTGCGCACCCGCTACGACCTGGTCAGCTTCGACCCGCGCGGGGTCGGCCGCAGCGCCCCGGTGCGGTGCGAGAGCGACTCCCGGCTCGACGTGTACTTCCAGCAGGACGCCACCCCGGACGACGGCACGGAACGCGCCGAGCTGCTGAAGCGCACCAGGGCGTTCAACGCGGCCTGCGAGAAGAACTCCGGGATGATACTGCCGCACGTGCGCACCACGGACGCGGCCCGGGACATGGACCTGATGCGCCGGGTCCTCGGCGACGGCAAGCTGCACTACTTCGGCATCTCCTACGGCACCGAACTCGGCGGCGTCTACGCCCACCTGTTCCCCACGCACATCGGCCGGGCCGTCTTCGACGCCGTCGTCGACCCCACCGAGACCCCCGAGCAGAGCGCGCTGGGCCAGGCCCGCGGCTTCCAGCGCGCCCTCGACAACTTCGCGCGGGACTGCACCTCCAAGACCGCGCAGTGCCCGGTCGGGGACACCGAGCAGGAGGTGAAGGACCGCATCGCGAAACTGCTGCGCGACCTGGAGAAGAAGCCGATCGAGGGCCTCTTCCCGCGCCGGCTGACCCAGACCGCCGCCACCAACGGCATCGCGCAGTCCCTCTATTCCCGGGACTTCTGGGAGTACCTGACCGAAGGGCTGGAGCAGGCGTACGAGGGCGACGGCAGGATCCTGATGATGCTGTCCGACTCGATGAACGGCCGCAACGACAACGGCGAGTACAGCAACATCGCCGCCGCGAACCTCGCCGTCAACTGCTCGGACGAGAAACCCCGGTACACCGAGGCCGATGTCCGGCACAGGCTGCCCGAGTTCCGCGCCGCGTCCCCGCTGTTCGGGGAGTACCTGGCCTGGGGCATGGTCAGCTGCACCGGCTGGGCGGTGCCGGGCGCCGCCGACCGCACCGACGTCAGCGCCCCCGGCTCGGCGCCCATCCTCGTCGTCGGCAACACCGGCGACCCGGCCACCCCGTACGAGGGCGCCGGGAAGATGGCCGACGCCCTCGGCGAGGGGGTGGCCGTCGAGCTGACGTACAAGGGCCAGGGGCACGGCGCGTACGACAGCGGGAACAAGTGCGTGCAGAACGCGGTGAACGGCTACCTGCTGGACGGGAGACTCCCGAGGACCGGCACGGTCTGCACCTGACCGGCCCGCGAAGCCCACGGCACCCGGCCGGGTCGCAGCCGTGGGCTCCGCCGGTCCCGCCGGCCGGCGGGACCGGTGGTCAGTAGACCGGCTTGTGGGGTTCGATCTGGTTGACCCAGCCGATGACGCCGCCGCCGACGTGGACCGCGTCGGCGAAGCCCGCGGACTTCAGGACCGCCAGGACTTCCGCACTGCGGACACCCGTCTTGCAGTGCAGGACGATCTTCTTGTCCTGGGGGAGGCCCTCCAGGGCGGTGCCCATGAGGAACTCGTTCTTCGGGATCAACCTGGCGCCCGGAATGGAGACGATCTCGTACTCGTTCGGCTCGCGGACGTCGATGATCTCGATGTTCTCGCCGTCGTCGATCCACTCCTTGAGCTGCTTCGGAGTGATCGTGGAGTCGGCGGCCGCCGCCTGGGCCTCCTCGGAGACGACGCCGCAGAAGGCCTCGTAGTCGATCAGCTCGGTGACCGTCGGGTTCTCGCCGCAGACCGCGCAGTCGGGGTCCTTGCGCACCTTGACCTGGCGGTACTGCATCTCCAGGGCGTCGTAGATCATCAGGCGGCCGACCAGCGGCTCGCCGATGCCGGCGAGGAGCTTGATCGCCTCGTTGACCTGGATGGAGCCGATGGACGCGCACAGCACGCCCAGGACGCCGCCCTCGGCGCAGGAGGGGACCATGCCGGGGGGCGGGGGCTCCGGGTAGAGGCAGCGGTAGCAGGGGCCGTGCTCGGCCCAGAAGACGGACGCCTGGCCGTCGAAGCGGTAGATCGAGCCCCACACGTACGGCTTGTTCAGCAGCACGCACGCGTCGTTGACCAGGTAGCGGGTCGCGAAGTTGTCGGTGCCGTCGACGATCAGGTCGTACTGGCTGAAGATGTCCATCACGTTGTCGGCTTCCAGCCGCTCCTCGTGAAGGACCACGTTCACGTACGGGTTGATGCCCTTGACGCTGTCCCGCGCGGACTCGGCCTTGGACCGGCCGATGTCGGACTGGCTGTGGATGATCTGGCGCTGCAGGTTCGACTCGTCGACCTCGTCGAACTCCACGATGCCGAGCGTGCCCACGCCCGCGGCGGCCAGGTACATCAGCGCCGGCGAGCCCAGGCCGCCGGCGCCGACGCACAGCACCTTGGCGTTCTTCAGCCGCTTCTGCCCGTCCATGCCCACGTCGGGGATGATCAGGTGGCGGGAGTACCTGCGGACCTCGTCTACGGTGAGCTCGGGGGCCGGCTCGACCAGGGGTGGCAGCGACACGGGGACTCCGTTGGTCGGTCGATCACTACAGTTGTTCTCCCCGTAACACTGCCACGGCCTTCTTCATTCCGAGACACCTCGTCCGATGCGCGAGACGATGCCGTCCCAGTGGCCGGGCACCGCCTCCGGGCGGCCGACGGCGCCCGTGGTGGTGCGGACGCCGGTGGAGGTGCGGACGCCGGTGAAGGCGGCGTCCGCGGCGGCGCCGGTCAGATGCGGCAGGCCGCTTCCATCCAGATGTCGGCCAGGGACTCCTCCAGGTTGATGCGGGGCCGCCAGCCCAGCCGGTCGCGCGCGGTGCGCACGTCGGCCTGCTGCCAGCCGCCGCAGCCGTCCGGGTACGGGTACGCCACCGGGGCCCCGTGCTCGGCGTCGGCGCGGGGGTGCCCGATGGCGCCGCGCAGGGGCACGGGCGGGGCGTCCAGCTCGTGCAGGGCGCCGCCGTAGCCGGCCACCCGCGCCAGGACGGCGGCGGCGTCCCTGAGGCGCACGGCCCGGCCGGAACCGATGTTGATCACTCCCTGCGCGGCGGAGAGCGAGGCGGCGTGCACCGCGCGGGCGACGTCGCGGACGTCGACGAAGTCGCGCTGGACGCCGAGCCCGGCGAGTTTCAGTTCGCCGTCCCCGGACTGCATCGCCCGGCGCATGGCCTCGGCGAGCCGGCCGAGGGGGGAGCCGGCCGGGGTGCCGGGTCCGGCCGGCGAGAAGACACGCAGGACGACGGCGTCCAGGCCGGAGCCGAGGACCAGTTCGGTCGCGGCGAGCTTGCTGACGCCGTACGGTCCGCCGGGGCGCGGTACGGCGTCCTCGGCGGTCGAGGAGCCGGGCTGGCTGGGGCCGTACTCGGAAGCGCACCCGATCTGCACCAGGCGGGCCCCGCAGCGGCTGCGGCGCAGCGCCTCGCAGACGGTGGCCACGGCGACGGTGTTGTGCCGGGTGAGTTCGCGGGCCCCGCCGCGGGTGGCGCCCGCGCAGTTGACGACGACGCCGGGGTGGACCGCGTCCAGGAAGCGGGTGAGGGCGCCCGGACTGCCGGTGGCGAGGTCGAAGCGGACGTCGGCGTCGTCGCCGCGGCCGAGGGCGGTGAGCTGGACGGCCGGGTCGGCGAGCAGGCGGTCGGCGACGAAACGGCCGATGAACCCGTTGGCTCCGATCAGCAGGACCCTCATCGGGCGGCTCCCGGGAGGTGCGCGCCGGTGGCACCGGCTGTGCCGAAGGCTCCCGGGGCGGCTCCGGGAGCTCCGGGTCGGGAGGTGGTCATCTGGTGTTCTCCTTCGCAGGGGTGTGCGGGTGCCTCCGGCGGCGGCTCCGGCCGGTGGGAGGACGGTTCACTCGGGAGCTCCGACGGGTGCGCGGGCCGCGGCCCGGTGCCCGGCTGCCCCGGTCGCTCGCCGGGCCCGTGCAGACGCGCGTCTCGTGCGCCGTGCGCGGCGCGCGGGGCGCACGGCAGGCGCGCTCCAGGGTGTGCGGGGCGGTGCCGGAGCGCAGGGCGCCGACGGGTACGCCCGCCTCCCGGGCGTGTGCGTCAGGTCCGTGCAGCGCGCTGCCGAAACGGTCCGCCAGGTCACCGGGGGCGTCCTCGGCGCTGTCGCGCACCGCGTCCAGGAGGTCTCCGCGGCAGTCGGTGAAGCGCCGGCGCACGGGCCGCCCGTGTGCGGTCGCGTCGCCCGTGGCCGTCCGCAGGGGGGCCGTCCGCACCCGGCGGGCCCGCGGTGGGAGCGCGCTGCGGCCTGCGGCCTCCCGGCGCGGGCCGCGGCTGAGCAGTGGGCGCCGGACGAAGGCTGCCCGGGCCCGCGCGCGAGCCGGTCGCACCACGGACCGGCGTCACCGCGCGCGAACGGACGGCCGTCCGCCGTCAACCGTCTGATGCGCACCTGTGCACCCCCGATCTCCTGTCTGGGGAGCCGCCGTCGCCCCGGCGGCTCGCAGCGGGACGAACGTAAGCGGACAGGACGGTGGTGCGGCGGACGGTTGTCCGTCGCACCATCAGAAGGGGTGAACGGCCGTGACTTTCGCGGGCGGACGGCGTTCCCGCGCGCTAGGGGTGCGCGTCGCTCAGCTCCTGGGGTAGGGCCACGGATTGGGCAGACAGTGGATGCCGTCGTGGTCCAGGAACTTGGTCTGCTGCTGCATCACGGGCGCCCGCTCGCCGTCCCTCCGGCAGTTCACGTGCCCGTGGCCCAGCCGGTGGCCGACTTCGTGGTTGATCAGCATCTGCCGGTAGGCGTGGATCGCGTCGCCGTACGTCTCGCTTCCCTGGGCCCATCTGTACGCGTTGATCATCACGCGTTCGGTGGCGGCCGAGTCGCAGGAGACGTTGTCCTCCGTGGTGTCCAGACCGGACTTGGCGCACCACTCGGCGGTGGTGCCGGGACTGGCCAGCGTGATCACGAAGTCCGGCTTCCCGGAGGAGACGCGCTCGAAGGCCAGGGCGCCGTCGTGGGCCCAGCTCCGGTCGTCGTTCAGGGTCTTCTGCACGGCCTCGGCGAACAGCGCCCCGTCCAGCCCCAGGCCCTGCTCGACGTCCACGCGGTAGCGGTACGTGCGGCCGCCGCGGCCGGGCGCCTTGTCGAGACCGGGCACGGTGTCGAACCTGCCGGAGCCCTTCAGCGTGGCGCTGAGCGGATACTTCGCGCCCATCTTCTCGTCGTACGTCAGCGGCACCGCGCTCGGCACGGCGGGGGCGCCCGCGCCCTGCGCCCGGCCGGCGCCGGCCGGCGCGCCCGAGGCGGCCTGGTGCCGGCCCTCGGCCGCCTGCCCGGCGACGAGGACCGCGAGCACGGCGGTGACGGCGGCCGCCGCGACGCCGGTGAGGAGCAGCCCCTTGCCCCCGCCCCGCTGTGCGGTGCCCGCCGCGCCGCCGGCCGCGGAGGCCGGCGCCTGCGGTTCCCCGGCCGGCTGCTGCCCGGCGCGGCGGGCCGGGCGGGTGCGGGGAGCGAACAGGTCCACGTCCTCGTCGTCCCGGGCGCCCTGGCCCCAGTCCTCGAAGGCCTCGAGGTACTCCTGCCGGGGGCCGGAGCCGTGCCTGCGCCCCGATCCGTCCGGCCCCGCCTGCCGCTGCCGCGGCAGCACGACGCCGGGGCCGCCCGCTTCGGGGCCGCCGGCCGCGCCGGCGGGCCGGTGCGCGAACTCCCCCCAGCCGCCCCCGGCTTCCCGCTGCTCGGGATGGGCACCCCGGACGGGCGCGTCCCCACCGGGGCGGTGCGCACCGCGCGCGGGCGTGCCGTCCGGAAGCCCGGGCGTGCCGTCGGCGATGCGCGGCGTGCCCGGCGCGCGCGTGCCGTCCGAAAAGCGCGGCGCACCCTGCGCGGGCGCCGGGTCCGACGGATCCGGCGCGCCCTGTCCGGGCGCGCCGTCCGCACGGCCCTCGGCGCGTGCGCCCCAGCGGTTCCCCCGCCGTGCGGCTGTGTCCGCGGGCTCGTCCTTCGGGACCGGTCCGCGGCGACTGTGGCGTCCCACGCCGGCCTCAGCTCCCCGTGCCCGCGTGGCCGCGCTGACCCGCGCCCGCGGCCGCGCCGGGGTGGCGGGCGGTCTCCGCCAGCAGGTCCCGGAACGCGCGGGCCACCACGTCCGGGTACTCCATCATCGCCACGTGCCCGGCGTCCGGCAGGGTCAGCAGCCGGGAGTCGCGGAAGGCGCGGGCGGCCCTGCGGGCCATGCGGAAGCCGACCAGCTGGTCCCGCGCGCCGTAGACGAGCAGCGTGGGGGCGAGCACCCGCTCGGCCTGCCGCCACAGCCCGTGCTGCCCGCCGAGGGTGTACGCGTTGACGATGCCGCGCGCGGAGCGGGCCATCGCGTCCCAGAAGTACGGCAGTTGCAGCCGCCGCTCCAGTTCCTCCACGGCGTGCCGGAAGGCCTCCGGCGAGACCTGCGCGGGATCGCCGTAGCACAGGGCCATGACGCCGCGGACCCGCTGCTCGGCCGTCCACTCCCTGGTGAACCGGGTGAAGAGGGCGGCGACCCCGGGGACGCCGAGCAATCCCGTCGGCACCGCGGTGCGCTGGATGCGCAGCTCGGGCAGGGCGGGGGAGACGAGGGTGAGGGTGCGCACCAGGTCGGGGCGCACGGCGGCCACGCGCGTGGCGACGGCGCCGCCCAGCGAGTTGCCGAAGAGGTGGACCGGGCCGCGGCCGGCCGCGTCGAGGTAGCGGATCACCGCGCGCGCGTGCCCGGTGACGGAGTAGTCGCCGTCGTCCGGTGGCGGGGAGTCCCCGAAGCCGGGCAGGTCGAGCGCCTCGCTGTCGACGGCGTCGTCCAGTTCGGCCATCAGGGACGACCAGTTCTGCGAGGAACCGCCGAGCCCGTGGACGTACAGCGCGGGCGGCAGACCCGCACGCGCGGGGGGCCGGGACCGGATCGCCAGGGTGACGCCGGGCAGGCCGACGGACCGCAGCCGCTCCCCCTCGCCGACCCGGACGGGCGCCACCCTGGGAAGCACACTGGCGGCCGACACGGACGGCGACTCGGTCGAAGACATGCGGCAATGTTACGAGGTGATCACGTCAGGGTTCGTGTGTTCGCCGTCACAGCCTGAATCGTGCGCGGCCGGAGAACCGGACAGCCGACGGGCCGGATGGCATGGCGTTCGGATCAGCCGTCTCCTAGTCTCGGACACAGGGCACCCGCGTGTGACCCCTGTTCCAGGGACGTTCGTAGGAAGGGAGCCCACGATGGCCTATGACCCCACCGAGCCCGACGCGCTCGAGGACATCGAGTACCCGGAGGCCGACGCGGCCCCGGTGATCGACGTCGAGGCGCCCGAGGTGGACGCCGTCGAGCAGCGCGCGCCCATCAGGCCGGACCGTGACGACCCGCTGACGGGAGTCGACCCGGACCGTGCCAGCGAGGCGGACCTGGTCGAGCAGGCGCGTGTGGTGTCGCTCGACGAGGACGACTACCGCTGACCTCGCGGGACCGCACGGGCTCCGGCCGGCCGCACCGGGCGGGTCGCACGGCTTTCGCCCTCGTCCGGTACGTGAAATCCTGCGCTCCCACCGCGCACACCACGATTACCGAAAAGTACGATGGCCGCGCGGCCGACACCGCATGTGGACGACTTTGGGAGGCGGCGTGACAGCCATCGAGCAAACTGAGGCGGCCCGCCCGCGCGGCACCCGTCTGCCGCGCCGAGCCCGACGGAACCAGCTGCTGGGCGCCGCCCAGGAGGTCTTCGTCGCGCAGGGCTATCACGCCGCGGCGATGGACGACATCGCCGAGCGGGCGGGCGTGAGCAAGCCGGTGCTCTACCAGCACTTCCCCGGCAAGCTCGACCTCTACCTGGCCCTGCTGGACCAGCACTGCGAGTCGCTGATCCAGTCGGTGCGCGGCGCGCTGGCGTCGACCACCGACAACAAGCAGCGCGTGCGGGCGACGATGGACGCCTACTTCGCGTACGTGGAGGACGACGGCGGCGCCTTCCGGCTGGTGTTCGAGTCCGACCTGACGAACGAGCCCGCGGTGCGCGAGCGCGTCGACAAGGTCACCAACGAGTGCGCCGAGGCGATCTGCGACGTGATCGCCGAGGACACGGGCCTGTCGCGCGCGGAGTCGATGCTGCTCGCCTCCGGCCTCGGCGGCCTCGCCCAGGTGGTGGCCCGCTCATGGCTGCACAGCGACCGCAGCGTCCCGCGCGACCAGGCGGTGCAGCTGCTGACCTCGCTGGCCTGGCGGGGCATCGCCGGTTTCCCGCTGCACGGCACCGAGCACCACTGACGGCCGTCCCCGCCCGGGCGGTGTTCGCTCCTGGCGTTCGGGGCTGCGGCGTGCACGTCCCCTCACCGGGCTAATGTGTGCTGGTACGGCGCGGTTGATCGCGCACATCACTGACCGTCGGAGGGACATAGCCGTGGAGGTCAAGATCGGCGTGCAGCACGCGCCCCGCGAGATCGTTCTGGAGAGCGGTCAGAGCGTCGAGGAGGTCGAGCGCGTGGTGGCCGAGGCGCTGGCCGGCAAGACGGGGCTGCTGAGCCTCCAGGACGAGAAGGGCCGCAAGGTCCTGGTGCCGACGGACCGTCTGGCGTACGTGGAGATCGGCGAGCCCACGGTGCGCAAGGTGGGATTCGGCGCCCTGTAGGCCGAAGTCGTGAGAAGGGCCCGGCGGCCGTGTGCCGCCGGGCCCTTCCCTGCGGGGGTGTGCTCACGTAGGGGGCACGACTCCTCCACAGCGGGGGATTGCCGTCCGCAGGTCACGGGTAAGACGGGCTACAACCGTCGACCGGACCGGCCGTGGGAGGGACCCCTCGACATGATCCTGGAAGCACTCGGCTCCGCCGTGCTCGGTCTGATCCTCGCCTGGGCCGCGGCCCACCGCCTCGCCCACCGGCTGCCGGCCCGCCCGCTCGTCGTCGCCACCGGCGTCGCCGGCGCCCTCTTCGGCGACTTCGTCACCCACACCGCCCTGGGCCCCGGCACGTCGCTGCTCAGCCTGCTGGGCGCCGCGGTCGTCTCCGTGGCGTCCCTGTCCCTGCTGCTGCGCCCGGCGGCCCGCCTGCGCCGGCGGTCGGCGCCGGCGTAGCCGGGCCCTCCGGGCCGGGGCGGCGGCGTCGGCCGCTTCCCGGGCCGGGACGTCGGGGGCGCCGGGAACCGCGGGGGCGGCACGGCGCGGATGCGTCCGCGCGCCACCCGCGGCCGGCGGCCGGCGCCTGCGGAGCGTCACGCCGCCAGGCCCAGCGCAGCCATCCGCTTGGTGTGGGCCTCCGTGATCCGCGAGAACATCCGGCCGACCTCCGCGAGGTCGAACCCGTCGGCGACGCCGCCCACGAGCATCGTGGAGAGCGCGTCGCGGTCGGCGACCACCCGCTGCGACTGCGACAGCGCCTCCCCCATCAGCCGCCGTGCCCACAGCGCCAGCCGCCCCCCGACCCGCGGGTCGGCGTCGATGGCGGCGCGCACCTTCTCCACCGCGAACTCCGCGTGCCCGGTGTCGTCGAGGACGGCGAGCACCAGCTCCCGGGTGTCCGAGTCGAGGCGGGCCGCGACCTCCCGGTAGAAGTCGCTCGCGATCGAGTCGCCGACGTACGCCTTGACCAGGCCCTCCAGCCAGTCCGAGGGCGCGGTCTGCCGGTGGAAGCCGTCGAGCGCGGCGACGAACGGGTCCATCGCTGCCGTCGGCTCCTCGCCGATCTCCGTCAGCCGGTCCCGCAGCCGCTCGAAGTGGTGGAACTCCGCCGAGGCCATCTTCGCCAGCTCCGCCTTGTCCGCGAGGGTCGGCGCCAGCTTGGCGTCCTCCGCGAGCCGCTCGAACGCCGCGAGCTCCCCGTACGCCAGGGCGCCGAGCAGGTCCACGACGGCCGCCCGGTACTGCGGGTCGGCGGAGGCCTGCGCCCAGTTCTCGGCGGCGACGCCGGTGGGTGCGGCGGACTCGTTCTCAGGCTTGTCAGAGCTAGTCATGAGGCGCACAATAGCCCGCTCGCCGCCCCTCTCACGTCCCCTGCCGATCACTGTGACGACGACTACGTGACCGAATCGGCCATCACATGTGCGCGATTCCGGGGTATGGTGGTAATGCGCCTGCCAGAGTGCGTCGACGGTGTTCGACGCGTCCCGACAGGCCGCACGCATGAGGATGCCCGGTCGGTGGCCCGATCGGCTCCGACCCGACAGCCCTACCTGGCCGTGCGGCGTGATCGTACGACGACAGGGGGGACCCTCAGCGGTACGAGCGCTAGAGCGTCGGCAGAGGTCCCGTGTCATACGGCTTGCCCGAGTGGTTCGTCCGTACGGCAGCCGACGTCCCCGGCACGGTCAGACTTGACCCCCGCGCTCGCCTCGCACCGCGCACACAGAAGAGGCATGACCCTGACTACGACGTTCCGAGACCTCGGGATCCTTCCCGAGACCGCCGAAGCCCTCGAAGCCGTCGGCATCACCACTCCCTTCCCCATCCAGGAGATGACGCTTCCGGTAGCCCTCTCGGGCACGGACGTCATCGGCCAGGCCAAGACCGGCACGGGCAAGACGCTGGGCTTCGGCCTTCCGCTGCTGGAGCGCGTCACCGTCCCCGCCGACGTCGAGGCGGGCCGCGCCGCGCCCGAGGACCTCACCGACGCCCCGCAGGCGCTCGTCGTCGTCCCCACGCGCGAGCTGTGCACCCAGGTCACCAACGACCTGCTGACCGCCGGCAAGGCCCGCAACGTGCGCGTGCTCGCCATCTACGGCGGCCGGGCCTACGAGCCTCAGGTGGAGGCCCTGAAGAAGGGCGTCGACGTGGTCGTCGGCACCCCGGGCCGTCTGCTCGACCTCGCGGGCCAGAAGAAGCTCGACCTCAAGCACGTCAAGTGCCTGGTCCTCGACGAGGCCGACGAGATGCTCGACCTGGGCTTCCTGCCCGACGTCGAGAAGATCATCAACATGCTGCCGGCCAAGCGCCAGACCATGCTGTTCTCGGCCACCATGCCGGGCGCGGTCATCGGCCTCGCGCGCCGCTACATGTCCCGGCCCACGCACATCCGCGCCACCGCGCCGGACGACGAGGGCGTGACGGTCGCGAACATCAAGCAGTTCGTCTACCGCGCGCACTCCCTGGACAAGCCGGAGATGATCGCCCGCATCCTGCAGGCCGAGGGCCGCGGACTGGCGATGATCTTCTGCCGGACCAAGCGCACGGCCGCCGACATCGCCGAGCAGCTGCAGCGCCGCGGGTTCGCCTCCGGCGCGGTCCACGGCGACCTCGGCCAGGGCGCCCGCGAGCAGGCCCTGCGGGCCTTCCGCAACGGCAAGGTGGACGTCCTCGTCTGCACCGACGTCGCCGCGCGCGGCATCGACGTCGAGGGCGTCACCCACGTCATCAACTACCAGTGCCCCGAGGACGAGAAGACCTACCTGCACCGGGTGGGCCGTACGGGCCGCGCCGGCGCCAAGGGCACGGCGATCACGTTCGTCGACTGGGACGACATCCCGCGCTGGCAGCTGATCAACAAGGCGCTGGGGCTGGACTTCAACGACCCGGTGGAGACCTACTCCAGCTCCCCGCACCTGTTCTCCGACCTCGGCATCCCCGAGGGCACCAAGGGCATACTGCCGCGCTCCGAGCGGACCCGTGCCGGTCTGGACGCGGAGGAGCTGGAGGACCTCGGCGAGACCGGCGGGCGGGGCGCGCGCGGCCGTGACCGCGGCGGCCGCGGCGGCCGCGACGCGTCGGCCCCGGCCGAGCGCGAACGCCCGGCCCGTACGCCGCGCCGTCGCCGCCGCACCCGCGGCGGCGCCCCGGTGGACGAGTCCGCGGTCTCCCCGGCCGCGCCGGCCGCCGGGACCGCCGGGCCGGAGGAGGCGCCGGCGGCCACCCGCACACCGCGCCGCCGTCGCCGTACGCGCGGTGGCGCGCCGGCCGAGCCGGTGACGGCCGCGGCGGCGCCCGCGACGATCGCCGAGCCGGCCGCCGAACCGGTGACCACGGCCGAGGGGCCCACCGTCGTGGACGCCCCGGACGCCCCGGACAAGCCGCGCCGCCGCCGCACCCGCAAGCCGGCGACGCCCGAGACCGTGACCGAGGCGGCCGCGGAGCCGGCGGCGGAACCGGTGACGGCGGCGGAGTCCGCCCCCGAGGCCGCTTCGGCCACGGAGGCCAAGCCGCGCCGCCGCACGCGGAAGACGGCCGAGCCGGCCGCCGAGGCGGAAACGGTGCTGGACACGGCCGAGGCCGCCGAGACGAAGCCGCGCCGGACCCGCAAGACCACCGCAGCCGCGGAGACCGCCGTGGACGCGGAGGCCGAGCCCAAGCCCCGCCGCACCCGGAAGACCGCGGCAGCCGTGGAACCCGCCGCGGACACCGCCGAAGCGGAGGCCGAGGCCAAGCCGCGTCGCGCCCGCAAGACGGCGGCAGCCGCGGAGACCGCCGCGGACGCGGCCGAGGCCGCCGAGGTCAAGCCGCGCCGCACCCGGAAGACCGCAGCGGCCGCAGCGGACACCACCGAGGCGGAGGCCGAGGCCAAGCCGCGCCGTACGCGGAAGACCGCGGCAACCGCCGCGGACACCACCGAAGCGGAGGCCGACGCCAAGCCGCGCCGCACCCGGAAGACCGCGGCAACCGCCGCGGACACCGCCGAAGCGGAGGCAGAGGCCAAGCCGCGCCGCACGCGGAAGACCGCGGCAACCGCCGCGGACACCGCCGAAGCGGAGGCAGAGGCCAAGCCGCGCCGCACGCGGAAGACCGCCGCAGCCGCCGTGGGACCCGCCGCGGACACCGCCGAAGCCGCCGAGGCCAAGCCGCGCCGTACGCGGAAGGCGGCGACCGCCGCCGTGGACGCGGCCGGTGCGGACGAGGTGGCCGCTCCGAAGGCGCGGCGCACGCGCAAGGCCGTTGCCGAGGCGGCTGCTCCGGAGATCCCGGCGCAGGCCACCGAGGAGCCGGACGCGAAGCCGCGGCGCCGGACCCGCAAGACCGCCGCGTCCGCCGTGGAGGCGGCCGGTGAGAGCGCCGAGGCGACGCCCAAGCCGCGCCGTGCCCGTAAGGCCACGGCTGCCGTGGAGGCTTCCGAGGGCTGATCCCGGCACCGCCCGCGCGGCGGGCGTCAGCCGGTCCGACGGCCGGGTCCACCGAGGTGGGCCCGGCCGTCGGCGTCTCCGCCCGCGTTTCCCGGCCCCGGCCACGGCGGCGCCCTCCCGATAGCCTCTCCCCATGAGCAGGCCCTCCACCTTCGTCCCGCCCCCCGGCGCCCGCGCCTACTCCCTCCGCACGGCCCGCGGTGACTTCGCCGTGGTCGACGCCCCCGTGGCCGCGGGCGTCGAGCCCAGGGGGGTGGCGCTGCTGCTGCCGGGGTTCACCGGGAGCAAGGAGGACTTCAATCCGCTGCACGTGCCGCTCGCCCGGCGCGGGTACCGGACCGTGGCCGTGGACGGGCGGGGCCAGTTCGAGTCGGACGGACCCGACGCGGACGAGTCCGCCTACGCGCAGGAGGAGCTGGCGCGGGACGTGCTGGCGCAGGCTGCCGCGATCGGCGGCCCGGTGCACCTGCTGGGGCACTCCCTCGGCGGTCAGATCGCGCGCGCGGCCGTGCTGCTCGACCACTCGCCCTTCCTGTCGCTCACCCTGATGGCCTCCGGTCCGGCGCAGATCTCACCGTCCCAGCAGGAGCGCGTGAAGCTGCTGCGGGACGCGCTGGCCGTGCTGAGCATGGCGGAGGTCTGGACGGCGATGCAGGCGATGGCGCCGCCGGAGGAGACCGAGGCACCCGCCCCGGACGCGGGACCGGACGACCGGGACGACCTGCGGCGCCGCTGGCTGGGCACCAGGCCGGCCCAGCTCCTGGCCACCGGACGCCAGTTGTGCACGGAGCCGGACCGGGTCGCCGAACTGGCCGCCGTGCCGCTGCCGTTCCACGTCCTGTCGGGCTCGCGGGACGACACCTGGCCGCTGCCGCTGCTCGACGACATGGCGGTACGGCTGAACGCGCGGCGGACGGTCGTCGAGGGCGCCGAGCACTCCCCCAACACCGACCGCCCCCTGGAGACGGCCCGCGCCGTCGCCGCCTTCTGGGACGACGTACCGGGCCTGCGCCGCTAGGGGGTGCCGTCGCGCCGCGCCCGGACGCCGGCCGGTGCCGCGCCCGGCCGGACCGGCGTTCGCGCCCGCCTCGCTAGTACTGGGCCCGGAGGTGGTCCCAGAAGCCGTCCCGCAGGACGCGGCGCAGGTCGGCCTGGCCGCGCAGGGAGTACTGGAGCAGGGCCTCGGCCTCGACCAGCAGGTCCTGGTCGACGGAGCCGGGCAGGTAGGGATGGCCGGGGAGCAGTTCGACGAGCGCCTCGCGGCCCCGGGAGACGAGCCACTTGGCCGCGATCTGGGCGCCGACGAAACGGACGGCCTCGCGGGTGGGCCGGGCGCCGGCGCCGGCCTCGTACGCGGCGGCCGTGCGCCGCGAGACGTACGGCTTGAAGAACTCCAGGTCGAAGGTGCGCTGGCTGTCGACCTCCCAGAGCAGCGGCTCGGCCTGGTTGCGGCCTTCGGGCGCCTCGATGCCCCACAGGTGCACACGGGCGCCGTAGCCCTGGGCCGCCTCGACCGCCGAGACCAGGTCCTCGTCGCCGCCGAGGAGGGCCGCGTCGCTGATCGCGCGGTGCCTCGCCAGTGACTCCAGGTCGGTGCGGATCAGCGAGTCGACGCCCTTCTGCTGGTTGTTGGCGTTGAGGTTGCCGAGGCGGACCTTGACGTCGGGCAGTTCGGCGATGACCTGCTGCTCGCCGGTGTGGATGCGGCGCCGGGCGCCGTCGTACCAGTACACGCGCAGCAGCCGGCTGTCCGCGAAGATCGTGCGCGCCTTGTCGATCAGCGCGTCGATGAGGCCCTGGGCGTCCAGGTCGAAGGCCCGGCGGTCCTCGCTGCCGGTGACCAGCCGGCCGACGGCTGCGTACAGGTACCCCGCGTCGACGAAGATCGCGTGGGTCGAGGGCGTCTTCGCCACCTCGGCGAGCATGCGTTCCAGCAGCTCGTTCGTGCGGTCGATGCGGGCGCCCAGGGCAGCCAGGTCGTCGTTCATCGCCTCCATTGTCCCGGCGGTCACACTGCGAACACAAATGATCCCGATCGGTCCCCCGACACCCTTACCGACACCACTTACCGGTCAGTAATTAGTCGTTCGAAAATTTTCTTTAGCGTAGGGAATGTTCGCCCCACGCATCCCGTTGACTCCTACGACACCGCGCACACCAGCGGTGCGCCAAGGAGTTCTCCGCAGGAGGATGACCAGACGAAGGGAGAAGCCCATGCGCTTCGAGATCATGCGACTCGACGAGGTCGACGGCACCACCGTGGACAGCACCGTCGTGGACGCCGCCTCCGTCAACCGGATCGTGCAGCAGGCAGCCGCCATCGGGCAGCGCCTGTGGATCCGCCCGGCCGAGACCCCGGCCTCGTAACCCGTACGGGCTTTCCCGCTCAGGCTTTCCGGGGGATCCGAGCCGTCCTGGCTCAGCTCCCCCGGATCACCTGAGTGACGCCGTTGATGATCTGCTGCACGGCGATCGCGGAGAGCATCATGCCCGCGAGGCGCGTCACCAGGACCACGCCCCCGTCCTTGATGACCCGGATGATCAGCAGCGAGTAGCGCATCACCAGCCAGAGCACGACGTGGATCGCGAGGATCGCGGACCACACCGAGATCTGCGTGGTCACACTGTCGGCCTTCTGCACGGCCAGGATCACGGAGACGATGGCACCGGGGCCCGCCAGCAGCGGCATGCCCAGCGGCACGAGGGCGACGTTGACGTCCTTGGTCTGCTTGGGTTCGTCGGTCTTGCCGGTGAGCAGGTCCAGCGCGATCAGCAGGAGCAGCAGCCCGCCCGCGATCATCAGAGCGGGCACGGACACGTGCAGGTAATCGAGGATCTGGTGGCCCAGGACGCCGAAGACGGCGATGACCCCGCCGGCCACGCAGACGGCCTGGAAGGCCATCCGCTTCTGCACCTTGCCCGGCCGGCCGGCGGTCAGGGCGAGGAAGATCGGCGTGATCCCGGGGGGATCCATGATGACGAAGAGGGTCAGGAACAGGGAGCCGAAGACGGCGACGTCGAACATGGGGGAAGTACTGGCCTTGCGGGAAGAGGAACGAAGAGGGTCCGGGGGCGGGTGACGTCGGGGCGGGCGGCGGCCGCGCGGGGCCTCAGGCTCCGCCGGTACCGGGCACCGGGAACGCGCCGGTGGCCCGCCGTGTGATCTCCCCGTACACCTCGGGGTCGGTCGTGTACGCGCCCAGCGCCACGGTCTTGCGGCTGCCGTGGTAGTCAGAGGAGCCCGTCACCAGCAGCCCAAGTTCCTTCGCGAGGCCCCGCAGGCGTGCCCGGGCGTCGGGGTCGTGGTCCATGTGGTCGACCTCGACCCCGTCCAGACCCGCCTCGGCCATCTCCGCGATCCGCGCCTCCGGCACGGTACGGCCGCGCTTGGCGGCGGCCGGGTGCGCGAACACGCAGACCCCGCCCGCGGCCTTCACCAGCCGGATCGCCTCGAACGGGTCGGTCTCGTGCTTCGCCACCCAGGCCCGCCCGCCGTCGGCCAGCCACTCCTCGGTGAAGGCGTCGCTCACCGTCGGGACGACGCCCAGCTCCACCAGCGCGGAGGCCACGTGCGGACGTCCCACCGAGCCGCCGGCGGCGATCCGCTCGACCTGCTCCCAGGTGACCGGCACGCCCAGGGCGTTCAGCTTGGCGACCATGCCCTTGGCCCGCGGGACCCGGTCGTCCCGGACCAGCTCGCGCTCGGCGAGCAGGGCGGGCTCCTCGGGGTCGAAGAGGTAGGCCAGCAGGTGCATCGAGACGCCGTCGATCCGGCAGGACAGCTCGGCGCCGGTGACCAGGGTCAGCCCCTCGGGCAGCGCGGCGATCGCCTCGGCGTGCCCGCGGGTGGTGTCGTGGTCGGTCAGCGCGACGACGTCCAGTCCGGCCGCGGCGGCGTTGCGCATGAGCTCGGCCGGGGTGTCCGTGCCGTCGGAGGCCGTGGAGTGGCAGTGCAGGTCGATGCGCACGGCTGCTCCAGGCGGACGGAAGGACGAGAACGGGACACCCAAGGATAGCCGGATCCCGCCCCCGCCTGTCACACCCGCAACCCGCCGGCGCCCCCTACGGCACCCCGGCAGGGGCGCGCGAGGCACCGCGCGGGGAGCACCGCACCCCAGGGGTCCGCCGGGCGTCAGGGCCGCAGCAGGCGCGGCGACAGCGCGCCGCAGGGCACCAGGTCTATCTCCGCCCCCGCGTCCCGCAGGTCGGTCAGCACCAGCTCGTCGTACATCAGCAGGCCGGACTGCGCGGGCCAGGTCACCGCCCACAGCCACATGCCGAGCGCCTCACCGGCGAAGACGGCACGGTCGTCGGGGGTGCGGAAGACGTGCCAGAGCGGGGTCGGGCGGCCCGCGGCCAGCACTTTGGCCTGCGGCGGCTTCTCCACGTTCATGTACGGCCCGGGGTCGGGGCCGTCGATGCCGGCGTAGTACGCGCCGAGGCCGACGCCCAGTTCCTCGGCGATGAGGATCAGCTCGCCCGGCCCGCCGAGCGGCCCGGGACCCGAGCAGGCCACCGCGGTGGCCCGGCCGCCGCTGCGGTCGTCCCCGGCGTACGCCACCCCTGTGAACAGCCAGCCGACCGGGAGCGGCCACGGCATCCACACCGGCACCTGCGTCCGGTGCACCACGACGCTGAGCGCCTCGACGCTGGGCGGGATCACGGGCTGCAGCGGATAGACCGTGCCGTGCACGTCGCACTGCCACGAATCGGCGAAGAGGCCGGGAGCCCTGACCCGGCCACCGCACCTCGGGCAACTGGGTTCGCCCCTCATAGGGTTAAACGGTCCTACCCCTGCCCGCCCACGTCAAGGACGATCACCCGTCCGGGCGGAAGATCCGACCATATGCCTGACGGGGAGCCCTCCGAAGCGCCCGGACGTGCGGCGCGCACGGGCCGGCTGCGCCGGCCGGCGGGCGCCCGTCACCGGGGCCGGGGGGCGCCTCTTCGTCAACTGACCCGACCCGCACGGGCCTTGGTGAGCTTGCTCACTCCAGGGGGACGGTCGCGCGGGCGGGGTCCCGCAGGTCCGTCCCGTGCGCGAGCCAGCGCTCCTGGAGGGCCTGGGCGCCGTGCACCCGCTTCCAGGCGGCCTCGTTCGGAGTCATCGGCAGCAGCGGCAGGAACCGCACGGGGTCCAGCGGGGCCTCCAGCTCCAGGTCCTCCACCAGCCCGCCGGGCTCGCCCACCAGGACCGACGTGAAGGGCGCGCCGGGCCACAGCGGCCCGCCGATGTCCAGGGAGGCGCCCGGGCTCACCACCAGGCCCTCCACCTGCGGGGACGCGGCCAGGACGGCGAGCGGGCGGAGCACCTTGTCGGTGTCGGCGCGGCCCGCGCGGACGGACAGGACCAGCTCGGCGCGCGGTCCCCCGACCGGGTCGGCGAGCAGCGCCGCGGGGTCCGTCATGGGATGCCGGGACATCCCCAGGGTGGCGTACCGGACGACGTCCCCCTCGTGGAAGCGGAGCACCTCGATGCGGTCCACGCCGAGGAAGGTGACCGCGGCCCGGGCGTCCGGTTCGCCCAGCGCGGTGCTCAACCGGGCCTCGACCAGAGGAAGAACATCAGCCATGCGGTGAGCATAGAACTCGTCAGTAGCGGGCAAAGCGGCGCCTTGACAGTTCGGGCGACTGGTACTCTGAGCCGGTGGTTCGGGGCAGCACGCCCATGGTGTCCCCAAGGCCGTTCCGGCAGGGGGAGACCGCCGGCGGCCCCGACGCCGATGAGACTCCCTTACGAGGGACCGGCCGGAGGAGGTGGGGCTGTCATGGATCGAAGTCGACCGTGCAGTACCACTCGCTTTTCCGGCCGCTGATGTAGTTACTGGCTGGTTGCTGGCTGGCTGCCGACTTCCCGTGCGCGTCGCCGTCCGGAAGAGCACTTTGTTTCGCTTTGCCTGATCCGTCTGACCTGAATCAGTTCTGCATCAGTAGCGAAGTCGCCACCGCGACGGTGCGGTGCTCCCCGCTTTGTGGACGTGCCCCACATCTTCCGCAGTCAGGACGTCCCCATTCCGGGTAGTTCCAACCGTCGCCGGCGGCCTTTCGTTGCCTGTCGCGAAGGAGCCTGCCCATGTCGATGATCCGCGACCTGCGCGCCGTGGTCCGCCCGTCCCGTGTCTCGCTGCGCAAGGACACCGGCGCCTCGTACGACACCACGCGCGACCCCGCGACGCCCTCGGCCGTCGTCGACTGTGCCGTCTACCGCGACGGCGTGCGGGTGCGGAGCACGACGCCGCTCACCCCGCACGAGGCGATGCGGCTGGTGCGCCGCGACGGCGGATTCGTGTGGATCGGGCTGCACGAGCCGACCGAGGCCGAATTCGCCGGTATCGCCACCGAGTTCGGACTGCACCCGCTGGCCGTCGAGGACGCGGTGCAGGCCCACCAGCGGCCCAAGCTGGAGCGGTACGACGACTCGCTCTTCACCGTCTTCAAGACCATCCACTACGTCGAGCACGACCGGCTCACCGCCAACAGCGAGGTCGTCGAGACCGGCGAGGTGATGTGCTTCACCGGCCGGGACTTCTTCATCACCGTCCGGCACGGCGGGCAGGGCTCGCTCAGGGGGCTGCGCCACCGCCTCCAGGACGACCCCGAACTTCTCGCCAAGGGCCCCTCGGCCGTGCTGCACGCCATCGCCGACCATGTGGTGGACGGCTACATCGCGGTCGCCGACGCGGTGCAGGACGACATCGACGAGGTGGAGACCGAGGTCTTCTCGCCCGGCCGCAAGGGCGGGGTGTCGCGCGGCGTGGACTCCGCGCGGATCTACCAACTCAAGCGCGAGGTCCTGGAGTTCAAGCGCGCGGTGGCGCCCCTGCTGCGGCCGATGCAGCTGCTGAGCGAGCGGCCCATGCGGCTGATCGACCCCGACATCCAGAAGTACTTCCGGGACGTCGCCGACCACCTGGCCCGGGTCCAGGAGCAGGTCATGGGCTTCGACGAACTCCTGAACTCCATCCTCCAGGCCAACCTCGCCCAGGCGTCCGTCGCGCAGAACGAGGACATGCGCAAGATCACGGCGTGGGCGGCCATCATCGCCGTGCCGACGATGGTGTGCGGGGTCTACGGCATGAACTTCGACCACATGCCGGAGCTGCACTGGAAGTACGGCTACCCGGTGATCATGGGCGTCACGGTCGTCCTGTGCCTGGGCATCCACCGCACGCTGAAGCGCAACGGCTGGCTGTGAGCGGGCCCCGTCCGCCTGGATAGGCTGGGGCGCATGACAAGTGAGCTGCTCGACCGGGCCCTCATCGAGGAGGCCGCGAAGAAGTCCGGCCTCGTCTGGGTCAGGGGCGCGGGCGCCCCGGCCGCGCGGGCGCTGTGGCACGTGTGGCACGAGGGCGCGGTGTGCCTGGTCGGCGGCGGGCCCGGCGAGCAGCCGCTGGAGGGGCTGGCCGACGGGGGCTCCGCCGAGGTGACCGTGCGCAGCAAGGACAAGGGGGGCCGGCTCGTGACGTTCCCGGTGACCGTGTCCGAACTGGCGTCCGGCTCGCCGGAGTGGGAGGCGGCCGTCGCCGAGCTCAAGGGCAAGCGGCTGAACGCCCCGGACGGCGAGGAGATGCCGGCCCGCTGGGCCCGCGAGTGCCGGGTGCTCCGCCTGGCGCCGACGGGGTCGCTCGCGCCGCTGCCCGCCGACAGCCAGGCCGAACCGCCGGTGCCGACCCCGGCCACGACCCGCAGACCGACACCGGCGGGCCTCCCCAAGCTCCTGCTCAGGCGCCGCAAGGCCAGGTGAACCGAGGACGGAGCCAGGACCGGCGGGCGGCCGGGCCCCAGCACCCGGCAGGTGCGGCGCCGCCGCGTGCGCCGCGCAGCCTCCAGAGCCTCCCCTTCCGGGCGCGGGCGCTCCGGGCGGTCGGATCCGTGGCCGCCGGCCGGGAGGGCGGGGCTTCGCCCGGCCGCTCCCGGTGGTTCGGCGAGCGCCCTGCGTACCGGTCCCCGCGCGGGCACGCGGCGGCCCCGGAGGTCGAGGACGGGGCGGGCGCCGTTCGGGGACGCAGGCCGCGGTGCCGTGCCGGCGCGCAGGACGGCCGGCCGCGAGCACCGCGCCGTGGGCCGGCCGGGCTGCTCCCCCGCCCGTGTCCCGCGCTCCCGCCGCCGTTCGGCCCGGCTCCCGGCGCAACCGGACGAACCACCCGGACCCGCGCACCGCGCCACCCCGCGCTCCAGCGCAGCCCACGCCCCCTACACACCCCGCGCACCGCGCAAGCGAACACCGCGCGACCCGCGCCCTACACACCCCGCCGCACCGCTCACCCGAACCCCGCGCGACCCGCCACCGCCCCCGCACCGCGCCACCGCCGCCGGTCGGCCCGGCTCCCGGCGGAACCGGACTAACCGCCCCCGACCCGCGCTCCAGCGCAGCCCACGCCCCCTACACACCCCGCGCACCGCGCACCCGAACACCGCGCCACCGCCCCCGTCCCACGCCCCCGGCGCCGGTCGGCCCGGCTCCCGGCGGAACCGGACTAACCGCCCGGACCCGTGCACCGCGCCGCCCCGCGCTCCGGCGCAACCCGCCCCCACCCCTGCACACCCCGCCCCACCGCGCACCCGGACACCGGGCGGCCCGCGCCGCCGCCCCCGTCCCGCACCACCGGCGCCGCACCCGCACCCGCACAGCCGCCGCGTGACGCGCCGGTCGCCGCGCGGGGCCGTCATCGCCGTCGTGGGGTCCGGCGCCGCTCGGGCGGGGTCACGACGCCGGTAGCTGCCTGCCGTAGTCGACCGTCTCGGACGGGGCCGGTTCGGTGAGGGTGAAGTCGCTGTTCCAGTCGGAGAAGCGGAGCGTGCCCGCATCGCCGGCGCGGACCATGCGGAGGGGGTAGGGCGTGCCCTGGAGGGACACGTCGAGCGTGCCGCCGGCGCCCTTGTCGCCGGTGATGCGGACGGTGCGGGTACCCGCCTGCTCGTGGCGGCCGGCGGTGGCCAGGGCGCCGTGCAGGGTCAGCAGACCGTCGAGGAGGACGTCCTTGTCCGTGAAGCCGCTGAACTTGCGGTACGCGGGATCCGCCTGCGGGACCCTCACGTACTTGCCGTCCAGCTTTCCCGCCGAGCCCCTGCTGCCGTCGGCGTGCGTCCAGAAGTCCGCGTCGGCCTTCAGATACAGCCGCTCCCCGACCCGCAGCAGCTGGAACGTCCCTCCCTCGGAGGTCACCGAGCCGGTGCCGCCGTCGGACTTCAGCCGCATGTCCAGCCGGTACGTGCGGCCGCTGGTGACCACGGTCCCGGACAGCCGCACCGCGGACGCCCCGTCCGCCGCGGCCCGCGTCCTCGCCTGGATCTTGGCGGCGGGCAGCTTGCCCACCCCGTTCGTCCCCGCGTCGGGATCCTCGCCGCCGCACCCCGTCAGCGCCGTCGCCCCCGTGACGGCCAGTGCGCAGATCGCGGTCACCAGTGCGGCGCGGCGGGTACGGCCCTGGGGAAGCGCAGTCACGGAGGGGGCTGCCTTTCTGACGGATCCTGAGCGGCGTACCGCAGCGTACCGGTGCCCCGACCGCCCGGCGGAGCCAGTCCGTCCGGACCCCCACCAGCGCGTATCCGACCGGTACGGGCTAGCCTGAAGCGCACCCGAGCGGGCAAATCCGAGCAGATCCCGCACCCCGCAGCCGCACCCCGCAGTCGTCCCGCGATTCCCAGGCAAAGGAAGCAGAGCCATGGCAGCCGGCGCCCCCCGGATCTTCGTCTCGCACCTCGCCGGGGTCCCCGTCTTCGACCCGACCGGCGACCAGGTGGGCCGCGTTCGCGACGTGGTCGTGATGCTGCGCGTCGGGCGGCGGCCCCCGCGCGTCCTCGGGCTGGTGGTCGAACTGGCCACCCGGCGCCGCATCTTCCTGCCGATGACCCGGGTCACCGGCATCGAGTCCGGCCAGGTCATCACCACCGGCGTGCTGAACGTCCGCCGTTTCGAGCAGCGGCCCACCGAGCGGCTGGTCTTCGGGGAGCTGCTGGACCGGCGCGTGACGCTGGTGGAGACGCGGGAGGAGGTCACCGTCCTCGACGTGTCCGTGCAGCAGTTGCCCGCGCGGCGGGACTGGGAGGTCGACCGGGTCTTCCTGCGCAAGGGGAGGAAGGGCGGCGCCTTCCGGCGGGCCAGGGGCGAGACGCTGACCGCCGAGTGGTCGGCCGTCACCGGGTTCTCGCTGGAGGAGCACGGCCAGGGCGCCGAGAACCTGCTCGCCACCTTCGAGCAGCTGCGCGCCGCCGACCTCGCCAACGTCCTGCACCACCTGTCCCCGAAGCGGCGCGCCGAGGTCGCCGCCGCCCTGGACGACGACCGCCTCGCGGACGTGCTGGAGGAGCTGCCGGAGGACGACCAGATCGAGATCCTCGGCAAGCTGAAGGAGGAGCGCGCGGCGGACGTGCTGGAGGCGATGGATCCGGACGACGCGGCCGATCTGCTCTCCGAGCTGCCCGAGGAGGACAAGGAGCGGCTGCTGAGCCTGATGCAGCCCGCCGACGCGGCCGACATGCGGCGTCTGATGGCGTACGAGGAGCACACGGCCGGCGGTCTGATGACCACCGAGCCGATCGTGCTGCGCCCGGACGCCACGGTCGCCGACGCGCTGGCCCGGGTGCGCAACCCCGACCTGTCCCCGGCGCTCGCCGCCCAGGTCTACGTCTGCCGGCCGCCCGACGAGACCCCGACCGGCAAGTACCTGGGCACGGTGCACTTCCAGCGGCTGCTGCGCGACCCCCCGTACACCCTGGTCAGCTCGCTGGTCGACGACGATCTGCAGCCGCTGGACCCGGACGCCGCGCTGCCGGTGGTCGCCGGGTTCTTCGCCACGTACGACATGGTGGCCGCGCCCGTCGTGGACGAGTCCGGGTCGCTGCTCGGCGTGGTGACCGTGGACGACGTACTGGACCACATGCTGCCCGAGGACTGGCGGGAGACGGAGTTCGACCTGGACGAAGGAGAGGAGGCTCCCGCGCATGGCTCCTGACCGCGAGACCGCGACCCGCGAGCGTCCCCAGACGGGCGCCACGGCCGCCGGCCGGCCCCGTGCGCCGCGGCTGGACCAGCCGCGCCCGCCGCGCCGCCGGATCGTGCCCGAGTGGGACCCGGAGGCCTTCGGCCGGCTGTCGGAGCGGATCGCCCGGTTCCTGGGCACGGGACGTTTCATCGTCTGGATGACGGTCGTCATCATCGCGTGGGTGGTGTGGAACATCGCCGCACCCCGCCATCTGCGCTTCGACCCGTACCCGTTCATCTTCCTGACCCTGATGCTGTCGCTGCAGGCGTCCTACGCGGCGCCGCTGATCCTGCTCGCGCAGAACAGGCAGGACGACCGCGACCGGGTCAACCTGGAGCAGGATCGCAAGCAGAACGAGCGGTCCATCGCCGACACCGAGTACCTGACCCGTGAGGTCGCCGCGCTGCGCATGGGCCTGGGCGAGGTGGCCACCCGTGACTGGATCCGCTCGGAGCTGCAGGACCTGGTCAAGGAGCTGGAGGAGCGAAGGCGTCACGACGGGCACGCCGTGATCCCGGCGGAACGGGCGGAACGGTCCCCGGGACGTGACGCGGACGACCGCTGACGGGCTGCCCTGCGGCCCCCCGGCGCGCCGTACCATCGTGTTTATGGCTACGGAAGACGCGGTGCGCGAGGCACTGGCGACGGTGAACGACCCCGAGATCAACCGCCCCATCACCGAGCTGGGGATGGTCAAATCGGTGGAGCTCGGCGCGGACGGAGCGGTCGCGGTCACCGTGTACCTGACGGTGTCCGGCTGCCCGATGCGCGACACCATCACGCAGCGCGTCACCGAGGCGGTCTCCCGGCTCGACGGCGTCACCCGCGTCGACGTGACGCTGGACGTGATGAGCGACGAGCAGCGCAGGGAGCTGGCGGCGGCCCTGCGCGGCGGCCAGGCCGAGCGCGAGGTGCCGTTCGCCAAGCCGGGCAGCCTGACCCGGGTCTACGCGGTCGCCTCCGGCAAGGGCGGCGTCGGCAAGTCCTCGGTGACGGTGAACCTCGCCGCGGCGATGGCCGCCGACGGTCTGAAGGTCGGCGTCGTGGACGCCGACATCTACGGCCACAGCGTGCCGCGCATGCTGGGCGCCGACGGCCGGCCCACCCAGGTCGAGAACATGATCATGCCGCCGTCCGCGAACGGCGTGAAGGTCATCTCCATCGGCATGTTCACCCCGGGCAACGCCCCGGTCGTCTGGCGCGGCCCGATGCTGCACCGGGCGCTGCAGCAGTTCCTCGCGGACGTCTACTGGGGCGACCTGGACGTCCTGCTGCTGGACCTGCCGCCCGGCACCGGCGACATCGCGATCTCCGTGGCCCAGCTCATCCCGAACGCCGAGATCCTCGTCGTGACGACCCCGCAGCAGGCGGCGGCCGAGGTCGCCGAGCGCGCCGGCTCCATCGCCGTGCAGACCCACCAGAAGATCGTCGGCGTGGTCGAGAACATGTCCGGCCTGCCCTGCCCGCACTGCGGCGAGATGGTCGACGTCTTCGGCACCGGCGGCGGCCAGCTGGTGGCCGACGGCCTCACCCGCACCACCGGTACGGCGGTCCCGGTGCTCGGCAGCATCCCGATCGACGTCCGCCTGCGCGAGGGCGGCGACGAGGGCAGGCCGGTGGTCCTGACCGACCCGGAGTCCCCGGCGGGCGCCGCCCTCCGGTCGATCGCCGGCAAGCTGGGCGGCCGCCGGCGGGGCCTGTCGGGCCTGTCGCTCGGGATCACCCCGAAGAACAAGTTCTGACCGCGGCGCACCCGCTCCCGCCGGCGAACCGGCGCCCGCGGGAGCGCGAGAGCCCGTGAGCCCGGGGCGGCGGGGCGCCGAGACGGAGTCGGCGCCCCGTCGTCATGCGTAGGCGGAGACGTCCTTCACCACGGCGAAGCCCAGACCGTACGCGCTCATCCCCCGCCCGTAGGCGCCCAGGTGGACCCCCGCCTCGGTGGTGCCGGCGAGCACCCAGCCGAACTCGGACTCCCGGTAGTGGAAGGAGGCGGCGACCCCGTCCACCGGCAGGGACAGCCGGGACCACTCCGGCCCGTCGAGATCGTCGGCCAGCGCCCACGCGGTCTCCGTCTGCTGCTCCAGCCAGCTGTCCCGCAGGGTGTGGTCCATCTGCCCGGGCCAGGTGAAGGACAGCAGCCCCACGCCCGCCAGCCAGGCGGCGGAGGACACCGACGTCGCCTCCAGCATGCCCGTGCCGTCCGCGCTCCTGCGGGAGGGGTGCGCGGCGACGGTCACCACCACGGCGAACTTGTCCCGCGGCTCGCCGGCGGCACCGGCCTCCCCCCACACGGACGGCTCGTCACCGTGCCCGATCGAACCGTGTTCGACGGCGCCGTCGGCCGCCGTGCCGACCTGCATCAGCCAGCGCGGCCCGGTGAACGCCTCGTCGAGGCCGTACCACGGGAAGGGCGCCCGCAGGTAATCGCCGACCGTACGCCCGGCGGAGGGGAGCTGCGGCCCGCCCTCCGCGGCCGGCGCCTGCGCGCTCACCCGACTCGTCGTCTCCATCTCCCGGACGCCTCCTCGCTCTCGTCGGACCGGGCCGGCCCGCCCCCCTTCGGGCGTACGCCTCCGGTCCGCACAACAACTCGGCAGCATATCCACACCGCCGCCGGCAGCAGGGCAGGCGCTGGATGCACGGGTCACACGAACGGCCTGTTCACGCCGTGTACAACGGGCGCGCGCTATGACACGCGTCACGTGCGCGGCCCCTGCGGGGGTGCGCGTGTCGGGTGGTGACGGCGGCGTCTACGTGGCGTCCGCGTCGAAGGGCGGGCGCTCGTCGCCGCCCAGCGCCTCGGGCTTCTTGACCATGTCGACCCGCCCGCCGGAAGCGGCGACGCCCGGCGTCTCGCCCCGGCCGTTCACCGCGTCCGTGACCTCGGCCATCTCCTTCTTGAGGTCGAAGCCGCTGCGAATGTCCTTCAGTCCCAGCTCGTCGTTGTCCAGCTGTTTGCGGATGAACGTCTTGGGGTTGAGGTCCTCGAACTCGAAGTCCTTGAACTCCGGGCCCAGTTCGGCGCGGATGTCGTGCTTGGCGCTCTCCGAGAACTCACGGATCTTCCGGATCGTGCGTGCCACGTCCTGGATGACCTTGGGGAGCTTGTCCGGACCGAAGACGAGCACGGCGAGCACGATGATGGTCACCAGCTCGAGTGGTCCTATGTCATTGAACACCTGACGCTCCTTGCGATGTCCTCGGTCGCTCAACGGTACCCGGCGTTTCCGTCCGACCGGTACCGTCCCGCGGCCGGACTTCCGTCAGTCCCGCTCGGATGCGCCCAGGACGAGCGAGATCTCCCGTGCGGCGCCGTCGCGGTGCACCGTCAGGCGCAGCCGGTCGCCGGGCCGGTGGGCGCGGATCCTGACGATCAGTTCCTCGGCGGTGTGCACGCGCTCGCCGTCGACCCGCGTGATGACATCGCCCGGCGTGAGCCCGGCCCGCGCGCCGGGGCCGCCCTCGGCGACGGCGGGGCCGCCGCTCGCGCTCCGGGTGTCGATGCGGGCGCCGTCGCCGGACCATCCCATGTCGAGGGTGACGCCGATCACCGGGTGGGTGGCCCGGCCGTCGTCGATCAGCTCCCCGGCGACCCGCTTCGCCTGGTTGACGGGGATGGCGAAGCCGAGGCCGATGGAACCGGCCTGGCCGCCGCTGGATCCGGAGCCGCCGCCGGCGGAACGGATGGCGGAGTTGATGCCGATGACCTCGCCGCGGGAGTCGAGGAGCGGGCCGCCGGAGTTGCCCGGGTTGATGGGGGCGTCGGTCTGGAGCGCGTCGACGTAGCTGAGGTCGCTGCCGTCGCGTCTCTCGCCGCCGGCCGTGATGGGCCGGTCCTTGGCGCTGACGATGCCCGAGGTGACCGTGTTGGCCAGGTCGAAGGGGGCCCCGATGGCGACGACGGGGTCGCCGACCTTGACGTCGTCGGAGTCGCCGAGGGGCAGCGGGGTCAGTCCGTGGCCGCCGCGGACCCGGACGACGGCGAGGTCGTAGCCGCTGTCCCGGCCGACGATCTCGGCCTCGGCGGTGTCGCCGTCGCTGAACGTCACCGATATCGCGCCGTCCGACCCGGCGGGCTCGACGACGTGGTTGTTGGTGAGGATGTGGCCCCGGGCGTCGAGCACGAAGCCGGTGCCGGTGCCCGCCCCGTCGTCCCCGCGCACGTGCAGGGTGACGACGCTCGGCAGGGCGCGGGCGGCGATCCCGGCCACGCTGTCCGGCGCAGACTGCGGCGGCCGCGTGCCGCCGTCCCCCCGGCCCGCCCGCTCGACGCAGGCGCCCGCGACTCCGCCGATGCCCGCGGAGACGAGGGCGACGACCAGGGTCCACGCCAGCGGCACCGGCATCCGCTCGGCGCGCCCGGTGCGCCGCGGAGCGGGGCCGGTCTGCTGCAGCGGCCCCTGCGCCGCCGCCTGCGCCGCGGCGGACGCGGCGGCCCACGGGTCGTAGCGCCCCCACGGGCCGGGGTCGGGCGTACCGGCAGCCGGGGCCGCCTCGGCGCCCGCGCCCACCGCCCCGGCGGGAACGGAAGCCACCGGCGCGGACGCCTGCGCCACGGAGCCGGAGGGCGCGGGCGCCTGGGTTGCCGGTGCGGGTACCGACGCCTGGGCCCCCGGCACGGTCGGTGCGGACAGCGGCCCCTGCGCCACCGGGACGGAAGGCGCGAACGCCTGCGCCACGGGGGCAGAGGGCGCGGGCGCCTGGGCTGCCGGTGCGGGTACCGAGGCCTGGGCCCCCGGCACGGTCGGTGCGGACAGCGGCCCCTGCGCCACCGGGACGGAAGGCGCGAACGCCTGCGCCACGGGGGCAGAGGGCGCGGG
>NZ_JBEXTB010000003.1:273480-378249 GCF_040613915.1 Streptomyces sp. NPDC006193
CGCCTGGGCTGCCGGTGCGGGTACCGACGCCTGGGCCCCCGGCACGGTCGGTGCGGGCAGCGGCCCCTGCGCCACCGGGACGGAAGGTGCGAACGCCTGCGCCACGGAGCCGGAGGGCGCGGGCGCCTGGGCTGCCGGTGCGGGTACCGACGCCTGGGCCCCCGGCACGGTCGGTGCGGACAGCGGCGCCTGCGCCACCGGGACGGAAGGCGCGAACGCCTGCGCCACGGGGGCAGAGGGCGCGGGGGGCAGGGCCGTGCCCTGTGCCGGTGTGGCCGCGGGGTGCTGGACGGGCGGTGCGGGGGCCCAGGGGCCGGGTCCGCCGTAGGGCGGGGTGCTGTAGGGGTCGGGGTCGTGCAGTGGCTCTGGGCGCCCGGTGGAGGTTGCCCGGAGGGTTCGCGCGGCCGTGCCGTCTCCGGCCGGTGCGAAGTCTCCGCCGGCCCCGTCCACCGGCTCCGGCGCGCGGCCGGCCGACGCCCCGCCGGCCGGTGCGGCGTCGTCCACGGGGGCGGCCGGCTCCGTCCCCGCCGCTCCCTCCGGTCCGTCCACCGGCGGGACGCGGTTCCCCTCGTTCATGCTCTCCCCCACAGCCGGCCGCGACCGCTCGGTGCCGCGGCCACGGAACATCGTCTCCGCCCCCGGCGGTCATCGCCCCGGGCACGGCCCTCACCGGATTCAACCAGGTCCGCGTGCCGGGGCGCGCAGACCGGTCAGGGCGCCCGGTGGGACGCGCCGGGGGAGGCGGAGGGAGCGCCCGCGGTGTCGGGGACGGGGGCGGACAGCAGACCGGAGTCGGTGACCGCGGGGACGCCGGGCCAGTCGGCGAGCGGCAGGGCCGTGGTCCCGTCCAGCGGGCGTATCAGCGGGGAGACGGCCGCCGCACCGGCCACCACCGGCGCGGTCAGGCCCCGCACCCGGTCGGCCGGGGCCCTGCCGGGGGGCGTCACGCCGGGAAGCACCGGCGCGGACAGGGAGGTCGGCGCCGCCGGGGTCTGCCCGAGCAGCGCGCCGCTCTGGGCGAGCAGCGGCCCCGCCGGACGGCGGCGCTGGCTGTCGGGCAGGGCCGCGCCCGCACCGGTGCCTGCGGACCGGGCCGGGGTGACGTTGCTGCCGGCGCCGGAACCGCCGCGGGTCTCCGCGGTCGGGTCGCCGGGGATGGCGGTGGTCACCCCGCCGAGCGCGACCGCGGCCAGCGACACCGCGCCGGCGGCGGCGAACGCGAACCGCAGTCCGCGCGAGGCGGAGCGGCCGTCGTCGGGGCGGCCGACGGCGTGGATGCGGAAGCCGCGGTCCGCGGGTGCGGAGCCGTGCACGCCGGCCGGCGCCCAGCCGTGCGGGCGGGCGGGGACGTACCCGAACGGCAGGCGCTCGCCGCGCCGCGCGCCGAAGGCTCCGGGGCTGTCGGGGCCGCGTCCGAGGTGTCCGCCCCCGAGGGAGGGTGTGCCGCCGCCGTCCGGGTCGACGCCGCCGGGGAGGCCCTGGAGGCGGGCCAGGAAGCTTTCGGAGGGCGGGGGCGGGGCGGCCTCCGCGAAGACGTTCTTCAGGGCGCGCTGGGCGTCGGCCTCCGCCTTGCACCGGGCGCAGGTGGCCAGGTGGGCGAGGACCCGCTCGCGCGCCTCGTGGCCGAGCTCGCCGTCCACCAGGGCGGAGAGCCGGTCGCCCAGGTGCTGCTCCGCGAGGCGCGTCTCCTCGACGGGTTCCGGTCGGGATCCACTCACGCCGGCGCGCCCCCTCCCCCCAGAGCGGGGACACGGGCCAGGAAGGAGCGCCGCTCGGCCGCGCGGGCCTCCGGGGAGCGGTGCGCGAGGGCCTTGCGGAGCTGGGACCGGCCGCGGTGGATGCGGGAGCGGACCGTGCCGAGCTTCACGCCCAGGGTCGCGGCGATCTCCTCGTAGGACAGGCCCTCGATGTCGCACAGGACGACGGCCGCGCGGAACTCGGGCGCGAGGGTGTCGAGTGCCTGCTGGACGTCGGCGTCGAAGTGGGCGTCGTTGAAGAGCTGCTGCGGGGTGGGCTCGCGGCTGGCCAGGCGCTCGGCCGCGTCCTCGCCGAGGGCGTCGAAGCGGATGCGCTGCTTGCGCCGGACCATGTCCAGGAAGAGGTTCGTGGTGATGCGGTGCAGCCAGCCCTCGAAGGTGCCCGGCGAGTACGTGGACAGGGAGCGGAAGACACGGACGAAGACCTCCTGGGTGAGGTCCTCGGCGTCGTGCTGGTTGCCCGTCAGCCGGTACGCGAGGCGGTAGACCCGGCCGCTGTGCATGCTGACGATCTCCTCCCAGGTGGGCGGAGTCCACGCCTGCCCGTCCGCGTCGGTGGCGAAGGTCGCGGTCTGGGTCTCGCCCGCGGCGGGACCGGCGGCGTGGCTGTCGGCAGCGGTGTCGGTCACGGATCTCGGCCTGCCCGCCGACCCGAGGAAGCGCCGCAGCACTCCGCCCCGGTCTCCGGGCGCAGCCGCACCTCCCCTGTCGGCTCTGGTGGTGTCCAGTGGAGCCCCTACCATAGCCACCTCGTCCGTTAGCTCCGGATAAGCGGTTTTACGAGAGATTGATGCGTGCCGGCCCGGCTGGTGCGGCTGCGTCGGCCCTCGCTCGGCGTCCTGGTCCATACCTCGCCCCCCGTCGCGCCGCGGCCATCGTCACATCCCTGTAAACGTACGGGCTCATCTGCGGGTTCCCGGCGCCAGCGGATACAGTCACGCCGAGGCAACCATGGGGACAGGAGAGGGTCATTACCGGCAACCGGCAGACGAGCTGGGCGTTCGCCGACGCCTTTGTCGCCGAGGACGAAGCGCTGCTCTGGGCCCGCGACCGCGCCCGCGAGGCGGGGCTGCGCTCGGTGTCGCCCGGCACGGGCGCCGCGCTGCGACTGCTGGCCGCCTCCGTGGACGCGAAGGCGGTCGCGGAGATCGGCACGGGCTGCGGGGTGTCCGGGATCCATCTGCTGCACGGCATGCGGCCGGACGGGGTGCTCACCACGGTGGACCAGGAGCCGGAGCACCAGCAGTTCGCCCGGCAGGCGTTCCGCATCGGCGGCTTCGCCAGCAACCGGGCCCGGTTCATCCCCGGACCCGCCCTGGACGTCCTGCCGCGTCTCGCGGACGCCGGCTACGACCTCGTCTTCTGCGACGGGGACCGGCTGGAGTACCCGGACTACCTCGCTGAATCGTTGCGGCTTCTGCGGCCCGGCGGTCTCGTCGCCTTCGAGGGCGTCTTCGCCAACGGCCGCACCGTCGACTCGGGGCCGCAGCCGACCGAGGTGGTGCGGCTGCGGGAGCTGCTCCGCACGGTCCGCGAGAGTCAGGAGCTGCTCCCCTCGCTGCTGCCGGTCGGCGACGGGCTGCTGTGCGCCGTCAAGCGGTGAAGCCGCAGGCCGGGGTGGTGATACGCGGCTGCCCCGGCACCGCGTACGATGCCGGGGCAGCCGGGAGGACAGATCGCTGGGGCGTCAGACGACGACCTTCTTGAGGGCGTCGCCGAGCGCCTCGGCCTCGTCAGGGGTCAGCTCGACGACGAGTCGACCGCCGCCTTCGAGCGGAACGCGCATGACGATGCCCCGCCCCTCCTTGGTCACCTCGAGCGGGCCATCACCCGTCCGCGGCTTCATGGCCGCCATGCTCGTTCCCCTTCCTGAAACCAGCTCATCGTCTGCCGACGGCCCCGGGAGGGCAACCGCCGTCCGGAACGGACACACGACACCGGCATCGAACACATTGCTTCCAGGTCATTATCCCGCATCGCAGGACCCGATGACCAACATCGGCCGGCATCGCTTGGGCAACGCGCGCGAGCAAAACCACTCAATTCGGCGATGTGGCTGCGATACTGCTCCACCGCACGGGCCTTCGCCGGCCGGCTCCCCGGGGTTTTTCTTTGACGCAGCTCACACCCGCGGCCGGACCCCCGGCCGGTGATCTCCGTCATGCTGTCCTCAGACAAGGGCGTACCGAGCGGTACGCACCAGCCGCGACACCGGAGGGGATGCGCCATGGCCGACACCGTGCTCTACGAGGTGGGCGACGGACTCGCGACGATCACGCTGAACCGCCCCGAGGCGATGAACGCGCTGGACGTCGCGACGAAGGTCGCCCTCCGGGAGGCTGCGGAAGCCGCGGCCTCGGACACGGCCGTACGGGCGATCCTGCTGACCGCCGCCGGGGACCGGGCGTTCTGCGTGGGCCAGGACCTCAAGGAGCACATCGGGCTGCTGGCGAAGGACCGGGAGACCGGGTCCGGGCAGACGATGAGCACGGTCCGGGAGCACTACAACCCGATCGTGCGGGCCCTCGCCGGGGCGCCCAAGCCCGTGGTCGCCGCGGTGAACGGCGTCGCCGCCGGCGCCGGGTTCGGCTTCGCGCTGGCGGCGGACTACCGGCTGGTGGCCGAGACGGCCGCCTTCAACACGTCGTTCGCGGGTGTGGCGCTGACCGCGGACTCCGGGATCTCCTGGACGCTGCCCCGGGTCGTCGGCCCGAGCCGCGCCACCGACCTGCTGCTCTTCCCGCGCAGCATCGACGCCCGGGAAGCGCTGGAGCTGGGCATCGCCAACCGGCTGGTCCCCTCCGCGGAGCTGCGCGCCGAGGCCGAGCGGACGGCGCGGGCGCTGGCGCAGGGGCCGACGGTGGCGTACGCGGCGATCAAGGAGGCGGTGGCGTACGGGCTGACGCACTCCCTCGCCGAGACGCTGGAGAAGGAGGACGAGCTGCAGACGCGCGCCGGCCGGTCCGAGGACCACGCCATCGCGGTGCGGGCGTTCGTGGAGAAGGAGAAGCCGAGGTACCTGGGCCGGTGAGCGGCTAGCGGGGGCGCGGGCCGGTGCGGCTCACACAGGCTTCCAGGTGGTCGTCGACCAGTCCGCACGCCTGCATCAGGGCGTACGCCGTCGTCGGGCCGACGAAGCGCAGGCCGCGCTTCTTCAGGGCCTTGGACAGCGCCGTGGACTCCTCGGTGACCGGCGGGACGTCGGCGAGCGTCCGCGGCGCCGGACGGCCCGCCGGATCCGGGGCGTGCGACCAGACCAGCGCGTCCAGCTCGCCCTCCGGCCAGTCGGCGAGCACGCGCGCGTTGGACAGGGTCGCGTCGATCTTGGCGCGGTTGCGGATGATGCCCGGGTCGGCCAGCAGGCGCTCGCGGTCCGCGTCGGTGAAGGCGGCGACCTTCTCGATGCGGAAGCCGGCGAAGGCGGCGCGGAAGCCCGGACGGCGGCGCAGGATCGTGATCCAGGACAGGCCCGACTGGAAGGCCTCCAGGCTGATCCGCTCGAAGAGGGCGTCGTCGCCGTGGACCGGGCGGCCCCACTCCTCGTCGTGGTACGCCAGGTAGTCCTGCGCGGACAGGGCCCACGGGCAGCGCAGCGCGCCGTCCGGCCCGGCGAGGGCGGTCCCGGCGGTCATCCGCGGTCCTCCGCTTCGTCGTCCTTGTGCGGGCGGGCGTGCGCGGCGGCGGCTCTCGCCCCGGCCAGCGCGGCCTCCAGCTCGGCGATGCGGGCGTCCCGCTCGTCGAGTTCGGCGGCGAGCCGGCCGAGCGCGTCGTCGACGTCGGCCATGCGGTAGCCGCGCGGGGCGAGGGGGAAGCGCAGGCTCTCCACGTCGGCGCGGTCCACCGGGCGGTCCGCGGGCAGCGGGTCCTGCAGCCGCTCCGGCGCCGCCTCGGGCAGCGGGCCGCTCTCCCCGCCCCCCACCACGGCCAGGGCCACCGCGGCGACCACGACGGCCAGCGCGACGACCAGGAACAAGAACATCACCATTGCCGTAGGGTCCCCACGCTCGTCACCGGACGCTGCCGGAAGCTGAATCTGTCAGGCTCCGATCGTGCCATGCCGGTGCGGCCGTTAGGGTCGCAGGCGGCCGTACTGCGGGACGTACTAGGAGAGGTCACAGCGGATGCTCAGGCTGGGCAGGCGGGAATTCGGGCCGCACGAACCGGTGATCATGGCGATCGTCAACCGGACGCCCGACTCCTTCTACGACCGGGGGGCCACCTTCCGCGACGAGCCGGCCCTCGCACGGGTCGAGCAGGCGGTGGCCGAGGGCGCCGCGATCATCGATGTCGGCGGGGTCAAGGCGGGTCCCGGCGAGGAGGTCACCGCCGAGGAGGAGGCGCGGCGCACCGTCGGCTTCGTCGCCGAGGTGCGGCGCCGCTTCCCCGACGTCGTCATCAGCGTGGACACCTGGCGGGCCGAGGTCGGCGAGGCGGTGTGCGAGGCGGGCGCGGACCTGCTGAACGACGCGTGGGGCGGGGTGGACCCGGGGCTGGCGGAAGTCGCGGCGCGCTACGGGGTGGGGCTGGTGTGCACGCACGCGGGCGGCGCGCAGCCGCGTACGCGTCCGCACCGGGTGACCTACGACGACGTGATGGCCGACATCCTGGACGTGACCGTCGGGCTGGCGGAGCGGGCCGTGGCGCTGGGCGTGCCGCGGGAGTCCGTGCTGATCGACCCCGGGCACGACTTCGGGAAGAACACGCGGCACAGCCTGGAGGCGACGCGGCGGCTGGACGAGATGGTGGCCACCGGGTGGCCGGTGCTGGTGTCCCTGTCCAACAAGGACTTCGTCGGCGAGACGCTGGACCGGCCGGTGAAGGAGCGGCTGATCGGCACGCTCGCCACGACCGCGGTGTCCGCGTGGCTGGGGGCGCAGGTGTACCGGGTGCACGAGGTGGCGGAGACCCGTCAGGTGCTGGACATGGTCGCGTCCATCGCGGGCCACCGGGCCCCCGCGGTGGCCCGCCGGGGACTGGCCTGACCCGAGGGGCTCCGCCCCGGCCCGGTGGGTCGCCTCCCGCCGCCGGCGGGGGCGCGCCGAGCGCCCCGACGGCGGCCGGGGCGACCGGCCGGCCACCGGCCCGGCCCGCAGGCTGCGCCACGCGACCGCCTTCTGGGCGGCGACGGCACTGACGATGGCGATCCGCGCGCAACGGCCCGGGGCCGTCGGCCTCGTAGCGCCCCGAACGCCGTCCGACACGCGCCCCACCCGCGCCGCCCGGCCACCGGCCCGGCGGCGCGGGCCCGCCGGGCTCACGCCCACCCCGCCGATGAAGCCGCACCGGAGCGCCCCACCGCCGCGGGGGCGGGCGTCAGCGGCCCGCTTCCTTGGACACCAGGGCCACCGCCTCCGCCACGTCGTCCGTCACGTGGAACAGCAGCAGGTCCTTCTCCGCCGCCTTGCCCTGGGCGACCAGCGTGTTCTTCAGCCAGTCGATCAGGCCGCCCCAGTACTCGGTGCCGAAGAGGACGATCGGGAAGCGGGTGACCTTCTGGGTCTGGACCAGGGTGAGGGCCTCGAAGAGTTCGTCGAGGGTGCCGAGGCCGCCGGGCAGGACGACGAAGCCCTGGGCGTACTTCACGAACATCATCTTGCGGACGAAGAAGTAGCGGAAGTTCAGCCCGATGTCGACGTACTCGTTGAGCCCCTGCTCGAAGGGGAGCTCGATGCCGAGGCCGACCGAGATGCCGCCCGCCTCGCACGCGCCCTTGTTGGCCGCCTCCATCGCGCCCGGTCCGCCGCCCGTGATGACCGCCCAGCCGGCCTCCACCAGCCCGCGGCCGAGCCGCACGCCCGCCTCGTACTCCGGCGAGTCGACCGGTGTCCGCGCCGAGCCGAACACGCTGATCGCGGGCGGCAGTTCGGCCAGGGTGCCGAACCCCTCGATGAATTCCGACTGGATGCGCAGGACCCGCCAGGGGTCGGTGTGGACCCAGTCCGAGGGGGCGCGCTCGTCCAGCAGCCGCTGGTCGGTCGTACTCGCCGTCACCTGGTCCCGCCGTCGGAGGACCGGTCCGAGCCGCTGCTCGTCCGGCGGCTGCTTCTTCCCCTCGGGGTTGCCGGTAGCCATGTGCGCTCCCTCCGCTTGCCGGTAGTTCGATCTCAGACTAGATCCGCGCGGGTTACGGAGGGGGGACCTGCGCGTGTCCGGCGCGCGTGCGCCGCGCGCGCCGGCGCGCCGCGGTGGGCTACGCGGTGAGCCAGTTCCGCAGCCGCTCCTCGCCCGCCAGGATCTTCGCGGTGTCGACGCGTTCGTCGCGCTTGTGGGCCAGGAGCGGGTTGCCGGGGCCGTAGTTGACCGCGGGGATGCCGAGCGCGGAGAAGCGGGAGACGTCCGTCCAGCCGTACTTGGGCCGCGGGGCGCCGCCCACCGCCTCGATGAAGGCCGCCGCGGCCGGGTGGGACAGGCCCGGCAGCGCGCCGCCGCTGTGGTCGTCCACCGTGAACTCCTCGACGCCGCAGTCGGCGAACACCTCGCGGACGTGCGCGACGGCCTCCTCCTCGGTGCGGTCGGGGGCGTAGCGGAAGTTGACCTTGATCACGCACTCGTCGGGGATGACGTTGCCGGCGACTCCCCCGGAGACGCCCACCGCGTTGAGGCCCTCGCGGTACTCCAGGCCGTCGATGACGGGCCGGCGGGGTTCGTAGGACGCCAGGCGGGCGAGGACGGGGGCCGCCGCGTGGATGGCGTTGGCGCCCATCCAGCCGCGTGCCGAGTGGGCCCGCTCGCCCTTCGTCCGCAGCAGCATCCGCAGCGTGCCCTGGCAGCCGCCCTCGACCTCGCCGTCCGTGGGCTCCAGCAGGACCGCGAAGTCGCCCCGCAGCCACTCGGGACGCGCCTCGGCGACGTGCTTGAGGCCGTTGAGGTCGGCGGCGACCTCCTCGTTGTCGTAGAAGACGAAGGTCAGGTCGCGGTTGGGGGCGGCAACCGTGGCCGCGATGCGCAGCTGGACCGCCACGCCCGACTTCATGTCGCAGGTGCCGCAGCCCCACAGCACGCCGTCGTCGTCGAGCCGGGAGGGCACGTTGTCCGCGATGGGCACGGTGTCGATGTGGCCGGCCAGGACGACGCGCTCGGCGCGGCCGAGATCGGTGCGGGCGATCACGTTGTTGCCGTAGCGGTCCACCGTCAGGTGCGGCAGGTCGCACAGGGCGGCCTCGATCGCGTCCGCGAGCGGCTTCTCGGCGCCGCTCTCCGACGGGAGGTCCACGAGCCGCGCGGTGAGCGCGGCGGCGTCCAGCGTGAGGTCAAGCGAGGTGTCGGCCATGGCCACGACCCTAGCGCGCCGGCCGCGGACGGTCCGGGCGCGCGAGGCGGTGCGGGGCGGTGCGCGCCGTACCCCCCGCGAGGGGCCGGCGCGGCTCCAGTACCTTGTACGCGTGTCAGAGCCGTCCCCCACCCGTCCCGAGCGCCGCGGCCGTCTTTTCCGTTTCACCGCGGCCCTGTTGGTCCTGTGCGGCGTCGTCGCCTACCTCGTCGTGCAGTACGTCACCGGAGGCGGTGGAGCGCGCGGCTGCAAGGTGGTCTCGGCCACCGGTGACGGGGCGTCGTACGAGTTCACGCCGGAGCAGGCGGTGAACGCGGCGACGATCGCCGCCGTCGGCACCGGCCGGCAGATGCCGGAGCGGGCCGTGACGATCGCCCTGGCGACCGCCCTGCAGGAGTCGGGGCTGCGCAACATCCGGCACGGCGACCGGGACTCGCTGGGCCTGTTCCAGCAGCGGCCCTCGCAGGGCTGGGGCACCGAGCGGCAGATCATGGATCCCACCTACGCGGCGGGCATCTTCTACGCGCACCTGGCGAAGGTGCCCGGTTACACCGGCCTGCCGCTGACGGTGGCCGCGCAGCGGGTGCAGCGCAGCGGCTACCCGGAGGCGTACGCCAAGCACGAGCGGGACGCCTCGCTGCTGTCGGCGGCCCTGACCGGCCGGGCGGGGGCCACCCTGACGTGCGACGGGCGCCCGGCGCGCACGGCCGCGGCGACGGGTCCGGACGCGGTGCGGGAGGCGCTGGTACGGGACTTCGGGCGGGACGCGCTGCAGGAGACCGGTGCGGTGGTGGGCGGCACGCCGGTGCCGTCGCCGTCTCCGTCGCCGAGTGTGACGGCGACCGCGCGCGGGCGGACGGTGACGGTTCCGGTGCCCGCGGGGACGCCGGCTAACGCGAGCGGGAGCGGTGAGCGGCAGCGGGGCTGGCAGCTCGCGCAGTGGGCGGTGGCCCATTCCTCGGCGCTGCACATCCAGCGTGTGACGTTCGCGGGGCGGGAGTGGACCGCGGGCAGCAGCAGCGACGAGTGGAGGACGGTCCGCTCGGCCGGGGCCGCCGGGGCGGAGAAGTCCGCAGGGGCCGTCCGGATCGTGACCGGACAGTAGTACGGCGGATCGCCCGGGCGAGTGGTGCGGCGCCGGTCCGCCGGGGGGCCCGGGCGGGAGGCGCGCGGACCGCGGATTCCTTGGGACACAGGGAGAGGAAGGATTCTTCCGACGGTCCGACCGACGCCGTTTGCCCGTTTTTATCCACACCTGATAATGCGATGCGTTATCCATTCTTTACCTGGGGCGTCCGCAACCTTTGCGGGCGTCGAGCGGTAGTCACGGCGTCCGAGCCCGGACCCGACCAGGCCGGACACACCGTTACCTCCCGTCGAATGGAGCATCATGTCCCTCCCTCTGACCCGCCGGATCGCCCGTGCCGCGCTGCTCGTCGCAGCGGGAGCGGCCGCCGGGGTCGGTGCGGCCGGCTCCGCCGGTGCGGCCACGAACCTGCCGGCGGCCACCCCGAACCTGGGCGGTCTGACCGCCCTGGACGGCGTGACCGTCCTGGACGGCGCGCACGTCGCCACGGCCGTCGACGGCGCCGCGCAGAACGTCGCCGCTCTCGCGGGCGAGAGCGGCGGCAAGGCGGTCCGGCAGACGGTGCCGGCCGCGGGCAAGGCCCTCGGCGGCGCCGTGCAGGAGACGGCGCCCGCGGCGCAGCAGGCCGCGGGCGCCGCGGCCGGGACCGCGGGGGGCGTCCTCGGGGAAGCCGCGGCCGGCGCGGCGACGAAGGGCGGACTGCAGACGGCCTCCCTGGCCAAGGGCGGCCTGCCGACGGGCTCCGTCGCCAAGGGCCTGCCCACGGACTCCGTCGCCAAGGGCCTGCCCACGGACTCTCTGGCCAAGGGGGACCTGCCGACGTCGTCCCTGCCCGGCACCGTCCTGCCGGCCAAGGGTCTGCCGCTCGGCTGAGCGCACGGCCGGGAACGCCGACGGGGCCCAGGTCTTCCCGGGCCCCGTCGGCTTGTCGTGCGCGCCTCCGGCGGGGGCTACGCGGTCAGGCGGGCCACCGCCGCCCGCACCCGCTCGTCCGTCGCCGTCAGGGCGACCCGTACGAACCGCTCGCCCGCCTCGCCGTAGAAGTCCCCGGGGGCCACCAGGATGCCCAGGCCGGCCAGGTGGGCGACCGTGTCCCAGCAGGACTCGTCGCGGGTGGCCCACAGGTAGAGGCTCGCCTCGCTGTGCTCGATCCGGAAGCCGTGGGACAGCAGGGCGGCGCGCAGCGCCTCGCGGCGGGCCGCGTAACGCTCGCGCTGGACGCGGACGTGCTCGTCGTCGCCCAGGGCCGCCACCACCGCCGCCTGCGTCGGGGCGGGGGTCATCATGCCGCCGTGCTTGCGGATCTCCAGCAGCGGGCCGAGGACGGCAGGGTCGCCCGCGGCGAAGGCGGCGCGGTAGCCCGCCAGGTTGGACCGCTTGGACAGGGAGTGGACGGCGACGATGCCGTCGAAGGAGCCGCCGTTGACGTCCGGGTGCAGGACCGAGACCGGGTCGGTCTCCCAGCCCAGCTCCAGGTAGCACTCGTCGGAGACCAGCAGGACGCCGTGCTCGCGGGCCCAGGCGACGATCCGGGTCAGCTCCGGCTTCGGGATCACCCGGCCGGTCGGGTTCGACGGGGAGTTCAGCCACAGCAGCTTCAGCCCCGACGGGTCCAGCTCGGTGGGGTCGTCGTAGACCTCGTGGGAGGCGCGGGCCAGGCGGGCGCCGACCTCGTACGTCGGGTAGGCCAGGCGCGGGTACGCCACCCGGTCGCCGGGGCCGAGGCCGAGCTGGGTCGGCAGCCAGGCGACGAGCTCCTTGGAGCCGACGACCGGCAGGACGTGGCGGTGGGTGACACCGCGGGCGCCGAGGCGGCGCTCCAGCCAGCCGGTGATCGCGTCGCGCAGGGCGGGGGTGCCCCAGACCGTCGGGTAGCCCGGGGAGTCGGCCGCGTCGATCAGCGCCTTCTGGATCAGCTCGGGGACCGGGTCGACGGGCGTGCCGACGGACAGGTCGACGATGCCGTCCGGGTGGGCCGCGGCCGTCTTCTTGTACGGGTCCAGCTTGTCCCAGGGGAAGGTGGGCAGCCGGTCGGAGACTGCGGACACGATCAGTGGCTCACTTTCGTCTGTGCGGCTCGGTGCGGCAAACGCCTCGGTCCCGTACGGCGGCGATCGGGGCGATCAGGCCGTACGGGACCGAGGCGGCGCGGGATACGGGCCGCTGCGCCTAAACGGTCACTCGCCCTGCGGCGGCAGCGCGGCGACGAAGGGGTGGTCGCGCTCGATCAGCCCCAGCTTGCTGGCGCCGCCGGGAGAGCCCAGCTCGTCGAAGAACTCGACGTTCGCCTTGTAGTAGTCCTTCCACTCCTCCGGGACGTCGTCCTCGTAGAAGATCGCCTCGACCGGGCAGACCGGCTCACAGGCACCACAGTCGACGCATTCGTCCGGGTGGATGTACAAGGACCGCTGGCCCTCGTAGATGCAGTCGACCGGGCACTCCTCGATGCACGCCTTGTCCTTGACGTCGACACAAGGCTGCGCGATGACGTAGGTCACGCTGTCGTTCCTCCTCGATAGGGCGCTGGCGGGCCTCCTCAGGCTCCGCCGCCTGGCGCGCGGGAGCGCGGCGTCGTCGATGCCCGCCCCTAGTATCTCCGTTCCGGGGCATGATCCGAACAGGAGGGGTGAACTGACCGGTGGAAATCTCGGCGACAGGGCGTCTGGAAGTCCGTATCACCCCTGCTGACGTGGGAAAACGGGTGTCCGTGCGGCGCCTGGGCGAACCTGGGGCGACGCGTGAGAAGTTCACCGACACGGTGGGCGTTCTCACATCATGGGACGAGGGCGTGCTCATGATCACACAACGGGACGGACGGAGCGTCCGCATCCCGGAGACGTCGCTGGTCGCGGGGAAGACCGTGCCCGCCGCACCGGCGCGGCGGAGGGGTCCCGCCGCCTCCTACCGGGAGCTCGCGCACGTGGCCTCGCGCGCCTGGCGGCCGGTGGAGAGCGAGCGGCTCGGCGAGTGGGAGCTGCGGGCGGCCGTCCAGGAGGAGCCGGCCGCCGGGGGCGCCGCAGGGCGCCGGACGGGCTTCACGCGCCGGGCCAACAGCGTGCTGCCGCTCGGCGACCCCGGCCTCCCGCTCGACGCGGCCCTTCAGGCGGTACGGCGCTGGTACGGCGAGCGCGGCCTGCCCGCCTACGTGCAGACGGCGACCGGCGCGGAGGGCACGCAGGAACTGCTCTGCGCGGAGCTGGAGCGGCGCGGCTGGGTGCGGGAGGTGACCGCCGAGGTGTGGATCGGTGCCCTGGCGCCGGTCGCGGACCGGGCCGGCGGCGCGGAGGTGGTGCTGTCCCGGACGGTGGACGAGGCGTGGCTCGCGCGGTACCGGCGCGCCGGGGTGAGCGAGGTGGCCCTGCGGGTGCTCGGGTCGGGTGCGGAAGGAGCCGGGAGCGGCGAAGCCCCCTCGGTGTGGTTCGCGTCGTCGCCCGGTGCGGCCGGGGAGCCTCCGGCGGCGATCGGGCGGTGCGCCGTGGACGGGCGGTGGGCCGGGTTCGCCGCCGTCGAGGTGGATCCCGGCCGGCGGCGGCAGGGGCTGGCGACCGGGGTGATGGCCGCGCTGGCCCGGCGTGCGCTGGACGAGGGGGCGTCGGCGGCCTGGCTCCAGGTGGAGGCGGACAACGAGGCCGCGCGGGCCTTCTACGCCGGGCTGGGCTTCGGGCCGCACCACGCCTACCACCACTACCGGGCGCCGGACGGACCGGAGGTCCGGGACGCGCCGGGGCACCGCGGACCCCGGCCGCAGGACGCCCCGCGCGGCCCGGCCGGTACGCCCGGCCCCGCACCCCGTGGAAGGGCGTGAGCTGCCGTGCCCCGTCCGTATCTGCCGCCCCCGTACCCGCCCGGGCCGGAGCGCTCCGCCGAGCTGCGGCGGCGGTTCGCCGAGGAGGCCCGGTCCGAGCGGCCGGACCTGTCCGCGCTGTGCCTGCTGATCGGGGCGGAGACGGACGGCTCGCTGGACGAGGCCGGCATCGACGCCGCGCAGCAGGAGCTGGACCGGCTGGCGGGCGAGCTGCCGTACCGGCCGGACGGGCCGCGCGCCTGGGCGGAGGCCGTACGGCGGCTGCTCGGCGACCGCCTGGAGTTCCACGGCACGCCGGGCGACTACCAGCGGCTGGAGTCCTCGCTGCTGCACGAGGTGCTGCGGCGGCGGCGCGGGCTGCCCATCCTGCTGTCGGTGGTGTGGATGGAGGTCGCCCGCCGGGCGGGGGCCCCGGTGTACGGGGTCGCGCTGCCGGGGCACTTCGTCGTGGGGTTCGGGCCGGCGCGGGAGCGGGTGCTGGCCGATCCGTTCGACGGGGGCCGGGTGCTGACCGGGGCGGACGCGGAGCTGCTGGTGGTGGAGGCGACGGGCGCGCCGCCGGATCCGGCCCTGCTCCAGCCGGCGGCGCCCCTGGAGGTCGTGCAGCGCGTCCTGAACAACATCCGGGCGTGGGCCGCGGCCCGGCCGGAGCGGTCGGACGTCGCCCTGCGGGCCGTGGAGCTGGCGCTGCTCGTCCCGTCGCATCCGGCGCGGCTGCGCTACGAGCGGGGGCAGCTGCTGGTGCAGCGCGGCGCGTTCACCGCGGGCGCCGACGAACTGGACGTCTACGCCGACCTGATCGAGGTGGTCGACGAGCCGGCCGCACGGAAGGTGCGGCAGGAGGCGCGGATCGCGCGGGCGAAGCTCAACTGAGGGCGCGCGCCGCGGCCGTGCACGGCAGGGGAGGCGCGGTCACAGCCAGCCCTTCTCCCGGGCGGTCCGCACCGCCTCCGCGCGGTTGCGCACGGCGAGTTTCTGGATGGCGGTGGACAGGTAGTTGCGGACGGTGCCTTGGGACAGGTGGAGGGCCCGGGCCAGTTCGGCGTTGGTGGAGCCGTCGGCCGCCGCGCGGAGCACCTGGCGTTCCCGCTCGGTGAGCGGGTTGGCGCCGTCGGCGAGCGCGGCGGCGGCCAGGGCGGGGTCGATGACCCGCTCCCCGGCCAGCACCCGGCGGATCGCCGCGGCGAGCTGGGCGGCCGGGGCGTCCTTGACGAGGAAGGCGTCGGCGCCCGCCTCCATGGCGCTGCGCAGGTAGCCGGGCCGGCCGAAGGTGGTGAGGACGACCAGCTTGACGTCCGGGTGCTCGCGGCGCACCCGGGCGGCCGCCTCGATGCCGGTGCAGCCGGGCATCTCGATGTCGAGCAGGGCCACGTCCACGCGGTGTGCGGCGACGGCCGCGAGCACCTCGTCGCCGCGGGCGGCCTGGGCGACGACCTCGATGTCGTCCTCCAGGCCGAGCAGCGCGGCCAGCGCCTCGCGGACCATCGACTGGTCCTCGGCCAGCAGGACCCTGATCGTGCGCGTCATGCCCCGGATCCTATGTCCGCCGGCCCGGCCGCCGGGACGCGGGCGACCAGCCGGAACCCGTGTCTGACCCGGCCCGCCTCCAGGGTGCCGCCCGCCTGGTGCAGCCGCTCGGTCAGACCGGTCAGGCCGTTTCCGGGGACCGTGCCGGAGCCGCCGGATCCGTTGTCCTCGACGGTGAGTTCGAGCTGCGGCCCGTCCAGGGTCTGGCGGCGCAGCAGCCGTACGGCGCAGCGGTCGGCGCCGCTGTGCCGGACCACGTTGGTGACCGCCTCGCGCAGCGCCCAGGCGAGCACGGACTCGGCTTCCTCGGGCAGGCCGGCGATGCCGGGCTCGGCGGGCACCTCGGCGACGACCCCGGCGGCGGTCAGGGCGACCTGGGCGCCGGCGAGTTCCGCGGCGAGCCGGGGCCGCCGGTAGCCGGTGACGGCCTCCCGGACGTCGGCCAGGGCCTGCCGGCTGACCTGTTCGATGTCGGCGATCTGCCGGGCCGCCCGGTCGGGGTGGTCGGGCAGCATCCGGCCGGCCAGCTCGCTCTTGAGGGTGATCAGCGACAGCGAGTGGCCGAGCAGGTCGTGCAGGTCGCGGGCGAGGCGCAGGCGTTCCTCGTTGGCGGCGAGCTGGGCGACGGTGGCCCGGGCCTTGCGCAACTCGACGGTGGTGCGGACGAGTTGGCTGACGCCGGTCATCGCGAACCCGATGAGCAGGACCAGCAGGAGCAGGCCCCGCGCCTCCTTCTCGTCGGAGTGCAGGCCGGTCAGGTACATCGCCGCGGCGGAGGCCGGGACGGCCCAGTAGGCCGCCCGCAGCGGCAGGGTGGCCCCCCAGGCGACCGACAGGTACACGAAGAGGCCGAGCCAGGCGCTGCCGAGGGTGAAGGCGAGCACGGGGGCGAGGACGCCCAGGACCGCGCCGAGGGCGAGCACGACGCGCGGGGAGAACGGCCGTCCGATGTTGCGGAAGACCAGGGTCAGGTAGGCCCCCACGAAGGCGGTGAGGCCGAGGGAGCCGGCCACGGTGGCGGCGGGCGTGTGTCCGCCGCCGGCCAGGTCCCGGACCGGTGAGCTGAGGAAGACCAGCCACACCCCGATCCAGAGGATCTTGGCCAGCAGTTCCCGCCGGTTGCGGGGCGCCCGGCCCACGGGGGTGTGCGCCGGTGCTCCGTGCCCGTCTCGCGTCGTCGCGTTCACGCCTTCAGCGTGTCCTTCCGGTACAGCCAGGCCGCGCCGCCCGCGAAGAGGAGGAAGGAGACGGCGAGGACGGCGAGGTCCGCGGTGTGCGGGGCCTGTTTCTGTTCGACGGCCCGTCCCAGGGCGGCGTACGCGTGGGTGGGCAGCCACTCGGCGATGTCCTGCAGCCACCGCGGGAACGTGGTGGTCGGCATCCACAGGCCGCCCAGCAGGGACAGGACGAAGTAAGTGATCATGGTGATGGGGCGGACCGCGTCGCCGCCGGCGAGGTAGCCGATGGCGACGCCGAGCGCGGCGAAGACGAGGCTGCCGGCCCAGATGGCGCCGGTGAGGGCGAGCCACTGCCAGGCGTCCAGGCGGACGTCCTTCATGGCCGCGGCGACGGCGAACACGATGACGATGGACGGCAGGCTGACCACGGCCGTGCCGGCGGTCTTGGCGAGGACGTACCCGCGTCCGGGCAGCGGGGTCAGCCGCAGCTGCCGCACCCAGCCGCTCTCGCGTTCCTTGGCGATGCGCTCGCTGTTGCCCATCAGGACCGCCGTGAGGGCGCCGAAGGAGGCCATGGAGACCATCATGTACGTCGGCAGGGTCAGGCCCGTGCCGTCGATCTCGGTGTGGCCGTCGGCGTTGCCGGCGATCAGCAGGAACAGCAGCGAGGGGTAGATCACCGAGAAGAACAGGAACTTGCGGTTGCGCAGGGCGCGGACGAGTTCCAGCTTGATCAGGCTGTTCACGGCTGCTTGGCCTCCTCGGCGGCGGTGATGGCGACGAAGGCCTGCTCGAGACCGAGCCCGGTGACTTCGAGGTTGCGGGGGTGGAGGCCGAGGCCGTAGAGGGCGTGGACGGTCGCGTCGGCGTCGGAGGACTGGATGCGGACGGTCCGGCCGGACACGTCGATCGAGGTGAGGCAGGGCAGCGCGCGCAGGGCGGCCTCGTCGACGGCGCCCTCCAGGTCGAAGGAGACGCGCCGGGCCCCTGCCCTGGCCTTGATCTCGGCGGCGGTGCCGTCGGCGAGGAGCCGCCCGCGGTGCAGCACCAGCACCCGGTCGGCGACGGCGTCGGCCTCTTCGAGGTAGTGGGTGGCGAAGAGGACGGTGCGGCCCCGGTCGGCCTGTTCGCGCATGGTGGCCCAGAAGGACCGGCGGGAGGAGACGTCCATTCCGGTGGTCGGCTCGTCCAGCACGATCAGGTCGCTGTCGCCTGCGGTGGCGAGGGCGAAGCGGACCCGCTGGGCCTGGCCGCCGGAGAGTCTGTCGACCTTGCGGCCGGCGATCTGCGCGATGCCCGCGCGGGCCAGCACGTCGGGCACCGGGTAGGGCCGCGGGTGCAGGGAGCAGGCCAGCCCGACCAGTTCGGCGACGGTGACCCCGTCCATCAGCCCGCCGCTCTGCAGCATGGCCCCGACCCGTCCGGCGACGATCGCCGCGCGCGGGCTCGCGCCGAACAGGCGCACCGTGCCGCTGTCAGGGTGCTTGAGCCCGAGGAGCAGGTCCAGGGTGGTGGACTTGCCGGCTCCGTTCGGGCCGAGGAGGGCGACGGTCTCGCCCGGGTGCAGCCGGAGCGAGAGGGAGTCCACGGCCCGCACGTCCCCGTATCTCTTGGTCACCCGGTCGAACCCGACCACCGGGGTGGCGGTGGCCGGCGCAGCTGTTGTCGTCATGCCGTCCATGCTGGCCGGGAGGGCGGGGCGCGCGGCAGTGCCGGCGGTCCCGTGAGCCGGATGACAGATGTCATACGGATCGGGTGACGGGCGGGCGAGGGGCGCCCTCCGGGCGGAGGGCGCCCCTCGTGCGGCGACCGCTAGGACGGGTTCGTGTCGATGACCGCGACCCGGTCGGTCCTGCTGATCAGCGCCTGGCGCAGGGCGACGTAGACGTCCTGGGGGGTGACGGGCGTCTTCTTGCCGTTGGCGCGGGTGATCAGCACGCCGTCGAAGGCCTGCCCGTACAGCCGCTCGAGGGCGGCGAGGTCGGGCTTGTCGACCAGCTTGCCGTCGACGGCCGTGACCCTGAGGAACTTCCACAGCGACTTCTGCGGGCTCATCGGGACCTGGTGGGCCGCGTCGGTCTGCACGGTCACGTTGGCCGACATCGCGGGCTGGGCGAACTCCCGCATCATCCGGTCGACCTCGGCGTCGGACACCGTGGGCCGCCTGGTGGTCGTGGGCACGGTGACCGGGGTCGCGGCGCCCGTCCCCACCAGCGTGCGGTACGCCTGCTCGACCGCCCGGGTGGACCGGCCGGCGTCGATGCCCCGGCCGGGCCTGCCGTACACGGCGACGGCCTTGCCCGGCCGGAAGTCGATGGTGCCGTCGGTGACCGAGCCGGAGCCGCCGCCCGCCTGCTGGAGGGCGGCCTGGAGCTTCTCCTCGTCCACCGGCATGACCGGCTCGACCACGCGCTTCTGCCCGAAGAGGGAGCCGATCACATGGACCGGGTTGTAGTCGCTCTTCGCGGCCTCGCCGACCGTGGCCTGGTAGTCGAACTGCAGTCCGGCGTTCTCCGGGGTGAGGGTGACCGTCCTGCCGCCCACGGCGAGCTTCAGCGGCTTGTCCACCCGGCTGCCGAAGGCGTCGTCCAGCTTCTTGACGGCGTCGTCCCGGGTGCCGCCGCCGATGTCGACGCCGAGCACGGTGGTGCCCTTGGGCACGTCGGTGCGGTTCATCAGCAGTCCGGCGCCGTATGCGCCGCCCGCGACGACGACCACGCCGACGGCGAGCAGCATCAGCTTGCTGCGGCCCTTCTTCTTCGGCTTGGCCGACGCCTTGGGCGCGGGGGCCGGCTTGGCCGCCGCGGGGGCCGCCGTGGAGTTGCCCGCGCCGGGGACGACCGGGATGCCGCTGGTGACGGTGTGTCCGGAGACGTTGCCGGCGGCCGGGGAGCGGTAGCCGGGCGTGCCCGGCTCCGGGGCCTGCTGCTGCGGGGTGAGGACCGCGGTGTCGTCGCTCAGTCCGCCGCGGTGGCCGCCGGGGCCGTAGCCGCCCGCGCCGGAGGGGCCGGCGGGACCGGCGGGGCCGTCGAAGGGCTCGCCGCCCTCCGGGCCGGCGTGGCGGGCCTGCGGGGCGAGGGTGGCGTCGCCGGTGACCGGACCGCCGGTGGGTCCGGCCGGGTTGCGGGGACCGCCGGTGCCGCCCTGCCCGCTCGGGCCGTTGAAGCCGCTGGGGCCGCCGGGGCCGGCCGGGCCGGAGTTCCGGTTCGCACCGGCCGTGCCCGGGACGCCGCCGGGACCGCCCGGGCCGCCGAAGCCGCCGGGGCCACCGGGGCCGCCGGGACCGGCCGGGCCGGACTGCCGGTTCGCACCGCCCGCGCCCGCGCCGCCGCCCGGGCCGCCGAAGCCGCCGGGACCGCCCGCGCCCGCCGGACCGGCGCCGAAGCCGTCCTGGCGGGGGGCGCCGGCGCCGTCCTGCCCGCCGTTCTCCGCGTAGTACGGCAGGTCGTCCCGGCGGGGCTCGCCGGCGCCGGACGGGCCGGGGCGGGAGCCGCCGCCCCGCGGGCCCGCGGCCAGCGCCTCGGTCACGTCGAAGGAGCCGGTGCCGCCGCCGTGTCCGGGGGCGACGGGGCCGCCGGTGGCGCCGGGCAGGCCCTTGCCGTTGGTGCCGCCCTGCCGGGAGCCGGGCACGCTCAAGGCGCCGGTGACACCGCCGGGACGGCCGCCGCCGGGGCGTGCGCCGGTGGCACCGGACGCGCCGGACGCTCCCGAACCACCCGTACGGGCGCTCGGCACGCCGGAGGTGAGGGCGGGGGCGGCGGAACCGCCGGGCACACCGGCGCCGTTCGTGCCGCCGCCGCCCGGACCGCCCTTGGCGGCCGGGGACTTGCGGGGCGCGAACCAGTCGCTGGTCTTCTCCTCCGCCGGGGCGGCGGGCTCGGCCGGGGCGGCGGGCTCGGCGGGGGCGGCGAGGGCGGCGGGCTTCCGGTCGGCCACGGGCCGCGGCTCGGCGGCGGGCTGCTTGTCCTCCCCGGCGCTCTCCCCGTCCCCTACGGGCTTGCGCACGACGACCGGTGGGATCGGCCGGGACCCGGGGATGTTGATCCGGATCCGGGTCGTCAGCGTGGTCTCGGTCTTCTTCTCCTCCGGACGCGTGCCCGAACGGCCCGCTCCGGCGCCGTCGTCGGAAGCCATGGGGGTCCCGTACGGCGGCGTGCCGGAGGGGTATGCGGCTCCGCCGCGCCCGTTGGGCCCGGAGGACGGAGTGTCAGTTTCACGACTCAAGGCAGGTTCTCCCAGTTGGCTCCGCCGCCTGTTCGACCTCACTGCGAGTGGGGGTCCCCCTGCACGAGCGAAGTCGAGCGTTCGGGGGAGGCTCGGCGGCGCGCACCACCATACTGGCCACCTCTGGCGCGTTTCCCACGACCGCTGAGTAAACCCCCGCCCGACGCGCACGTGCGCCGAACGGCGAAGTGGTACGTCACTTGCCAAGTCGGGCGGAGCCGCCGGCGGGTTGCCGTCCGGCGCCGACGGTGGCACAGATCACAGCGAGGGCCATGCCGCCGAGCAGGAACAGATAGGTGGCCCCTGAGGCGCCGAACAGGAAGTCGCCCTCGGGGCGGGCGGTGGTGAGCAGGATGACGGCGACGATCCACCCCGCCGCCGGCGCGACCGCCCCGCCGCGGCCGCCGGTGGCGTACGCCCCGCCGAGGAACAGTCCGGCGGCGCCCGCGAGGGCCAGCAGCAGCCCGCCGGGGAACCAGGCGGCCTGCACCAGGCTCCCGGCGAGTCCGACCACCGCGCCGAGCAGGAGGAGGCCGAGGTGGGCGGCGGTCCGTCCGGCGGAGGGCGGCCGCAGCGGCTGGGCGAGCAGGGAGCCGGGCCGGGTGTCGCTCACGACGCCTCCCCGGGGCCCAGGCCGGCGAACAGGTCGGTCTCACCGGGGCCGCCCGGACCGCGCACCAACTCGTAGTACTCGGTGGTGAACAGCGGCTGGGCGAGGGCGTTGGAGAGCGCGAAGTACGGCTCGGCCACCTCGATCTGGGTGGCGTGGGCGCGCATCGCGGCGGCCTTCGCGGCGGCGTGCGCGGCGCCGTCGATCGCGGTGGTGACCCGCTCGTCGTCCACCACACCGGGCACGTCGTCCACGGTCGCGCTCTCGCCGAACGGCAGCGCGGGCAACTCGTCCCGGAGGCGGGCGAAGGCGGCCTCGGCGACGGAGCGGGGCACGCGGTTCCAGTACACCTTGCCGACCCGGTGGCCCCGGTCGGCCGCGAGATCGACGGCGCGCATGGCGACGCGGTGGGCCTGGACGTGGTCCGGGTGGCCGTAGCCGCCGTGGTCGTCGTAGGTGACGAGGACCTGGGGGCGGACCTCCAGGATCACCTCGGCCAGGCGGCCGGCGGCCTCGTCCACGTCGGCCTGCCAGAAGCAGCCGGGGTCGTCGTTGTCGGGCAGTCCCATCATCCCGGAGTCGCTGTACCGACCCGCCCCGCCGAGCAGCCGGACGTCCTCGACCCCGAGCGCGCGCGTCGCGTCCCTCAGCTCACCGAGCCGGTGCTGCCCGAGGGCGGCGCCGCTCAGGTGGGCCAGTTCGGGCGGGATGACCTCGCCGCGCTCGCCGAGGGTGCAGGTGACCAGGGTCACGTGGACGCCCTCGGCCGCGTACCGGGCCATGGTCGCGCCGTTGTTGATCGACTCGTCGTCCGGGTGCGCGTGCACCAGCAGCAGACGCCGGGCTGGCAGTTCCGTCATGGGGCCAGCCTATGAGGGGCCGGGCGGGGCGCCGAACGCCGGGCGGTCACCCGTCCTCGTCCTGGTAGCGCGGCAGACCGCTCGTCGCAATGGTCCACTTCCCGATGGTGACGTCCTCGCCGTACACGAAGTCCTTGCGGGTGGCGTACCGGGGGCCGTCCGGGGTGGAGTGGATGTCCGTGAGCACCGCACCGGTGCCGGTACGCGGGTCGAAGACCGCGTAGACGGGAATGCCGAGCAGCGGGTAGTCGCGCATCTTGCCCACCCAGTCGTTGTCCGGGTTGGAGCGGGAGACGACCTCGACGGCCGCGAGGAGCGTACGGGGCTCGAAGGCTCCGTCCCCTTCCAGGTCGTGGACGATCCCTTCCTTGGTGATCTCGAACGTGCCGGGCAGCGTGTCGTCCATGGACTGCAGGAAGTCGCGCATGGCCCGGTACAGGTGGGAGGCGCCCTGTGAGGGTCATGGCGCTCGCTCCTCGTCGTCTGTGCCCAGGGGCATGCTAGGCGGCCTCCTGGAGGTCGGTTCGGCAGTCGCGGCAGCGGGTCCCGGGATCGGGTGAGCGGAAGGCGCGGTCGCAGCCGTCGCAGTTCCGCATCGGGTACCGGGGCGGCGGCGGGGCGGCCGGGGCCCGGAACGGGGGCGGGGGCGGGAGCTGGGCGGCCAGGCGGTGCGCCAGGAGGGCGGCGGGGCGGCGTACGCCCTCGGGCGGCAGGTCGGCGGTCAGGGCGCGGCGTACGGCGGCGGGGGCGACGTCCCGCTCCAGCCAGGCGGCGACACCGGGGGCCAGGTGGGCGGTGTCGCACGCGGAGAGCAGCAGCCGGGCGTCGTGGCGGCGGAGGTCCGCGAGGAGGTCCGTGGCGGCCGCCAGGAGCGCCGGGGCGGGGCAGGCGGGGCTCGGCACGGCGGGGAGCGGCTTGCGGGGCGCTCGCTCCTCCCGTGCCGCCCGCGTGCGGTGCGCCCCGCCGTCCGCGCACACCTCCCGCCGCTGCGGTGCCGCGACCTGTGCCTCGGGGCGGTGGCGGGCCGCCGCCGGCTGGTTGCAGGAGACCGTGCGGGTGACGATGCGGCCGGTGGGCGTGCGGTGGCGTTCGCGGCGCAGGTAGCCGTGGGCCTCCAGCTCGCGCAGGGCGGCGGCGATCCGGGTGGCCCCCTCGGGGAACCGGGCGGCGAGGGTCTTGATGTCGGCGGCGGCGCCCTGGGGCAGCGACTGGAGGTGCACGGCGAGCCCGATGGCGAGGAGCGAGAGCTGCCGGTGCTGGGCCAGGTGGTTGCCGACCACCGTGAAACGGGCGGTGTGGCGGGAGTTGTCGTGCTGGAGCCCGCCGCTGCGGCGGCCCCGGTTCGGGTGCTTGTCGCCCGCAACGCGGGCCTGGACGCGCGAGGGCGCGCTAGGGTGCTGGGTACCCATCGGGAAGCTTCCTCTTCCTCGGTGGTCAGGCCCTCGCACTGGGATTGCCCGTCCCGGCGGGGGCCGTCTCATGTCTGCGGTTGTGGTGGTGCGTTGCGCTGAGCGTCGAGCCTCCGCGGCCGGGAAATCCAGCCGGTTCCGGGATGTTCACCCGCCCGGGTGAGCGCGACCGCGGGCGGGAGGGGTGGGGTTCGGTGGGGGTGCTTTCCCCCCGAGTTCTCTGTCTTTCAGTCGCCGACGCCGCCGGAGCGCGAGGGTGCGGGTTCCGGTGGCACCAGGCTCAGTTCGGCCCACACGGTCTTGCGCGGGAACCGCTCCTCCGTCACCCCCCAGCGGTCGGCCAGCGCCTCGACCAGCACCAGGCCCCGGCCGGACTCGGCCACGGCGTCCGGCGCCCGGAGCGCGGGCAGCCGGTCACCGCGCGTGTCGGTGACCTCGACGCGGAGCGTGCCGCCGACCACGTACAGCGTGAGGCGGAAACTGCGGCCCGGCACGCGGCCGTGGGTGGCCGCGTTCGCCGCCAGTTCCGCCACGACCTGGCTCGCCGTCTCGTACGGAAGTCCCCAGCTCCGCAGCGCGTCCGCCGCGAGCAGGCGGGCCAGGCGGGCCCCGCGCGGGGTGGACGACAGCAGCAGGGTCACGTTGCGCACCCCGCCGCCGGATTCGGGTCGGGGTCCGGTCCCGGAGATTTCCTGGATTTCCTGATTCACATCACTCAGCGTGGCCGACCGGTCGTACCGTGATGCGTGATCGCCCCGCTACGTAGAGCCACCGTCCAGGGCTGGTCCGGCGCTGTCCGGACTGTCGGCGCGGCTCCCCCACAGGCGGGGCGGAACGGTAGGACGCGGCACTACGGAGGGGCGCGCATGTCGGTGAACGGTGAGGCGGTGCGGGTCGGGGCCGAGGCGGAGCAGACGGACGAGCCGGGCTGGGAGGTGGACCCGGACGACGACTGGGCACTCGCCGTGGTGGCCACGGTGGGACGGCAGTTGAGGCTCCGCCGGGAAGCGGCCGGGCTGCGGGTCGGCGAGTTCGCGGCGGCGGTCGGGTACGGGGAGGACCTCGTCTACAAGATCGAGAGCGGCAAGCGCATCCCCCGCCCCGAGTACCTGGACACGGCGGACGAGGTGCTGAGCGCGGGTGGGCTCGTCGCGGCGATGAAGGAGGACGTGAAGAAGGTCCGCTACCCGAAGAAGGTGCGGGACCTGGCCCAGATGGAAGCGCGGGCGGTAGAGCTCCAGCTCTACGATCCGCTGCACGTCCACGGCTTGTTGCAGACACCGGAGTGCGCGCGTGCCCTCCTGTCCATGCGGCGCCCTGCCTATTCGGCAGAGGAGGTGGAGCGGTTCATCGCAGCGCGAGTAGCACGCAAAGCGATCTTCGAGCGGGACCCGGCACCCGACCTCAGTTTCGTCCTGGAAGAGTGGACGCTTCGGCGACCACTGGGTGGAAGGACGGTCCTGCGTCGTCAGCTTGAACACCTGCTTGAGGCAGCCCAGTTGCGCAACGTCGAGCTGCAGGTGATGCCGATGGAACGCGATGAACATGCCGGCGTGGACGGCGGCATCGAGGTGCTCAAATTCGAAGACGGTTCAGCGATTGGCCGTTCACCAGCAGTGGCCAACGGACGACCGGTTTCCGACCTCCGGCAGCTCCGTATCCTGGAACTCCGGTATGGCATCATCCGGGCTCAGGCGCTCACACCACGTGAGTCGGCTGCCTTCATCGAACAACTGCTGGGGGAGACATGATCCGCAAGAGCTCGTCCGGGGACGCGTCCGGCCTAGTGTGGTTCAAGAGCAGCTACAGCAGCGGCAGCGAGGGCGACTCATGCGTCGAGGTCGCCACCGAACCCGGCACTGTCCACGTCCGCGACTCGAAGCACACCGAGGGCCCGCGGCTGGCCTTCGCCCCCACCGCATGGGCCGACTTCCTGCCCTACGCGACCGAGAACTGACCGGCTACTCCCCACAACGGCCACCCAGCCTCCGGGAGAGACATGAACCGCGAAGCATCCGCCAGGCGCACCTCCGGCCTGGCGTGGTTCAAGAGCAGCTACAGCAGCGGCAGCGAGGGCGACTCCTGCGTCGAGGTCGCCACCGAACCCGGCACCGTCCACGTCCGCGACTCGAAGCACACCGAGGGCCCGCGGCTGGCCTTCGCCCCCACCGCATGGGCCGACTTCCTGCCCTACGCGACCGAGAACTGACCGGCTACTCCTGCTCGGCACGGCCGGCGACCCTGAGGGTCGCCGGCCGTTCGCACGCCGTCGCCTCGACGGCGGTCAGAATTTGATGCTGCCGATCATGCTGGCGACATTGGTGGTCAGCTCGCTGATCGTGGGAGCGACGGTCGAGGAGGCGAGATAGAAGCCGAGCAGGACGCAGACGACCGCGTGGCCGCCCTTCAGCCCTGACTTCTTGATCAGCAAGAAGACGATGATCGCCAGCAGCACCACCGCCGAAATCGAGAGTGCCACGGCGGTTCACCTCCAAAGATCCCAGGGACGCGGGGGGTGTACAGCAACTCCATGCGGACGCCAGCAGGTTCCTACCCACACAGCGGTAGTGATCATAACTATCCGTGCTCGCGCATCGCTCGGCGCACAGCCGCACAAGGGGGCGCATGGCCAATATGGTCGGGGTATGACGACCGAGGCTGACTCCTTTCCCCGCCGGTACGCCCGGACCCAGCGGTTCACGCTCGGCGCGCCGCGTGCGTTCACCGTGGCGCCCGACGGTTCGCGTGTCGCGTTCCTGCGCTCCGGCTCCGGTTCCGACCGGGCCAACTCCCTGTGGGTCATGGATCTGCCGGGCGGCGCGGAGCGCCTGGCGGCCGACCCGAGCGCACTCCTGAGGGGCGCCCGCGAAGAGCTCCCGGCGGAGGAGCGGGCACGCCGGGAACGCAGCCGGGAGGGTGGTGCCGGCATCGTCGGGTATGCCACCGACGGCGCCGTGGAGTTGGCGTCTTTCGCCTTGTCAGGGCGGCTTTTCACGGCCGAGCTGCGGGCCGGCACGACGCGTGAGCTGCGCGTCGCGGGGCCGGTGGTCGACCCGCGTCCGTCCCCCGACGGGCGGCACGTCGCCTATGTCGCCCGGGGTGCGCTGCGGGTGGTGGGCGCCGAGGGGGACGGCGACCGGGCGCTGGCCGAGCCGGAGTCGGAGGAGGTCTCCTACGGGCTCGCGGAGTTCGTCGCGGCCGAGGAGATGGGCCGCTCGCGGGGCTTCTGGTGGGCGCCGGAGTCGGACCGGCTGCTCGTGGCGCGCGTGGACGACACGCCGGTGCGGCGGTGGTGGATCGCGGATCCGGCCCACCCGGACCGCGAGCCGCAGGCCGTCCGCTACCCGGCGGCGGGCACGGCGAACGCGGACGTACGGCTGTTCGTGTGCGCGCTGGACGGGACGCGCACGGAGGTCGTCTGGGACCGGTCCCGCTATCCGTATCTGGCACGAGTGCACTGGTCAGGGGCGGGTGCCCCGCTGTTGCTGGTTCAGGCGCGGGATCAGCGCAGCCAGTTGTTCCTGGCGGTGGATCCGGCCACCGGAGCCACGCGGATGGTGCACGCCGACGAAGATCCAAGTTGGCTGGAACTTTTCGCCGGGGTTCCGTGCTGGAGCCCGTCGGGGCAGCTCGTCCGGATCGCCGACGAGGGCGGCGCACGGGTGCTGGCGGTCGGGGAACGGCCATTGACCAGGGGTCAGTTGCACATTCGTGCGGTACTTGACGTGGGCACGGACGACGTACTGGTTTCCGCCTCGTCGGGTGCGGAGGCGGAGGCCCCGGAAATCGGCGAAATCCATGTGTACCGGGTGAACGAGCTGGGGGTGGAGCGCGTCTCCCGGGAACCGGGTGTGCACTCGGCGGTGCGCGCCGGGGGCGTGACCGTGCTGACCTCGGCCGCGCTGGACCGGCCGGGCACCCGGGTGCAGGTGCTGTGCGAGGGCAAGCCGGTGGCGACTGTCCGGTCGTACGCCGAAGATCCCGGTTTCTCCCCGCGGGTCACCCTCACCGAGGGGGGCGCACGCCGCATTCCGTGCGCCGTGCTTATGCCACGGGACTACCACGGTGACACTCCCCTGCCGGTCCTGCTGGACCCCTACGGCGGGCCGCACGGGCAGCGCGTGGTCGCCGCGCACAACGCCCACCTGACCTCCCAGTGGTTCGCCGACCAGGGTTTCGCGGTGGTCGTCGCCGACGGCCGGGGCACGCCGGGGCGCTCGCCGGCCTGGGAGAAGGCGGTCCGGGACGACCTGGCGGACGTCGTCCTCCAGGACCAGGCGGACGCCCTCCACGCCCTCGCCGAGCGGTATCCGCTGGACCTGGGCCGGGTGGCGATCCGGGGCTGGTCCTTCGGCGGCTACCTGGCGGCCCTCGCGGTGCTGCGCCGCCCGGACGTGTTCCACGCGGCCGTGGTCGGCGCGCCCGTCACCGACCTGCGCCTCTACGACACCCACTACCAGGAGCGCTACCTCGGTCACCCCGACGAGCAGCCGGAGGTCTACCGCCGCAACTCCCTGGTGGACGACGCGGGCCTGGTCGACCCGGCCGAACCGCACCGCCCGATGATGATCATTCACGGTCTCGCGGACGACAACGTGGTCGTCGCCCACTCCCTGCGCCTGTCCTCCGCCCTCCTGGGCGCCGGCCGCCCCCACGAGGTCCTCCCGCTGTCCGGCGTGACCCACATGACCCCCCAGGAGACGGTCGCCGAGAACCTGCTGCTCCTGCAGCTCGACTTCCTGCGGCGCTCGCTCCCGCAGCCGAACACCCCGCAACTGCGTTAACAAACAGGCAACTCGGCCGAAGCGGCGCTGATATACGGACGCGCGAGGCTGGACGCGTACGGCCGTGCGGGTGCCGTAAGCGGGCCGGGACGGGGCGACTCATCCCGGCCCGTCGCCGTTGTGCTGCATCGCCGGCGGCGGGGCCGCCGCGGGCGCCGGACGCCCGGCGGAGGGAGCCTCCTCGGCGAAGTGGCAGGCCGACGCATGGGCCGCGGGGCCGGACACGCCGCGGAAGACGGCGGGCACCGCGAGCGCGGGCACCTCGCGGGCGCAGCGGTCCCGGGCCTTCCAGCAGCGGGTGCGGAAACGGCAGCCGGAGGGGATGTCCGTCGGGGAGGGCACGTCACCGGTGAGGATGATCCGCTCGCGGTGCGCGGGGGCCTCCGGGTCGGGCACGGGGACGGCGGACAGCAGGGCCTGGGTGTAGGGGTGGGTGGGATGGTCGTAGATCTCGGCCTCCCGCCCGGTCTCCACGATGCGGCCCAGGTACATGACCGCCACCCGGTCCGAGATGTGCCGGACCACCGACAGGTCGTGCGCGATGAAGACGTACGACAGGCCGAACTCCGACTGGAGCCGGTCCAGGAGGTTGATCACCTGGGCCTGGACCGACACGTCCAGCGCGGACACCGGCTCGTCGGCGACGATCACCTCCGGGCGCAGCGCCAGCCCCCGCGCGATCCCGATGCGCTGGCGCTGACCGCCGGAGAACTGGTGCGGGTAGCGGTCGGCGTACTCGGGGTCGAGACCGACCACGTCCAGCAGCTCGCGCACCCTGCGGCGCCGGTCGCCCCTGGGGGCCGCCTCGGGGTGGATGTCGAAGGGCTCGCCGATGATGTCGCCCACCGTCATCCGGGGGTTCAGGGAGGTGTACGGGTCCTGGAACACCATCTGGATGTTGCGGCGGACCGCCTTGAGGGCCCGGCCGGACAGCCGGGTGATGTCCTCCCCCTTGAACCGGACGGAGCCGGCCGTGGGACGCTCCAGGTTGCACAGCAGCCGGGCGAGCGTGGACTTGCCGCAGCCCGACTCCCCCACGATGCCCAGGGTCTCGCCCCGGCCGAGGGCGAAGTCGACGCCGTCCACCGCCCGCACCGCGCCGACCTGCTTGCGCAACAGCACGCCCCGGGTGAGCGGATAGTGCTTGACGAGGCCGCTGACCTCCAGGATCGGTTCAGTGGTCGCGGTCATCCAGGCACTCCCTGAAGAAGTGGCAGGCGCTGCCCCGGCCGGCGGCCACCTCGTACAGCGGCGGTTCCTCGGTGCGGCACACGTCCCGCGCCATCGGGCAGCGGGGGTGGAAGGCGCAGCCCGGCGGGATGCGCGTCAGGTTGGGCGGCAGGCCCCGGACGGCGTCCAGCCGCCGTCCCTTGCGGTCCAGGCGGGGGACGGAGTCCAGCAGGCCGCGGGTGTAGGGGTGGGCGGGGAGCTTGTACAGGTCGCGCACGGGCGCCGACTCGACGATCCTCCCGGCGTACATCACCGCGATCCGGTCGGCGACGTCGGCGACCACACCGAGGTCGTGGGTGATCAGGATGAGCCCCATCCGGTACTCGCGCCGCAGCTCCGCGAGCAGGTCCATGACCTGGGCCTGGACCGTGACGTCCAGGGCGGTGGTCGGCTCGTCGGCGATGACGAGCGCCGGTTCCAGGGCCAGCGCCATGGCGATCATGATGCGCTGGCGCATCCCGCCGGAGAACTGGTGGGGGTGGTCCCGCGCCCGCTGGGCCGCGGCCGGGATGCGCACCCGGTCCATCAGCTCGACCGCCCTGGCCCGTGCGTCCTTCTTCCGCATCCCGCGGTGCACGACGAACATCTCCGCGAGCTGGTCGCCCACCGTCATGACCGGGTTCAGGGCGGACAGCGCGTCCTGGAAGATCATGGCCATGCCGGCGCCGCGGATCCTGCGCCGCTCCTCCGCCCGGACCGTCAGCAGGTCCTGCCCCCGGAACAGGATCCGCCCGCCGGTGATCCGGGCCGGCGGCGTGTCAAGGATCCCCATCACGGCCTGCGCTGTGACGGACTTGCCCGACCCGGACTCCCCGAGCACCGCCAGCGTCTCCCCCGCGTCCACCGCGCAGTCGACCCCGTTCACGGCGCGGGCGACCCCGTCCCGGGTCCGGAACTCCACGTGCAAATCCCGCACTTCGAGCAGCACGACGGCGTCACCTCAGCTTCGGGTCGAGGGCGTCGCGTACCGCGTCGCCGAGCATGATGAAGGCCAGGACCGTGACGGCGAGGGCCCCCGAGGGCCACAGCAGGGCGTGCGGGGCGTTGCGGACGTACGGGGACGCGGCGGAGATGTCGATGCCCCAGGAGACGCTGGGCGGTCTGAGGCCGACGCCGAGGTAGGACAGGGTCGCCTCCAGGGCGATGTAGGTGCCGAGCGCGATGGTCGCGACGACGATGACCGGGGCCACGGCGTTGGGCGTGATGTGCCTCAGCAGGATGCGGGAGTCGGAGGCGCCGAGGGCGCGGGCGGCCTGGACGTAGTCGTTCTGCTTGACGGCGATGACCGAGCCGCGGGCGATGCGGGAGATCTGCGGCCAGCCGAGCAGCACCATGAACCCGATGACCGGCCAGACCGTATTGCTCGTCACCACGGAGAGGAGGACGAGCCCCCCGAGGACGACCGGGATGGCGAAGAAGACGTCGGTGAGCCGGGACAGCACCGCGTCCCAGACGCCGCCGAAGTACCCCGCGAGTCCGCCGAGCGCCGAGCCGAACAGGGAGACGCCGAGCGTGGCGCACACGCCGACGGTGACGGACGTGCGGGCGCCGTGCACGGTGCGCGTGTAGACGTCGCAGCCCTGTCCGTCGAAGCCGAACGGATGGCCCGGCCGGGCGCCTTCCTGGGCCTTGGACAGGTCGCACCGCAGGGGGCTGCCGGGGGCGATCGCCGACGGCCACAGGGAGACGACGAACAGGAAGAGGATGACCAGGGCGGAGACGAGGAAGACCGGGTTGCGGCGCAGGTCCCGCCAGGCGTCCGACCACAGGGAGCGCGGCCTGCCCGCCGGACCGGCGCCTTCCGGTCCGGCCGGGACCCCGCCGCCCGGGCCGGCCGGCGGGCGCTGTCCGAGGGCGACGGCCTCGCTCGCGCCGAGGTCCATCGCGCCGCCCATGCCGGTGCCGGCGATCGCGCCTTCGGGCTCGTACGACTGTTCAGGCATAGCGGATCCTCGGGTCGAGTACGGCGTACAGCAGGTCGACGAGGAGGTTGGCGACCAGGAAGACGAGGACGAGCACGGTCACGAAGCCGACGACCGTCTGGGTGTTCTGCCGCAGGATGCCCTGGTAGAGCTGGTAGCCCACGCCGTGGATGTTGAAGATCCGCTCGGTGACGATCGCCCCGCCCATCAGCGCGCCGATGTCGGTGCCGATGAAGGTGACCACCGGGATCAGGGAGTTGCGCAGCAGGTGACGGGTGATCACCCGGCGCCGGGGCAGTCCCTTGGCGACGGCCGTGCGGACGTAGTCGGAGCGCTTGTTCTCGGCGATGGAGGTGCGGGTCAGCCGGGTGACGTAGGCGAGGGAGACGGAGGCGAGGACCAGGCCCGGCACGATCAGCTCGCCGAAGGCGGCGTCCGGGGGGACGGACGGCCTGATCCACGCCCACCGGACGCCGAGGAGCAACTGGAGCAGCAGGCCGGTGACGAAGGTGGGCACCGCGATCACCACCAGGGTCAGCAGCAGCACGGCGGTGTCGACGGGCCGGCCGCGCCGCAGCCCGGTCAGCACGCCGAGCGTGACGCCGACGACGACCTCGAGGAGGACGGCGACGACGGTGAGCCGCACCGTCACGGGGAAGGCCGTGGACATCAGCTCGGTCACCGGCTGGCCGTTGAACGCCGTGCCGAAGTCCCCGGTGAAGACGTTCCCCATGTACGTCGCGTACTGCCGCCACAGCGGCGCGTCCAGGCCGAACTCCCGCTTCAGCTGCGCCGCGGTCGCCGGGTCGCACCGCCGTTCGCCGCACAGGCCCGCCACCGGATCGCCCATCACGTTGACCATGAGGAAGATCAGCAGGGTGGCCCCGGCGAACACCGGGACCATCTGCAGCAGGCGCCGGAGGACGTAGCGTCCCATGGCGGCTCAGCTGACCTTGATCTCGTTGTAGACGGGCACGCTGAACGGGTTGAGCGCCACGCCGGACAGCCGCTCGGAGTAGCCGGCGCTGCCGTTCTGGTACCAGAGCGGGATGGCGGCCATCCGGTCCCGGACGACCTCCTCGGCCTTCTGGAACGCCGTGACCGCCTTGGCCGGGTCCGTCTCGGCGTTCGCCCGGTCGACCAGTGCGTCGAAGTCCTTGTCCGACCACTTGCCGTCGTTGGAGGAGGCGCCGGTGTAGTACAGCGGCTGGAGGAAGTTCTGGATGAGCGGGTAGTCCATCTGCCAGCCCGCCCGGAACGGTCCGCTCAGCTTGTGCCGCCCGATCTGGTTGCGGAAGTCCGCGAAGGTGCCGACCGGTCTGCCGACGCACGCCCGGTCGTCGCCGAGCGCCCTGTTGATGCTGTTGCACACGGCGTCCACCCACTCCCTGTGCGAGCCCGTGTCCGCGTTGTAGGAGATCCTGACCTGGCCGCCGGGGATGCCGCCGCCCTCCCGGACCAGCTTCCGGGCCCGGGCCGGGTCGTAGCGGCAGGCGTCGCCGCACAGGCCGTCCTTGAAGCCGCCGTCCTCGCCGAGGACGGGCGAGGTCCAGTCGGTGGCGGGGGTGCGGGTGCCCCGGAAGATCGTGTCGGTGATCTGCCTGCGGTCGATCGCCATGGACAGGCCGGTGCGGACCTTCTCCGTGCCGGGCTTGTTCCAGGCCTTGTCGTAGTAGGGGAAGGCCAGGGTCTGGATGATGCCGGCGGGGGTGTTGATGTACCGGTCGCCCAGGTCGGCGCGGACGTTCTTCAGCTGCGAGGCGGGGACGTCGTCCACGAGGTCGAGGTTGCCGGCCATCAGGTCGGTGTAGGCGGTGTTGTTGTCGGTGTACACCTTGAGGACCACACCGCCGTTGCGCGCCTTGTCCTGGCCGGGGTAGCCGTCCCACCTCCTCAGGGTCATCTGGGCGCCCTTCGTGTAGGACTCGACGGCGTACGGGCCGTTGCCGACCGGCTTCTTCAGCCAGGCCGCGTGGTCGGTGAAGAACGCGCGGGGCAGCGGGGCGAAGGCGGCGTAGCCGAGGGTGTCCGGGAAGCCGGAGAACTTCTGGCGGAGCCGGACGGTGAAGGTGCGGTCGTCGACGACCTTCAGCCCGGACAGCGTGCCGGCGCGCTGCGCTCCGGTGTCGGGGTGGACCTGGTCGTAGCCCTCGATGTAGCCGAAGAAGTAGGCGTTCCGCTGCCTGTTGCGCAGGCTCGCCCCGTAGTTCCAGGCGTCCACGAAGGAACGGGCGGTCACCTTCTCGCCGTCGGAGAAGGTCCAGCCGTCCTTCAGCCGGATCGTGAAGGTGCGCGAGTCCGCGGTCTCGATGGACTCGGCGAGCATGTCGGTGGCCTTGCCGGTCCTCGGGTCGTACTTCTTCAGGCCCCGGAAGATCATGTCGAGGACCTTGCCGCCCTGCACCTCGTTGGTGTTGGCGGGTTCCAGCGGGTTCTGCGGATCGCCCCAGGAGGAGCTGAGCAGCGCGCCGGCGCCCGCGCCGCCCGGACCGCCGCCCCCGCAGCCGGTGGCGGCGAGTGCCACGGCGGCCACGACCGCGCAGGCGGCCCCTCGGGCCTGCCCTCGGTCGCGCGTGGTTCCACGCATGGCGTGCCTCCTCCGTGAGCGCCGATCCCGTACCGGTTCCTATCGGGTCATATTGCATATACCGCACGGCTCACGTCCGATAGAGGGGCCTTTAGGGGGACACGTCGTCCGTATGCGCGCTCGGCCGTCCGCCGAGCTGACGATCTTGGGTTTCGGACGCAACAGATCTTCGCGCAACGATGCGGAAACGTTGGATTGCGCGTCCCGATGTACGCATTTCGGCACTCGACCGTCCGCATATCGGACGCCTTACCCGTTTGATCCGATTGGTCCGATGTGAAGCACGGATTGATTACATCGCGCTACCCGCGTAGCTACGGAATGACCACGTACAGGTAAAGAAGGTAAAGAGGAAGCCAAGCCGGTCGAGAATTTATTGACCTTGAATGAATTGCGTTGAAAAAGTCCGGCGTAGCCCGTAGGGGAGCGCCCTGCGGAGTCATCAGACCCTCCCGTGGGCCAGGAGCACCATGACCTCCCCAACTCCATCTGCGGCTGCCCCTCTTGAGGTGACCGACGAGACCGTTGCGAAGTCGACCACTTCGGACGGCTCGAAGGGCAACGAGAGCCGGTCCCCCGGCCAGCTGGCCTGGCGCCGTTTCAAAAGGGACCGCACGGGCGTCATTTCGGCGATCATCGTGATCCTCTTCTTCGTGATCGGTCTCGCCGCGCCGCTCATAGCCAAGCTGTACGGCAAGGACCCGTACACGACGTACGGGCTCAGCGACCCCGCCCTCCTCGGCGACAACAGCTACCCGGTGAAGCCGAACGGCGGCATCGACGGCGACTTCTGGTTCGGCGTCGAACCGGGCCTGGGACGCGACGTCTTCACCTTCCTGCTGTACGCGATCCGCAATTCACTGCTGGTCTCCACCGCCATCACGGTGCTCGTCATGCTGGTCGGGGTGGTGATCGGTGTCACCGCCGGCTACATCGGCGGCAAGACGGACTGGTTCCTCGGCCGGGTCATCGACATCCTGCTCGCCTTCCCGCAGCAGCTGTTCTTCGTGGCCTTCACCCCGGTGGTCCTGAACCTGTTCGTGGCTCCGAACGAGGACACGCCCACCTGGATCGTCGTGGTCTCCCTCATCTCCCTGCTCACCGTCTTCGGCTGGTCCTCCATCGCCCGGCTGCTCCGGGGGCAGGTACTGGCCCTGCGCGAAAGGGAGTTCGTCGAGGCCGCGAAGGTCACGGGCGCGTCTCCGGCCCGCATCATCTTCAAGGAACTGCTGCCCAACCTGTGGACGCCGATCCTGATCCAGGGGACGCTTCTGCTCCCGACGATGGTCACCACCGAAGCGGGCCTCGCGTTCCTCAACGTGGGCATCCAGGACCCGACCCCGGACTGGGGGGTGATGCTCGGCCGAGCGGCCCAGGTGTATCAGGACGACATCACCTACCTCCTCTTCCCCGGCATCGCGATGGTCGTCTTCGTCCTGGCGTTCAACCTCCTCGGTGACTCGTTGCGCGACGCGCTCGACCCGAAGACCAAGCGCTGACTCCGGCTCACTTCAGGACCACGGCGACGACGCCGGGGTTGCCGGATCTTCCTCAACAACTCACTCCAAGGCAGGATGCGATGTCCTTCTCGCGCAGAAACTTCCTGATAGCCACTGGTGTCGCCGCCGCCTCCGGCTCCGTGCTGACCGCGTGCAGCAGCGGCAACTCCAGCAGCGCCGGCAAGCCCGGCAAGCAGGAAGCGGCCAAGGCCCACGCGACCACGGTCAAGATCGGCACGGCGGAGGACTCCAAGGGCCCGGCTCCGGAGGTCGCCGGCGCCAAGAAGGGCGGCAAGGTCTACCTGCTGAACGACGACGACTTCTCGCACCTCGACCCGCAGCGGATCTACTACGCGTGGAACTCGCTCGCCGCGATGGTCATCTCGCGCACCCTGACCGGTTACAAGGTCGGCGACGACGGCTCGATGACGCTGGTCGGCGACCTCGCCACCGACACGGGCACCATGAAGGACGACGGCAAGACCTGGTCCTTCACCCTGAAGGACGGCATCAAGTGGGAGGACGGTTCCGACATCACCGTCGACGACGTCCGCCACGGCATCGAGCGGGCTTTCGCCAGCTTCATCACCGAGGGCGCCGTCTACGTCCAGACCTGGCTGACCGGTTCGCAGGAGTACCGCAAGTCGTACTCGGGTCCCTTCAAGGGCAACAAGCACCTGAAGTCGATCGAGACGAGCGGGAAGACCATCACCTTCCACCTCTCCGTGGCGCGACCGGACTTCAACTACGTCCTGGCGATGCACTCGTACGCACCGACCCCGGTGAAGCACGACACCAAGCAGGACTACGACAAGAAGCCGTTCTCCAGCGGCCCTTACAAGATCAAGTCGCACAGCACCGACAAGTCGATGGTGCTGGTCCGCAACGAGCACTGGGACCCGAAGACGGACCCGATCCGCAACGCGTACCCGGACGAGTTCGACTTCACCTTCGGCATCGAGGCGGAGACCGCCGCCGACCGCCTCATCGCGGACTCCGGCAACGACCAGTACGCCGTGTCCTGGCGGACCGTCCCGCAGTCGAAGGTCCAGCAGGCCACCGTCAAGGCCAAGGACCGCCTCTTCGAGGACCTGAGCAGCGGCACCAGCGTCTACTGGATCAACCAGAGCCGCGTCACCGACATCAAGGTCCGCGAGGCCCTCATCCGCGCCTGGCCGACCGCCGGCATCCGCCAGCTGCAGGGCGGCGTGCACCGCGGTGACTACGCGACCGGCGTCATGAGCCCGCTCGTCGCCGGCTACGAGTCCCAGGACGTCTGGGGCAAGCTGAAGAACCCCGCGGGCGACCCGAAGGCCGCCAGGGCGATCCTGAAGAAGGCCGGCAAGCTCGGCACGAAGATCGTCTACGCCTACCAGCAGGACGACGTGCAGGCCAAGATCAAGGTCGTCGTCGAGAACGCCCTGAAGGCGGCCGGCTTCGACGTCGTGTCCAAGGGCATCGACTCGACCACCTGGTACGACCAGATCGGCAAGCTCGACAACGGCTACGACATCTACTGGGGCGGCTGGTCCGCCGACTGGCCGACCGGTTACTCGGTCTTCCAGCCGCTGTTCGACAGCCACAACGTGGTGGAGCAGGGCACCAACTACTGCCAGCTGAAGAACAAGGACGTGGACGCGGCGATCAAGGCCGCCACCGCCGAGACCGACCAGGACAAGGCCAACAAGATGTGGGCCGCCCTGGACAAGCAGGTCACGGAGCTGGGCGCCTTCATCCCCGACGTGTACATGAAGCGCCTGTACATCCACGGTTCGAAGCTCGGCAACGTGAAGATGGACCCGAACTTCGACGGCTGCATGCTCTACAAGATGTACGTCAAGGCCTGATCCGTCCCTGAGAGGCGGGGCGGCCGCCGGCCGCCCCGCCCTCGGCTCGTCCACCGGGCCTCCGGTCACCCCGGCCCGGCCCGTTCCGCACGACGGCCCTCCCAGGAAAGCCAACCCCCATGCTTCGCTTCCTCGTCCGCCGGTTCCTCGGCGCCGTGATCACGCTGCTGATCATCAGCGCGATCTCGTTCATGCTCTTCTACGCGGTGCCGCGTGACCCGGCCCGAGTGGCCTGCGGCAAGATCTGCACACCGGAGACGCTCGACGTGATCCGGCACAACATGGGGATCTCGGACCCGATGCCGGTCCAGTACTGGCACTGGCTGGAGGCCATCTTCGTCGGCCGGGACTACCCGAGCTTCGGTCACTGCGACGCCCCGTGCCTCGGCTACTCGTTCATCAACCGCGAGCCCGTCCTCGCCACGGTCCTCGACCGCTTCCCGACCACGGCCTCCCTGGCCATCGGCTCGTCGGTCGTCTTCCTGATCTTCGGTGTCGGCACCGGCATGCTCGCCGCGGTGAAGCAGGGCAAGGCCCTCGACAAGATCGCCAGCTCCTCGTCGCTGGTCGCCTCGTCGATGCAGATCTACTTCGTCGGCCCGCTCGCCCTGTACCTCCTCGTGTACCAGATGAACCTGCTGAAGCAGCCCTCGTACACCCCGTTCAGCGAGAACCCGGGCTCGTGGTTCAGCGGGCTGCTCGTGCCCTGGCTGGTGCTGGCGCTGATCTGGACCGCCAACTACACCCGGATGACCCGCTCGCAACTGGTCGAGGCGCTGAGCGAGGACTACGTCCGCACCGCCCGCGCCAAGGGCATGTCCCGCCGCAACGTCTTCTTCCGCTTCGCCTGGCGCGGCGCGATGGGCCCGATCGTCACCATCTTCGGCATCGACATGGGCGTCCTGCTCGGCGGCGCGATGATCACCGAGAAGACCTTCAGCCTCCAGGGCCTCGGCATGCTCGCCGTGAAGTCGGTGACCAACAACGACCTCCCGATGCTCCTCGGCGTCATGATGATCACGGCCGCGTTCGTCGTGCTGGCCAACATCGTCGTGGACGCCGTCTACGCCCTGATCGACCCGCGGATCCGGCTCGCCTGACCCCGCCCGCCCCCACCAGCTACCCCGCATCACCCTTCTCTGGAGCGTCCCCGTGACGAGCACCGATCAGCAGCCCTTCCTGTCCGTCAAGGACCTGAAGGTGCACTTCTCGACCGAGGACGGCATCGTCAAGGCCGTCGACGGTCTCTCCTTCGACCTCGATCGCGGCAGGACGCTGGGCATCGTGGGCGAGTCGGGGTCCGGCAAGTCGGTCACCAACCTGACCATCCTGGGCCTGCACAACCCCGACAGCACCCGGATCGAGGGCTCCATCGAGCTGGACGGCGAGGAGCTGAACGGCGCCCCGGAGAGGACGCTGGAGAAGCTCCGCGGCAACAAGATGGCGATGATCTTCCAGGACGCCCTGGCCTCGCTGTCGCCGTACCACACCATCGGGACGCAGATCGGCGAGGTGTACCGCAAGCACACCGGCGCCTCCAAGAAGGCGGCCCGGGAGCGGGCGGTCGAGATGCTCCGGCGCGTCGGCATCCCGCAGCCGGACCAGCGGGTGGACAACTACCCGCACGAGTTCTCCGGCGGCATGCGCCAGCGCGCCATGATCGCCATGGCCCTGGTCTGCGACCCCAAGCTGCTGATCGCGGACGAGCCGACGACGGCGCTCGACGTGACGGTCCAGGCCCAGATCATGGACCTGCTCAAGGACCTCCAGCAGGAGTTCGGCACCTCGATCATCTTCATCACCCACGACCTGGGCGTGATCGCGGACATCGCCGACGACGTGCTGGTGATGTACGGCGGCCGGTGCGTGGAGCGCGGCCCCAAGGCGGAGGTGCTGCGCACCCCGCAACACCCCTACACCTGGGGCCTTCTGGGCTCCATGCCGAGCCTGGACGGCCCGGTGGACGTGCCGCTGAACCCCATCCCGGGCTCGCCGCCCTCGCTGCTGAACCCGCCGGCCGGCTGCCGTTTCCACCCGCGCTGCGCCTTCGCCGACAAGGTCCCGGGCGGCAGGTGCGCCACGGAGCGCCCCCCGCTGGAGATCGTGGACGGCCGCGGCAGCGCCTGCCACCTGACGGACGCCCAGCGCCGCGAGTACCTCGCCGACACGGCCCCCAAGGCCCACTGACGTAGAGACGGGATCCCACCACCATGAGCAGCACCACTCCCCTCCTGGACGTCTCCGGGCTGACCAAGCACTTCCCGATCAAGGGCGGCTTCCCCATCCGCCGCACGGTCGGCGCGGTGCAGGCCGTCGACGGGCTGGACTTCCAGGTGGCCGAGGGCGAGAGCCTCGGCCTGGTCGGCGAGTCCGGCTGCGGCAAGTCGACCACGGGCCGGCTGATCACCCGGCTGCTGGAGCCGACGGCCGGCCGGATCAGCTACCGCGGGCAGGACATCACGCACGCGACCCGCAAGGAGCTGGCGCCGATCCGCTCCGAGATCCAGATGATCTTCCAGGACCCGTACGCCTCGCTGAACCCGCGGCACACGGTCGGCAAGATCATCGCCGGTCCGATGGAGATCAACGGCATCGAACCGGAGGGCGGCCGGGAGAAGCGGGTCCGCGAGCTGCTGGAGATCGTCGGCCTCAACCCCGAGCACTACAACCGGTTCCCGCACGAGTTCTCCGGCGGCCAGCGCCAGCGCATCGGCGTGGCCCGCGCCCTGGCGCTGGAGCCGAAGCTGATCGTCGCCGACGAACCGGTCTCCGCGCTGGACGTCTCCATCCAGGCCCAGGTCGTCAACCTGCTGCAGAAGGTGCAGAGGGAACTGGGCATCGCGTTCGTCTTCATCGCCCACGACCTCGCCATCGTGCGGCACTTCTCCCAGCGCGTCGCGGTGATGTACCTCGGCAAGATCGTCGAGATCGCCGACCGCGAGGACCTCTACGGCAACCCGCGCCACCCCTACACCCGGGCCCTGCTCTCCGCCGTGCCCGAGGCCACGGCGGACGGGGAGCCGCGCGAGCGCATCCGCCTGACCGGAGACGTGCCCTCCCCGATCAACCCGCCCTCCGGCTGCCGGTTCCGCACCCGCTGCTGGAAGGCGACCGAGAAGTGCGCGACGGAGGCGCCGCCGCTGGCGCGGGCGGAGGGCAGCAGGCCCGGCCACCTCACGGCGTGCCACTACCCGGAGACGGCGGACGCCGTCCCGGCTCCGCGCCGCTCCGAGGACCCCGAAGCGGCGGCCTGACACACCCCTTCCCGTCAGCCGCCCCCGCGCGGAACGGACCGCCACCGGCCCATGGGCCCGGCCCGTGCACGTCCGGTCCAGGGTCCGGTCCAGAGCACGAAGGGCCCGCGTCGCGTCCCGCCGGCGCGGGCCCTCGCGCAAGGGGCCTTCCCGCACGAACGGGGCTCGGCCGTTCCTGACACACCGTTGAGCACGGTGTGTCAGACTGCCGCGGTGGCAGGTCACTCGTTCGCCGATCCCTCGCTCGCCGCGCTGTACGACAGGCTCAACCCCTGGGGGCCGGGTGACGACTTCTACCTCGGTCTGGTGCGGGAGGCCCGTTCCGTGCTGGACATCGGGTGCGGCACCGGGCGGTTGCTGCGGCGGGCCCGGGCCGAGGGGCACCGGGGCCGGCTGACGGGACTCGATCCGGCCGCCGCCATGCTCGTGCAGGCGCGGCGGAAGCGCCGGGACGTCGAGTGGGTGCTCGGGGACACCCGGGTGCGGCTGTGGAACGGGGAGTTCGACCTCGTCCTCATGACGGGACACGCCTTCCAGGAACTCGTCGGCGACGAGGAGATCCGCCGCTGTCTCGCAGCGGTCCGGGCGGCCCTCGCCGACGGCGGGCGGTTCGTGTTCGAGACCCGCAATCCGGCCGCCCGCGCCTGGGAGCGGTGGACGCCGCAACGGGTGCGCCGGATCACCGCCGACGACGGAACGCCCGTGCGGGTGTGGCACGAGGTGCAGGGCGACGGGCCGCGCCGGGGGCGGGTGCACTTCACCGAGACCTACGACAGCGGGCTCTGGCCCGCGCCCCGCGTCAGCCACGGCGTCCTGCGCTTCCTGGACGCCGACGCGCTGGACCGCTTCCTCGCCGAGGCGGGCCTGGCCGTGGCCGAGCGGTACGGGGACTGGCAGCGCGGGCCCCTGACCGCCACCGCCCCGGAGATCGTCACCGTGGCCCGGCCGGTCCGGGCGCCTCTCCCGACGCTCCCGCCCCACTGAGGAGGCCGGCGGCCACGGGGGTCCGCCGAGCGCCCACTGTCTCGACCTGGGTGTGAGCAGGCCGGTGGCCGGACGGTTGCGGATCGCCCGCAGCGGCGTCAGCGTGTTCGCCGGCGCGCGCGGACGAGGGCGACGGTGAGGAGCCCGGTCAGCGCCAGGGCTCCGGCGCCTGCGGCAGCGCCCCATGCCGTCCGGTCCGAGCCGCCGGATCCGCCGACGGCCTCGACGCTGATGGAAGCGGTGCTGTTCCTGGGGTCGGCGTCGTCCCGCAGCCGCGCCGCCGGGGCGTCCACACGGATCCTGCCGCGGGTGAGCTTCCCCGGGTCGTCGATCCGCAGCTTGAAGGGGAAGGCCTTGTGGAACCCGTCCCGGAGGACCGGTACGTCGAAGCCGTTGGTGCGCAGGCCGTAGTCGCACAGGTAGGGCGTCGGCTTCTTGGTGGAGCGCCAGCAGTCCTTCGGGGCGCTCACCACCGTCACCCCTTCGGGGAGCCACACCTCGACTCTGGCGAAGGGGTCGTCGTTCTCGGCGCTCCTTTGGGCCTCGACATCGGCACCGTGGAAGTCCAGGGCCAGGTCGGCCGTGACCGTCTCCCCCTTCCTGCCCTTGACCGCGGCTCCCCTCACCCTGAGATCCCACGCGTTGTGGACGTGCACGTCCACCCGGCCGCTCGCCGCGCCTTCGGTCGTCCGGGCGTCGGGAGGCTCGCCTCCGGTCCGCTTCACAAGGGTCAGCTCCTTGCCCCGGCCGCGATGGCGGTCCTGCCACTTGGCGCCCGACCAGGCCGTGCTGGTCGCATCCGCCACCTCGACGTGCTCCCGCAGCGCGGACTCGCCCGCTCTCAGCGCGATGGGCGCCAGGTCGACGGACTCTCCGGGCCCGACCCGCATGTCGATCAGGCACAGCGCGGTGTGGACCGTCCTGATCTCCGGGCGGTGTGCAGCGGTGCCGTACTCGCAGTTGCTGTACTCCGTCGTGAACGAGAGTCCCTCGGACAGAGTGACGGAGATCCGCGCCTGTCCAAGTGCCTGCCGGCCGCGGTAGGTGAACCCGGCACGCACCTGGAACGTCGACCCCGCGTGCACGAGTTCGCCACCGTTCCCGTCCAGACGGTCGAGCGTCAACCCGTCCTCGTGCCCCGCGCTCCCGGCCTCAGGCAGGCGGGCACGTGCTGCGGGCAGCAGCCCCACATCCGCCGGCCCGGGCCCGTGAGTCGCCGGGGCACCCAGGAGCAGCCCCGCACCCGACACGGCAGCCGTCGCCGCACACACCGTAGCCAACCGGACCCGCCTGATCACGTCTCCCCCTCAGACCTCGCCCCGGCACGGCAGGCACCAGAGACACGCGGCGAGCCCCAGGTGCATCGCTGCACCTACGAGGACTCGTGTGGCCGGCTCAGGGTTGTACCGGCTTCGCAGGAGGAGGCGCGCAAGGAGGCTTGAGCGAGTCACAGGTGCCCTGCCGCGTTCGAGGTCGGAGGAGAGCCCGTCACGGCCCGTACGACGCCGTCCTGGGCCCGTGCCGGCCGGGGACAAAGCACCGGTCTGTTCGGTCGCAGTGGTCACGACAGCGGTCCTAGGACAGGCGGACGCGTGGGTCGATGAAGGCGTAGGCGGCGTCGACGACGATGTTGAACAGCAGGATCATGCTGGCGGAGAAGAGCATCACGCCGAGCAGCAGCGGCAGGTCGCTGAAGAAGACGGACTGCACGGCGAGTTGTCCGATGCCCGGCAGGCCGAAGGTGTACTCGGTGATGATGGCGCCGCCGAGCAGCGAGCCGAGGTCGATGCCGAAGATGGTGACGACCGGGATCAGCGAGCCGCGCCAGGCGTAGCGGAAGAAGACGTAGCGGCGGGACATCCCCTTGGCGCGGGCGGTGCGGACGTGTTCCTCCTGCAGTTGTTCGATCATCGAGGACCGTGACATGCGGGTGTACTGCGCCGCGAAGATCGTGGAGAGGATCACCCAGGGGATCGCCAGGCCCGAGAACCAGGCGACCGGGTCCTGGCTCAGTTCGTGGTAGGCGGGCTTGCCGAACCAGTGCGTCTGGTAGACGAGGACCGCCAGGGCCAGCGGGCCGAGGAAGTAGATCTGGAGCGAACTGACGACCATGGCGCCGGCGGTGGCCGCCTTGTCGATCAGCGTTCCGCGCCGCCAGGCGGCGAGGAGTCCGGTGCCGAGGCCGACGGTCAGGAAGCACACGGCGGCGCCCAGGGTGAGCGAGACGGTGGTGGGCAGGCGGTCCAGGAGCGTGCCCCAGACCTGCTCGTTGGTGTGGTACGAGTACCCGAAGCACGGGGCCGGGCACGGACCCTGGGCGAACCGGTCGCTGCCCACGACGAGGTTGTGCAGGAAGATCCCGTACTGCTCGGGGATGGATCTGTCCAGGCCGAGCACGTGGTGGATGTCGGCGATGCTGTCGGGGTTGCAGGTCTTGCCGCACATCAGCAGCGCCGGGTCCCGGGGCACCCCGAAGAACAGCACGAACGTGACGATGCTGAGCAGGAACAGGATGACGGCGGCACCGATGATCCGGCGGACGAGGAAGCGCAGCATGGCAGGGCAGCTCTCAGACGTCGGCGGTCCGGGCGGCGCCCGGCCCGTCCCGTGTGCGGGAGCGCGCCGGGCACCGTGGGGGGACGGTTACTTGAGGTACAGGCGACGCGGGTCGACGCCGCTGAGCACGTCGTCGTAGACGAGGCCGCCGACCCGGGAGCCGGCGATCTGGGTCTGCTTGTAGTAGGCGGTCGGGACGACGTTGACGATCTCCTTGACGAGGTACTGGTCCAGCTTCTCCCACTGCGCCGCGGACTCGGCCGGGTCGGTGATCTTGTTGATCCGGTCGATCTCGCCGTTCACCTTCGGGTCGTCGATCTGCGAGTAGTTCTGCGCGCCCTCGGCGATCACGCGGCCGTCGTACAGCGGCGGGATCACGGTCGAGGCGGACGGCCAGTCGGCGCCCCACGCGGTGTGGAAGATGTCGTAGTGGTTGTCCAGCTTGGAGACCTGGTCGTAGTAGGTCTCGGCCGGGATCTCCTGGCGCTGGACGTCGAAGCCGGCCTTCTTCAGGCCCGCCGCCATGGCGGTGGAGAACTGCTGGCCCTCGGGCGTGTTGATGTAGCCCAAGGTCAGCTTCGTGCCGAGCTTGCCGGCCTTCTTCAGCAGGTCCCTGGCCCTGGCCGGGTCGCCGGCGGGCCTCTTCTTCTTGCCGAACGGGTCGAACGCCGGGTCGTAGCCGGGAACGGTCGGGGAGATCACGCCGCCGGCGACCTCCATCGCGTCGGTGCCGCCGTAGGCGCGGACGAACGGCGTGATGGGCAGGGCGTAGGCGATGGCCTCGCGGACCGTCCTGTCCTTCATGGCCGGGTGGCTCATATTGATGTTCATCTGGCCCACGTACGACTGGTAGCCCGAGACCGTGCGGGACTTGAGCTTCGGGTCGCGCAGGACCTTCGACAGGTTGCCGGCGTCGACCTGGTTGTTGAAGCTGACGCCGGCCCGGTCCGCTCCGCTGTCTGCCAGCAGGGCCTTGGTGGAGGTCTCGTACTGCTGGTTGAACGTGAAGTCGAGCCGGTCCAGGTACTGATGGCGGATGGGGTCCGTCTTCGGGTCCCAGTGGGTGTTCCTCACGAGCACCATCGACTTGCCGGACTTGAACGACGCGATCCGGTACGGCCCGGTGACCAACGGCTTCCTGTCGTACTTCTCCTTGGTGTCGCCCTTCTCGGAGACCAGGGCGTAGCCCGCCATGGCCAGCGCGTAGGGCAGGTCGGGGTGCGGGGTCCGGAAGTGGAAGACGACCGTCCTGTCGTCCGGGGTCTCCAGGACGGAGGCGGGCAGGTGCCTGCCCTGGTACGGGCCGCCCTTGAGGAGGTCGCGGTAGCCGGTGCCCGGCTTGTCGGCCAGCCACTGCTGCAGGTAGGTGGGGCCCTGGTTGATGAACGGCGCGAACAGCCGCTCGACGGTGTGCCGCACGTCCTTGGACGTGATCGGGGAGCCGTCCTCGAAGGCGATGCCCTCCTTGAGGGTGTACTTCCAGGTCCGGCCGCCGTCGGTGGTGGTGCCGGAGTCGGTGGCGAGGTCGCCGACCACCTCGTGCTCGCTGCCGTCGTCGCTCGTGGCCTTGTAGCCCGTGAGCCCCCGGTGGAGCAGGCCGGCGAGCGAGCGCTCGTCGGATATGTAGATCTGCGCCGGGTCGAGGTGGGCGTAGCTGTCGCGCTGCAGCACCTCCAGGGTGCCGCCGGACTTGGCGCCGGGCACGTCGCGCGCGGGACCCTTCGAGTCGGCGGCGTCGCCGAACTCGATGGACGCCTGCTGCCGTGCGGCGTTCCGCCGCTGCTGGTCGTCGTCGCCGCCGTCGTCGCTGCCGCCCTTGCTGCAACCGGTGAGCACCAGCGCTCCGGCCGCGAGCACGCAGAGCGCGCCGTACGCGTGGCGTCCGCCCCTACTCATCACGACATTTCCCACCCATCTGTATGCGACCAGTGCGAACCGTGTGCCATCGTGCGTGTCACCGTGTGCGTCACCGCGGTGTCACCGCGGTGATCGTGCGAAGGAGAACGTGCCTGGGTCAGCGCGCGGTCCTGGGATCGAAGGCGTCCCTGACCGAGTCCCCGAGCAGGTTGAACGCGACGACGAAAATGATCATCGAGACGCCGGGGAAGAACATGTAGGTGATGTCGTTCTGCATCACCAGTTCGGTGGCCGCCTTGGAGAACATCTGCCCCCAGTCCGGCGTCGGTTCCACGATGCCCACGCCGAGGAAGGACAGACCGGCCTCGGCGGTCACGAAGTTGGGCAGCAGATACGTCGACTGCACCAGCAGCGGGGTGACGAGGTTCGGCAGGATCTCCTTGCGGATGATCCGCCACGGCGAGGCCCCGCTGACCCTGGCCGCCTCGATGAACTCCCGCTCGCGCAGGGCGAGTGCGGTGCCGCGCAGGATCCGGCCGAGTCCCATCCAGCCCAGGACCCACTGCACGAGGATCAGCGCCACCACCCGGACGTAGGTGGGGGTCTCGTCGCGGGGGCTGACGAACAGGGAGACCACGACCGGCATGCTCGCGATGAAGAACAGCTGTGCCGGGAAGGCGAGCAGGAAGTCGATGACCCGGCCGATGAAGTAGTCGGCCTTTCCGCCGAGATAGCCGGCGGTGACGCCGAGCAGCACGGCGGTCACGACGACCGCGAGGGTGACGGCGACCGAGATGGTCAGCGAGGTGCGGATGCCGTAGATCAGCTTGGTCAGGACGTCGTAGCCGTTGCCGGGTTCGAGGCCGAACCAGAACTCCCCGCCGATGCCGCCGTTGGGCCGCACCGGGACGCCGGCGCTGTCGAAGAGCTCGGGGCGCTCGTCCGCGTACACGGTGTACGGATCCTTGCCGTACAGCGCCGATATCAGCGGGGCGAGCAGCCCGATCACGAAGAAGAAGCCCACGACGCAGGCCGAGATCACGCCCGTGCGGTCGCGCCGGAAGCGCATCCACATCAGCCGGCCGGGGGACCGGCCCTCGAGTGCGGTGGTTCCGCCCGCCGTCTGCGGCCCCGAAAAGCCGTCGCCGACGACCGGAGACCCGCCGCCCCCGACATCGAGAGGACTCGTCACGGTTCGTCCGTTCCAGGGGAGTGCGAGAGGTGCCCGGATACCGAGGACGCGCGGGAGCACCGCGCGCGGACGGTTCTTCCTCCTCATGACGTCACGTGTTCACCGGCAGGAACAGGAAGGGGTCCCCGGCCTCGCTCCGACACCTCTGACGGAGGGCCGGACACCCCCTGGTGCTCGTGGGCCGCGGCGCCGTCCCCGCGGCGCCGTCCCCGCGGCGCGGGACCTGTCGGCCCGAGCGCCACGCGGCCAACTATCTGTCATGCGGCAGGCGGCGGCCACCCGTTCACCAATCTCGATTGCGTCACGGCCGAGGTGCGCGACTTGCGGACAGCAAAAAGCCCGGGCGCCCCCGTCCTTGGGGGCGCCCGGGCTCGACCGCCGGTTGATCAGCTGTGCTTGGCGCGGCTCGCGGCGCGGGCCCGCTCGCGCTGGTCGAGCACGACCTTGCGGATGCGAACGGCCTCCGGGGTCACCTCGACGCACTCGTCGTCACGGCAGAACTCCAGCGACTGCTCCAGCGACAGCTTGCGCGGCGGCACGATCGACTCCGTCACATCGGCCGTCGAGGACCGCATGTTGGTGAGCTTCTTCTCCTTGGTGATGTTGACGTCCATGTCGTCGGAACGGCTGTTCTCGCCGACGATCATGCCCTCGTACACCTCGGTGCCCGGCTCCACGAAGAGCACGCCGCGCTCCTGGAGGTTCGTCATCGCGAAGGCGGTGACGGCTCCGGCGCGGTCGGCGACCAGCGAGCCGTTGTTGCGGGTCTGCAGCGGACCGAACCACGGCTCGTGGCCCTCGTGGATGGAGTGGGCGATGCCCGTGCCCCGGGTCTGCGTCAGGAACTCGGTGCGGAAGCCGATCAGACCGCGGGACGGCACGACGAACTCCATGCGGACCCAGCCCGAGCCGTGGTTCGACATGTTGTCCATGCGGCCCTTGCGGACGCCCATGAGCTGCGTGACCGCGCCCATGTGCTCCTCGGGCACGTCGATCGTCATGCGCTCGACCGGCTCGTAGACCTTGCCGTCGACCTCCTTGGTGACGACCCGCGGCTTGCCGACGGTCAGCTCGTAGCCCTCCCGGCGCATGGTCTCGACCAGGATGGCCAGCGCCAGCTCACCGCGGCCCTGCACCTCCCAGGCGTCCGGCCGCTCGGTGTCGAGCACCCGCAGCGAGACGTTGCCGATCAGCTCGCGGTCCAGGCGGTCCTTGACCTGGCGGGCGGTGACCTTGCGGTCCTTCACGGCGGCCTTGGCGTCCGCGCCCTTGCCGGTGCCGCCCCGGCCGACCAGCGGCGAGGTGTTGGTGCCGATCACCATCGAGATCGCCGGCTCGTCCACCGTGATCAGCGGCAGCGCGATCGGGTTCTCCGGGTCGGCCAGCGTCTCGCCGATCATGATGTCCGGGATGCCGGCGACCGCGCAGATGTCACCGGGGCCCGCCTTCTCGGCCGGCTTGCGGGTGAGCGCCTCGGTCATCATCAGCTCGGAGATCCGCACGTTCTGCACGGACCCGTCGCGCTTCATCCAGGCGACCGTCTGGCCCTTCTTCAGCTCGCCCTGCTGCACGCGCAGCAGCGCGATGCGGCCGAGGAAGTTGTCGGCGTCCAGGTTGGTGACGTGGGCCTGCAGCGGCGCGCTCTCGTCGTACGTCGGGGCCGGGATGTGCTCCAGGATGGTGGAGAAGAACGGCTCCAGGCTGGTGGAGTCCGACGGGACCGTGCCGTCCTGCGGCTTGGTCAGCGAGGCGATGCCGTCACGGCCGCAGGCGTAGACGATCGGGAACTCGATCTGGTCCTCGTCGGCGTCCAGGTCGAGGAAGAGGTCGTACGTCTCGTTGACGACCTCGTCGATCCGGGCGTCGGGGCGGTCCGTCTTGTTGATGCACAGGATGACGGGCAGCCGGGCCTGGAGCGCCTTGCGCAGCACGAAGCGGGTCTGCGGCAGCGGCCCCTCGGAGGCGTCCACCAGCAGGACGACACCGTCGACCATCGACAGACCGCGCTCGACCTCGCCGCCGAAGTCGGCGTGGCCGGGCGTGTCGATGATGTTGATCGTGATCGGGTCCCCGCCGTCCTTCGGGTGGTACTTGACCGCCGTGTTCTTGGCGAGGATCGTGATGCCCTTCTCACGCTCCAGGTCGTTCGAGTCCATGACGCGGTCGTCGACCTGCTCGAGCTGGTGGGCGGCGAAGGCGCCGGCCTGCTTCAGCATCGCGTCGACGATGGTGGTCTTGCCGTGGTCGACGTGGGCGACGATGGCGACGTTGCGGATGTCGTGGCGCGTGGCCATATTGTGGCGTACTCCCGGAGTGTGAGGATTGCCCTGCGCGTACGTCCGTGTCGCGCGGGCCCTGCCGGGCTGGACACGCCACGGCCTCACCCCATGGTACGGGGCCGCCGGAGCGGGAGCTCCCCGGGCCGCCTCACCCCTTGTCCGGGCCGGCGGCCGGGCTCGCCGGGAGCCTCGCCCCCTTCTTCAGGAAACCCATGTCCTCGTAGACCGGCGTCTGGAATCCGAAGGCGCCCGCGTTGACCAGGTTCCTGCGCGCGCCCACGAGCTGGGGCCGCTGGTAGAGCGGGATGGAGCCGGCGGCGGCCCAGATGCGGGCGTCCGCCTTCCTGATCAGCTCCCGCGCCTCGCCCTCGTCCAGCGTGGCCGCGGCCTGGTCGAACAGCTGGTCGACCTGGTCCGTGCCGACCCGGGTGAAGTTCTGCTCGACGTTCACCGAGCCGTCGGCCGCCGGGACCGGCTTGGCGTACACCGGCCGGGCGTCGGTCGCCGGGAAGGCGGAGGACGGCCAGGAGTACAGCGCGAGGTCGTAGTCGCCGGAGGCGATGTGGTCCTTGAAGTAGCTCTCGTCCGGGACCCTGGTGATCGTGGTGCGGATGCCGACCTGCTCCAGCATGGCGGTGATCCGCTCGGCGACCGCGTTCAGGGTGTCCGAGCCGGGCCCGGAGGGCAGGACGAAGCGGAGCGCGAGGGGCTTGCCGTCCTTGGCGAGCGGTCCGGCCGGCGCGGCGGCCGGGGCGGCCGTGCCCTTGGGGGCGTACGCGCCGGGCGCGCTGCCGTGCCTGCCCTCCTGGGCGAGCTGCCGGTCGCCGTGCTCGCGCTGGTCGCCGGCGGACTCGCGGTGCGCGCCCTTGCCGTCGCGGGGCTCGCGGCCGCCGTCGGCGCCGTCGGGCGCCCCGCCGTCGCCGTGCCCGCCGTCGTGCCCCTTGTCGTCCTCGCCGACGATGTACTGGCCGTCCTTGCCGCCGTCGGAGACGTCCTCGGTGCGGTTCTGAGAGCCGGCCGCCTTCTCGCCCTTCTTCGGCTCCCTCACCGGCCCTCCGGGCACCCAGCCGGCGTCGGCGAGCAGCGCCTGCGCCTCCTTGGTGTCCTGGTCGCCGATCGCGCCGCTGTTGTCGGCGTACGCGGCCTGCCCGGACAGGGCGAGGTGGCTGCCGACCGGGACCGCGGGCAGGCCCAGCGGGGTGAGCACCAGCCGGGCCAGCTCCTCGCGGTCCAGGGCGCGGGCGACGGCCCGGCGGACCCGCTCGTCGGCGAGGGGACCCGCGGAGCCGTTCAGGGCGAGCTGGGTGTAGGCGGGCTCCAGGGACTTGCGGACGTCGAAGTCGCGCAGCGCCTGCTGCTGCTCCAGGTACCGGGTGACGGCCTTGCGCAGCTTCTTCCTCCCGGCCTTCACCTGGTCGGAGTCGAAGCCGTGCGCGAGGGCCCAGGCGCGCAGCTTCTTCACGGCGGTCTTCCCGCCGCCCCGGGGCGGGGCGCCGGCGCCCTTCTCGCTGCCGGCGAGGCCGATCCGCCGGGCCTCGGCGGGGTCGATCTCGGCGAGGTCCACAGTGCCGTCGGCGAGCGCGGCGGCGCGCCCGCCGACGGTCACGGCGTGCAGCACGATCCGCTCGAGCTTGGCGGGCCTGCCCCACCAGCGCGGGTTGCGAGCCAGGACGACGTCCTTGCCGGCGGTGTCGACCTTCTCGACCCGGAAGGGGCCGGCGGTGACCTTCAGCTTGCGGCGGGCGCCGTCGTTGAAGGCGTCCGGGGTCCCCATGACGTCCTTCGGGTACAGCGGGGAGAACAGCGACTTCCAGTCGGCGTAGGGGCGGGAGAAGGTGACCCGGACCTGGAGGTCGCTGGCGCCGCGCTCGACCTTGGCGATGCGGTCGTAGCCGGCGTTGCGGGCGGTCCAGTAGGCGCTGTCCTTGCCGGACAGGGCGCGCCACTGGGCGGCGAAATCGGCCGCACCGATCTCCCGGCCGTCGCTCCAGACGGCCTGCTGGTTCAGCTTGTACAGCACGACCTGGCGCGGCTCGGTCTCGATGATCTTGGCCGATTCCAGATAGGCGGGATTCGCCACGGGCCGGCCGTTGGCGTCGAGCCGGAACATCGACGGGAGCACGGCCTGCGCGACCCGGGTGGTACCCGCGTCGGCGTCGGCCTGGAAGGTGTTGAGGGTCTCGGGGACGGCGTCCACGGCCCACTTGAGCATGCCGCCGTCGGCGACCTGGGCGCGGGCGGCCGGGGCGATGTCCTGCCCGGCGAGGGGGCCGGCGGGCTTGTCGTCGGAGCCGCAGCCGGCCAGCAGCGGCGCCGCGAGCGCGCCCGCGGTGAGGAAGGCGGCCGAGCGCAGGACCGCGCGCAGGCCGACGCCGTGGTGGGACATCTCTGCTACCTCCGGGAAGCCGCGGGCTTTATGCTCACATGTGTGGGTATATGAGCTGATCACTTTTGGCGGTATTTGGAGCTGATCAGATCTATGCGGCCACTGAAGAGGAAAGGATCCGGCCACTCGGGGCGACACGGCGACCACCGTCCGTAAGCCCACCCGTGCGGCGCAACACACCGGACGATGCATCCGCGCGCCCCGGCCAATCGCTGCACATCCCTTCACATCGGCAGGTGTGAGGCGCAACACTCCAAGGCGCATGAACGTTGCCGCCCATGGCCCGCCGGACCCGCGGAAGCGAGGGCACATCATGTCCGTGCACGACGACATCGCCGCGATCCAGCGCTCCCTCGACGACCTCCACCGGTCGCTGAGCCGGCTGGAGCACCAGATCGGCAGCGGCGGCCTGGAGATACGCCGGGCCCGGCTGGACGCCGACCATCTGCGGGAGAGCATGGCGCTGCTGCGGGAGGCCGCCTCCGGTCCCGCCGCGCCGCACCGGCCCGAGCTCGTCACCATCTCCGACGCGCCCTACGACTTCAGTCTGTGGACCGACTCGGACGACGAGGGCCTGGGCGCCCGCGACCGCCGCGCCCCCTGAAACCCCCTACCGACCGGAGTCCCCCTTGGCCACTGGTACGGAACCCCGGCACGGCCGCGGTGGCGTGCGCACCGGTACGCGCGCCGCGATCGCCGCCGCGCACCTGCGGACCGACCGCTGGTGGCTGGCGCCCGCCGGCACCGCGGCCGGTCTGCTGGCCTTCGTCGTCTACTCCACCTGGCGGGCCTTCGCGAACGCGGACTACTACGCGGCGCCCTACGTCTCGCCGTTCTACTCGCCCTGCCTCGCGGAGAACTGCCGCACCATGCGCTCCGGGCCGAACGCCGACCTGTTCGGCGGCTGGTGGGGCCTGTCCCCCGCGATCATCATCCTGGTCTTCCCGCTCGGCTTCCGCCTGACCTGCTACTACTACCGCAAGGCGTACTACCGCGCGTTCTGGGCGTCCCCGCCCGCCTGCGCGGTGGCCGAGCCGCACCGGACGTACACCGGCGAGACCCGTTTCCCGCTCGTCCTGCAGAACCTCCACCGGTACTTCTTCTACGCCGCCCTGCTCGTCGCCGGCGTGCTCACCTACGACACCGTGCTGGCCTTCCGGGACCGGCACCACCACTGGGGGCACATGGGCCTTGGCACCCTGGTGTTCCTGGCCAACATCGTGCTGATCTGGGCGTACACCCTGTCCTGCCACTCGTGCCGGCACATCGTCGGCGGCAGGCTCAGGCACTTCTCCAGGCACCCCGTGCGCTACCGGGCGTGGCAGTTCGTCGGGCGGCTCAACGCCCGCCACATGCAGCTGGCGTGGGCCTCGCTGCTGAGCGTGGCGCTCGCCGACTTCTACGTGTACCTGGTCGCGTCCGGCCTCTTCGACGATCCGCGCTTCTTCTAGTGATTCCAGTGAGGGACCGACTGATGTCCGTGGTCGAACGGCAGGAGTGGGACGTCGTCGTGGTCGGTGCCGGCGGCGCCGGGCTGCGGGCCGCGATCGAGGCGCGCGAGCGGGGCGCCCGTACGGCGGTGATCTGCAAGTCGCTGTTCGGCAAGGCGCACACCGTGATGGCCGAGGGCGGCATCGCGGCGGCGATGGCCAACGCCAACGAGCACGACACCTGGCAGATCCACTTCCGCGACACCATGCGCGGCGGCAAGTTCCTCAACCAGTGGCGGATGGCCGAACTGCACGCGCAGGAGGCCCCGGACCGGGTGTGGGAGCTGGAGACCTGGGGCGCGCTGTTCGACCGCACGGAGGACGGCCGGATCTCGCAGCGGAACTTCGGCGGGCACGAGTACCCGAGGCTCGCCCATGTGGGCGACCGCACCGGCCTGGAGCTGATCCGCACGCTCCAGCAGAAGATCGTCGCGCTGCAGCAGGAGGACCACCGCGAGACCGGGGACTACGAGTCCCGGCTGAAGGTCTTCCAGGAGTGCACGGTCACCAGGGTCCTCAAGGACGGCCCGGTGGTGAGCGGCGTCTTCGCCTACGAGCGGGAGTCCGGCCGCTTCCTCGTCCTCCGGGCGCCCGCCGTCGTCCTCGCGACCGGCGGCATCGGCAAGTCCTTCAAGGTCACCTCGAACTCCTGGGAGTACACCGGCGACGGGCACGCGCTGGCCCTGCTGGCGGGCGCCCCGCTGCTGAACATGGAGTTCGTGCAGTTCCACCCGACCGGCATGGTCTGGCCGCCGTCGGTCAAGGGCATCCTCGTCACCGAGTCGGTGCGCGGCGACGGCGGGGTGCTCAGGAACTCCGACGGCAGGCGGTTCATGTTCGACTACGTGCCGGACGTCTTCAAGGACAAGTACGCCGAGTCGGAGGAGGAGGCCGACCGGTGGTACGAGGACCCGGACCGCAACCGGCGCCCTCCGGAACTGCTGCCCCGCGACGAGGTGGCCCGGGCGATCAACGCCGAGGTGAAGGCGGGCCGGGGCTCCCCGCACGGCGGGGTCTTCCTCGACGTGTCCACCCGTATGCCCGCCGAGGTGATCCGGCGCCGGCTGCCGTCGATGTACCACCAGTTCAAGGAGCTGGCGGACGTCGACATCACGGCCGAGGCGATGGAGGTCGGGCCGACCTGCCACTACGTGATGGGCGGCGTCGCCGTCGACTCCGACACCGCGGCGGCCCGCGGGGTGCCGGGGCTGTACGCGGCCGGCGAGGTGGCCGGCGGCATGCACGGCTCCAACCGGCTCGGCGGCAACTCCCTCTCCGACCTGCTGGTCTTCGGCCGCCGGGCGGGCCGGCACGCCGCCGAGCACGCGCAGGGGACGGCGTACCGGCGCCCCGCGGTGGACGACGCCCAGGTGGCCGCGGCCGCGGCGGAGGCCCTGCGGCCGTTCTCCGCGCACGAGCGGGGCGAGACCGGGCCGCCGGAGAACCCGTACACCCTGCACCAGGAACTGCAGCAGACCATGAACGACCTGGTCGGCATCATCCGCCGCGAGGCCGAGATGGAACAGGCCCTGCACAAGCTGGCCGAGCTGCGGGCGCGGGCCCGGCGGGCCGGGGTCGAGGGCCACCGCCAGTTCAACCCCGGCTGGCACCTCGCCCTGGACCTGAGGAACATGCTGCTGGTCAGCGAGTGCGTGGCCCGGGCCGCGCTGGAGCGCACGGAGTCGCGCGGCGGGCACACCCGCGAGGACCACCCGGCGATGGACCGGGCCTGGCGGAACGTCAACCTGCTGTGCACCCTCGCCGACCCGGCCGGCGGCCTCCAGGCGGCCGACCCCGCCCGGGGCCAGATCCGGCTGACCCGCGAGACCACGGCCCCCATCCGCCCGGACCTGCTCGCCCTCTTCGAGAAGGAGGAGCTGGTCAAGTACCTCGCCGAAGAGGAGCTGTACGAGTGAGCAGCTACGAGGCCCGCTTCCGCGTGTGGCGGGGTGATCAGCACGGCGGCGGCCTGCGGGACTTCACCGTCGAGGTGAACGACGGCGAAGTGGTCCTGGACGTCGTCCACCGCCTCCAGGCCACCCAGGCCCCGGACCTGGCGGTGCGCTGGAACTGCAAGGCGGGCAAGTGCGGTTCGTGTTCGGCGGAGATCAACGGCCGCCCGCGGCTGCTGTGCATGACCCGCATGTCGGTGTTCGACCGGTCGGAGACCGTCACGGTCACCCCCCTCCGCGCGTTCCCGGTGATCCGCGACCTGGTGACCGACGTCGGCTTCAACTACCGCAAGGCCAGGGAGATCCCGGCGTTCGTGCCGCCCGCCGGCGTGGGCCCCGGCGAGTACCGCATGTTCCAGGAGGACGTGGACCGCCCGCAGGAGTTCCGCAAGTGCATCGAGTGCTTCCTGTGCCAGGACACCTGCCACGTGGTGCGCGACCACGAGGAGAACAAGCAGGCCTTCGCCGGTCCCCGCTACCTGATGCGCGTCGCCGAACTCGACATGCACCCCCTGGACGCGGCCGCCGAGACCGGCCTGGACCGCAGCAGCGCGGCCCGGAAGGAGCACGGCCTCGGTTACTGCAACATCACCAAGTGCTGCACGGAGGTCTGCCCGGAGGGCATCCGGATCACGGACAACGCCCTGATCCCGCTGAAGGAACGGGCCGCCGACCGCGCGTACGACCCGCTGGTGTGGCTGGGCTCGAAGATCAGGAGGCGGCGGAGCTAGCCCCGCCGGTGTCCGTCCCGCCCCGCCGGTGCCGGTCCGCGCCGGTGTCCGTCCGTCCCGCCCCGCCGGACGCCCGGTCCCCCACGCGCAACCGTCCCGCTCGCGCAGGCGTCCGACTGCCCATACGCTCCGGAAGGTGACGTCCTCCCCGGTCCGCGGCCGGCCCCGGCGCACCACGGCGCGCACGAGGGTGCGGGTGGCGCGCGCCGTGCTGGGCGCCCTGGCGGCGGCCGGGTGGTGGGCGTCGCCGGTGTGGGCGGCGGGCGCGCAGGGACCGGTCCCGGCCGCCGTGCACGCGGGCGCGGGCGCCGCCGCCCCGGAGCAGGACGAGACGTCGGCGGCCGACCTCGTGCTGCCGCTCGTCGCCGGGGCCGGGGCGGTGACCCTGGCCGCGTACGGCTGTGTGCGCCGCGTCCGGCGCGCCCGGACCCGCACGACGCCGGGGATCGTGTCGGCCCGCCCGCCCGCGCCGACGCCGGCCGACTCCGAGCGGCAGGCCCGGGCGGCGCTGGTGCTGGCCGACGAGTGCGTGCGGACCAGCCGGGAGGAACTGTCCTTCGTCCGCGACCGCTTCGGGAAGGAGCGGACGGAACCGTTCGCCCGCGCCCTGCGGGCCGCCGAGACCGAGCTGTCGGCCGCGTTCGCGCTCTGGCGGCGCTACGAGCAGGGCGTGCCGGAGGAGGCGGGCGCCCGCCGGCAGGCGCTGGTGGGAGTCGTCGGCCGCTGCGCCGAGGCGGGCCGCCGCCTGGACGCGGAGGCGGCGGCGCTGGACGCCCTGCGGGACCTGGCCGAGTGGCGGGTGGGCAAGCCGGAGGGGGAGGGACCGCCGGAAGCGGGGCAGGAGCCGGACGCGCGGCGCGGGGACGGCGGGCGGGACCCGGCGGGCGTGGGGCGCCGGGGCCGGGAGGCGGGCGGTCCGGACCGGTGGGCGGAGGGCAAGGACGGCGTCGGGGCGGCGCTGGAGGTGGCCGAGGGGCGGTTCCGGGAGGCGGCGGCCCGGACGGTGGCCGCGCAGGAGACCCTGGCGGCGCTCCGGCGGCGGTACCCGCCCTCCGCGACCGCGTCCGTGACCGGGTACCTGGAACAGGCCAAGGACCGGCTGGTGTTCGCGACCGCCCGGCTCAACGAGGCGCATCAGACGTCCGACGCGGGCGACGGGGAGCGGGCCGCCGGGCAGTTGCGCGCCGCGGAGGGCGCGGTGGCCCGGTGCGAGGTGCTCGCGGGCGCGGTGGAGCGGCTCGCGGCGCAGCTGCGGGAGGCCGCCGCGCTGGTGCCGGCCGCGCTGACCGGCGCGGAGGCCGAGCTGGCGCGGGTCCGCGGCGGGCGGGCCGCACCGGCCGCGCAGGGGCCGCAGGCCGGCCTGCGGCACGCGGACGGGGTGCTGGCGGCGGTGCGCGAGGAGCTGACCGGCGCCAGTTACGACCCGCTGGACGCCCTGGACCGGATCACCCGGGCCGTGGAACGGCCGGCGGGGACGCCGTCCGGGGTGCTGGGGGCCGCGGCGCTGCTCGTGGCGCGCGCCCGCGTCGCCGGGGCGGAGGAGTTCGTCGCGGTGCACCGGGGGGCGGTGGGCGCGCCGGCCCGGGCCCGGCTGGCGGAGGCGGTGCGGGAGCTGGGCGCGGGAGACGCCCTGCGGGCCGGCTCCGCGGCCGGCGAGGCGCGGGAACTGGCCGAGCGGGACCTCCTGGAGCACGGTCACCCGTACGCCGGCGCGGAAGGCGGCGCGGCCGGTCCGGCCGGCGCCGTGCTGGGCGGCATCCTGCTGGGGGAGGATGCGGACGGCGGCCCCCCGGCCGCGTTCGGCGGCCCGCGGACCCGCTCCCGCCGCCGCCTGTGACGACCGGGCCGGACGGGCAGGGCTCAGAACAGGCTGAGCAGGGCCTCCGCCGGATCCGCGAGGCCGCCCTCTCCGCCCGGCAGCGGCAGCTCGAACCACACCGTCTTGCCGTGCGGCGTCCGGCGCGAGCCCCACGCCGCGCTCAGCAGCCCGACCAGTTGCAGGCCCCGGCCGCCCTCGTCCGTGTCCCTTGCCCGCCGCCGCCGCGGCTGGACCAGTCCCGAGTCCCACACCTCGCACACCAGGGTGCGGTCCAGCAGCAGCCGGAGCCGGATGTCCCCCTCGCCGTACCGGAGGGCGTTCGTCACCAGCTCGCTGACCAGCAGTTCGGTGGTGTCGACCAGCGGCTCCAGGTCCCAGCTGAGCAACTGCCCGCGGGCGTACTCGCGGGCCCGCCCCACACTGCGCGGCTCGCGCGGCAGCGTCCAGTCGCCGACGGACTCCGCGGGCAGCCCCTGCACGCGGGCCATCAGCAGGGCGATGTCGTCCTCGCCGTGGTGGGTGTCGAGGGTGCTCAGGACGTGGTCGCAGACGTCCTCCAGGGGGAGGGCGGGGTCGGTGAGCGCGCCGACGAAGGCCTGCAGCCCCTCGTCCAGGGGGTGGTCGCGGGACTCCACCAGGCCGTCGGTGTAGAGGGCGAGCAGCGCGCCCTCCGGCAGCTCCACCTCGACCTCCTCGAACGGCTCGCCGCCCACGCCGAGCGGCATGCCGGGCGGCACGTCGAGCATCAGCGCCGGTTCACCGGGCTCGACGAGGACCGGCGGCAGATGGCCGGCGTTGGCGAACGTGCAGCGCCTGGTCACGGAGTCGTACACGGCGTACACGCAGGTCGCGAGGTACACCTCGGACAGGTCGGCGTCCCTGGGCTGACGGGCCGTGCGGCCGGCCTGCCGGACCCCGCCCGGGGTGCCGAGGCCCCGCGCGATCTCGTCCAACGCGGCCAGCACCTCCGCCGGTTCCAGGTCCAGCAGGGCCAGGGTGCGCACGGCGGTGCGCAGCTCCCCCATCGCCACGGCCGCCCGCAGTCCCCGGCCCATCACGTCCCCGACCACCAACGCGGTGCGGTGGCCGGGGAGTTCGATGACGTCGAACCAGTCGCCCCCGACCTCGGTGGCCGCGTTGCCGGGCAGGTAGCGGCAGGCGATGTCCAGGCCGGACGCCTCGGGGTCGCCGGGCGGCAGCAGGGACCGCTGCAGTATCAGCGCCCGCTCGTGCTCCCGGCGGTACAGGCGCGCGTTGTCGATGCAGACGGCGGCCCGCGCGGCCAGCTCCACCGCCAGCTCCCGGTCGCGGTCGCCGAACGGCTCGCTGCCCTTCGTCCGGGCGAACTGCGCGAGTCCCACGACCGTGTCGTGGGCGACCATCGGCACGGCCAGCGTGGACTGCACGAGGCCGCCCTCCTCGGCGGGCACGTGCTGCGGGCGGGCGGTGCGCAGCGCGTCCGCGCAGGGCGAGTTGAAGGGGAAGTGGTGGACGGCGCCGACCTCGACGGGCCGGCCGGAGCCGCTGAAGGGGGCGCCGGAGACGGCGCTGGCGAAGGCCACGCGGCGCAGTTCGGCGCTGCCGTCGGCGAGGCCGGGCGGGGCCTCGTCGCCGGCCAGCAGGCCCTGGTACAGGTCGACGGTGGCGAGGTCGCAGAAGCCGGGCACGGCCACGTCGAGGAGTTCGCGGGCCGTGGTCTCCAGGTCGAGGGAGTTCCCTATGCGGGCGCCCGCCTCGTTGAGCAGGGCGAGGTTGCGCCGGGCGGCGGCGGCCTCGCGGGCGGCGGCGCGGCGGGCGGTGATGTCGATGCCGAGCCAGGCGATGCCGATGGGCCGGCCGGTGCCGCTCTGCACGCGGTAGAGGTTGACGGACCAGTGCCGGCGTTCCTCGGAGCCGGGGACGAAGCCGGTGACGTGCATGTCGGTGATGGAGTCGCCGGTCTGGAGGACCCGCCGCAGGGTGGCCGAAACGCGCTCGGCCTCGCCGCGCGGCAGATAGTCGTGGACCCCCCTGCCGCGGTGGTCGTCGGGGGTTCCGCCGAAGATGGAGGCGAAGCGCTCGTTCGCCCGGCGGACCCGCAGATCGGTGTCGATCAGCAGGAAACCGAAAGGGGATTGACCGAAAATCGCCTGCGAGGCGGCGAGGTCGGTCTCGATGCTGCGCAGCGTGCGGACGTCCACGACGAGACAGACGGCGGCGTTCTCGCCCTCGGCGGTGCGGGTCGGCATGACGTAGATCTCGGCCAGGCCCTCCTCGCCGCGCCCGCCGTCCGTCCGGCCCGGCATCCGGAAGGGCACCACTCCGTTCCACTCGCGCCCGTCCAGGATCTCGGCCATCTTCCGCTGGCTGCGCTCGCGCAGGTCCGGATCGACGAAGGCCTCGATGGGGTCCATGCCGACGGCGCGTTCGGCGGGGATGCCGAACAGCTGCTCGGCGCGCAGGCTCCACTGGTCGACGAAACCGTCGGGGCCGATGGAGAAGGACGCGACCTTGACGTAGTCGTAGATCGAACCGGGTGGGCTGCTCTGCCACATGGCGTCGCCGGGCGCCGCGGCACGCTCCGCGGCCCGGTCCCTAGCGCCGTCCGACGGGTCCTCGGACTCCGTGGCCTTCGCTGGTATCTCGCTCACGCGAACCGTCCCCTCCAGCTCACCGCGTCCGGCACCGGTCACCGGGGGCGGCTGCCCGCAGTATCCAGCACTACGGCGCCGCACGACACGGTGTTCACGATCACAGCACGGCCCAGGTGTTTTTCGGACCGGTCCGTGACAACACTTCCACTCTTCTAACCAGGGAACACACCGTCGAATCAGGCCCCCTGGGCCCGGGCGCGCCCCCGGAGCACACGGTGGACCGCGTGCCGGCGGCTGTACACCCCGTGCTCCCGCGGACGCTCCGGCCTCACCCGGGCACCGCGAGTTCGAACCAGACGGTCTTTCCGCCCACGCCGGGCCGGGTGCCCCAGCGGCGCGAGGACCCGGCCACGAGCTGCAGGCCGCGTCCGCTCTCGTCCTCCAGGTGGGCGACGCGCTCGCGCGGCGGGTCCGGGAGCGGGTCGGAGACCTCCACCCGCAGCGTACCGAGCCCGGCGGGGCGGACCAGGCGCACGCCGATGGGGCCGGTGGCGTGCCGCAGGGAGTTGGTGACGAGCTCGCTGACCAGCAGGGCGGTGAGGTCGGCCAGGGAGTCGAGGTCCCAGCCGTGCAGCTGGCCGCGGACGGCGGAGCGGGCGGTGCGCACGGCGCCCGGCACCGCGGGGAAGGTCCACTCGGCGCTGTCGCCATCGGTGTCGATCACGCCGATCACTTCCCGGGCCAGCGAGCCTACCCATGTCCGATTTCATGGGGTTAATGGGCACATACCCGATATCCGGGTCGCAGTACCGCGCGAGCGGGCGCACTGTGGCACGAACGGCGTACGGGGCGCGTCGCGGCGCATGACATGAACGCCGGGTCGCCGTGCACGGCGCCCGACGTGACGCCGGACGCCGTGCACGGGGGTTGTGGTGCCAACCCGGCCCGGCCTCCCGGTCCGGCCGGCCGGGGCGGGGTGTCCGGGGCGGGGTGTCCGGGGCGTGGCGGGTCAGGAGGAGAGCGGGGGGAGGTTCTCCAGCCGCCGCACCGCCGGGACGTCCTGGTCGAGCCAGGGGACGTCCCAGACCCGGCCGGGGGCGAGCCAGCGCAGCTCGTCGTGGTCCTGCAGGGGGCGGGGCTCGGGCGAACCGGGGCGCAGCCGGGCCGTCCACACCTGCAGGACGTACGGCGGCCGCAGCGGCCACTCCCCCGGCACGCGTGCGACCGGCTCGGCGTCGACGCCGAGTTCCTCGCGCAGTTCACGCACCAGGGCGTCCTCGGGCCGCTCGTCCGGCTCCACCTTGCCGCCGGGGAGTTCCCAGCGGCCCGCCAGGTCCTCGGGGGCGGTGCGGCGGGCGGCGAGCAGGCGGCCGCCGTCCAGGAGGGCGGCGCCGACCACCACGATCCGTTCCGCTTCGGGGGTCGTGCGCGTCATGGGGCGCAGCCTACGGGAGTTCGCGGACGGTCAGTTCCGCGCGCCGTCCCCGTTCTGGCCGATGCGCTCGACCCAGTAGGTCTGCTGGTGCCCCCGGTCGTCGAGGCTGTCGGCGATCTTCTGGGCCTCCGCGCGGGTCGCGTACCGGCCGACGCGGTAGCGATTGCCGTTGTCGTCCTGCCGTATCACGCTCCAGGGCAGGGAGACCGTGTGGTCACTCATGCCCCCCACCGCCCGTGTGCCGTCCCGCACCGCTCCGCCCTCCCCCACGCTCGACCGCTTCCCCTCGCCCGGCTGCCGCCCCTCGGCGGGAGGAACCCCCACCGCGGGCGTGCGCTCGTTCCGTTTCGGGCCCCCGCCGGGTCCCGTCCAAGGAAACCGCAATCCGCATATGCCCGAGCGTACGCCCAACCTTCACGGAGCGAATACGCCTTTTCACAAAGAGGTACGCAACCAGCCAGAACGCCGGGGGCGCACGAGACCGAACGCGCCCTCTGGAACGAGGCAGTCCCGGGTCGGGGGCGCTCCACGGGCGGCCGGGGCCACCTGGGAGAACGGCCGGATCGCTGCGGACCGCCCGGCACCCCCGGGCCGCACCGGACAGGAGCGCTCGGCCGCCCGGCGCGCCGGGGTGTGCGCTACCTCACTCGGGGGGCGCGTGCGGCGCGCCGAACGGCCGTGCCGCGGGGGTCACTTCACGGGCAGGTGGTAGGCGACGCGGTAGCGGTCGGCGGGGATCACCACGTCGGCGGTCTCGACCGGGCGGCCCGAGGCGAAGTACGTGCGCTGGACGACGAGGACGACATGGCCCGGGACGCCGCCGAGCAGGTGCAGCTCCTCGGCGAGTCCGGGGCGGGCGCCGACCTCCTCGGTGACGTTGTCCACGATGACGTCGATGGCCCGCATGCGCTCGACCACGCCCATGCCGCCGAGGGGTCCCTCCTCGGGGAGCATGACGGGGGTGCGGCCGGTGACGGCGAGCGGCTCCCAGGAGGTGGAGAGCATCATCGGCTCGCCGCCTTCCCGGAACAGGTACTTGGTGCGCATGACGCGGTCCCCGGTCTTGATCGCGAGCCGCTCGGCGATGGCCGCGCCGGCCTCGGTCTGCTCGCTGCTGGACTCCCAGGTGCCGCGCGCCGAGGCGTCGGCCTGCTCCTGCCGGAAGGGCGTGGCGCCGCCGGCCGGACGGAATCCGGAGCGGGCCACCCGCCGGGGCACGGGCCGCTCGCGCACGTACGTCCCCGAGCCGGAGCGGCCCTCGACCAGCCCCTCGGCCATCAGCACCTTGCGGGCCTCCAGCGCGACCGTGTCGGAGACGCCGTACTCCTCGCGGATGCGGGCCTGGGAGGGGAGGCGGGTGTGGGGCGGCAGTGAACCGTCGACGATCTTCTTGCGGAGATCACCCGCGACACGCAGGTACGCCGGCTGTTCACCGAAAGTCACTGGCCGCTCCCATCAGGTTGTACAGACAGCAACAGCCTGGCAACCGTGGGTTGTGCCGTGCAAGCAAAGGCCAGAGAATCACTCGATGTGATGACTTTGCGCCGGGGAGGGCTGCACCCAGGCGTTTTCTCCCCCGTGGGGATGCGCTCACACCTCGCGCGGCGTCCCATGCCGGGTCGCACCGGCGCACCCGGCGCCGGGCTCCTGGTCCGGACGGCGGCGGACGCGCCTCCGGGGCGGTCCCGCCCCCTGACCCGGCGTGCGACGGGCGTGCGGTGACGCCGGGTCAGGTGGGGCTGCCGGGGCGCCGCCCGGCGCGTCAGTCCTCGAAGCCCCCCTCCCGCAGGATCTTCTCGATCCGGGTGCGGTGGGCCTCCTCCCACGCGTCGAGGCTCTCCCCGGCCTCCTTGGCCAGCTTGGCGCGGGCGGCGGTCAGCACCTCCTCCCGGCGGGCCGCGGGGACGGCCACGACGCCCTCCTCGTCGGCCACCACGATGTCGCCGGCGTTCACCCGCACCCCGCCGCAGCGCACCTCGGCGTTGAGCGGCTCGACGGCCTTCTTGCCGCCGGGAATGGGGATCACCCCCCGGGCGAAGACCGGGAAGGCCATGTCCCTGACCTCGGCGAGGTCGCGGATCAGGCCGTCCGCGACGAAGGCCGCGACGCCCCGGCGCCGGGCGACGGCGCACACGTTCCCGCCGGCCAGCGCGTAATCGAGGTCGCCGGACTCGACGACGACGACCGAACCCGGTGCGGCCCGGTGGATGGCGGCGTGCAGCATGAGGTTGTCGCCGGGAGGGCACCGCACGGTGAACGCGGGTCCGGCGATGCGGGGGACCGGCTGCCACAACGGGCGGATGCCGAAGTCCATGACCTGTCCGCGGCCCAGGACGTCGGCGAGGGTGGTGGTCGGGATGTCCGCGAATCCGGCGGCGGTCTCAGTGGCGTCTGCCATGTCTCCCCTGTTCATCCGTGGGTCTGTTCATCCGTGGGTCTGTTCATCCGTGGGTCTGTTCATCCGTGGGTGGGTTCGTCCGCGGGTCGGTTCGTCCGCGGGTCTGTTCCGTCCGCGGGTCGGTTCGTCGTGGTCCCGAACGCGGTCGCGTCCTTCTCCGGGCTGTAGAAGTGCTGCTCCCAGGTGGCCCCGCCGTCCGGCGTCGACAGTACTGCTCCCTCGTCGCCCACGACCCAGGCGCGCAGCGGGGAGACGGCGTGCACGGCCCACAGGGACATGCCCGAGCCGGTGGCACCGGTCCGCCAGGACTCCCCGCCGTCCCGCGAGACCAGCACGGTGTCGCTGCGGCCCACGGCCCAGCCCACCCGTCCGCCGGGGGAGAAGTGCACGCCGTTGAGGCTCTGGGCGGTGCCGGCGGCACGGCGGCGCCAGGTGCGGCCCGCGTCGTGGGTGCCGAGGACGGTGCCGTCGTCGCCCACGGCCCAGCAGGTGCGGGAGTCGAGGACGCACAGGCCGACCAGGTCGTCCGAGGTGCCGCTGTCCTGCGGCCGCCAGGTGCGGCCCGCGTCGTCGGTGGCCAGCACCGTGCCGCCCGCGCCCACCGCCCAGCCGGTGCGGTCGTCGGCGAACTGCACGGCCCACAGGGCGGCTTCGCCGCCGGCTCCGGCCCGGGCCCGCCAGGTCCGTCCGCCGTCTTCGGTGGCGAGGACGGTGCCCTGGTCGCCGACGGCCCAGCCGGTGCGCCCGTCCGGGCGCATGTGCACCGACAGCAGGTCCCTGAGGGTGCCGGTCGGCTGGATCCGCCAGGTGGCGCCCGCGTCGTGCGTGGCCAGGACGGTGCCGCCGCGGCCCGCCGCCCACGCCCGGCCGGGGTCCGGCGCCGAGATGCCGTACAGGTTGGCGGCGACGCCGGGGGGCCGCGGGGTCCACCGTCCGCCGGCGTGCGAGGACAGGACCGTACCGCCGTCGCCGACGATCCAGCCGCCGCCGTCGGGGAAGACGTGCACGCCGTAGAGGTTCTTCCCGGTGCCGGAGACGTGCGTCCGCCAGGTCCGCCCGGCGTCCTCCGTGCCGAGGACCAGCCCGCCGTCGCCGACGGCGGTGACCGACGTGCCGTCGGGTGCGGCCCACACGGCCTTGAGGTTGTTGCGGACGGCGGTGTCCTGGGCGTGCCAGGTGGCGCCGGAGTCGGAGGTCGCGCGGACGGCGCCCGAGTCGCCGACGGCCCAGCCGTGTCCGCCCGACGCCGTGAACGCGACGCCCCACAGCGCGGTGTCCGTGCCGCTGTCGCGGCGCGACCAGGTGGCGCCGCCGTCGTGGGTGACCAGGAGGGCGCCCGTGCGGCCGGCGGCCCACACCGTGCCGGCGTCCACGGCGTGCACGGCGGTCAGGGTGGCCGTCAGGGGCGTGGTCTGCCGCTGCCAGGTGAGGCCCCCGTCGGCCGTGGCGAGCACGGTGCCGCGCTCGCCGACCGCCCAGGCGTGCAGCCCGTCGGCCGGGCCGTGCACGGCGTGGAGGTGGTCCGTGACCGGGGTGTGCCGCGGCTGCCAGGTGGTGCCGCCGTCGGCCGTGGCGAGCACGGTGCCGGCCGTGCCGACGGCCCAGCCGGTCCGCCCGGAGAGGTGGACGGCGTGCAGGTGCCCGGTGGCCGGGACGTCCCGCGGCTGCCAGGTGGCGCCGCCGTCGGCCGTGGCGTACAGGGCGCCGTCCACGCCCACCGCCCAGGCGTGCAGCCCGTCGGCCAGGCCGTGCACGCCCCACAGCAGGCATGCGGCGCCGGTGTCGCCGCCCTGCCAGGACCGGCCCCCGTCACGGGTCACGGCGACGGCGCCGTCCTGTCCCGTCACCCAGCGGACCCGGCCCGCGCCGTGCACGCTCACCAGGTCCTTGTGCATGCCTGACAGCTGCGGGCGCCAGGTCACTCCGCCGTCCTCGGTGGCCAGCAGCAGGCCGTCGTCGCCCGCGGCCCAGCCGTGCAGCGCGTCCGGGGTGAAGGCGAGCGTCACGACGTCCTTGCCGGTGCCGCTGGTCCGCGGCGCGAAGGTGCGGCCGCCGTCCGCCGAGGCGAGGATCATGCCGTCGTCGCCCGACACCCGGACCGTGCGGCCGTCCGGCGCCGCCCACAGGCCGTAGACGTCCAGCTCGGTGCCGCTGTCGGCGCGGTTCCAGGAGGCGCCGCCGTCCGTGCTCCACAGCACGGTGCCGCCGCGTCCCACGGCCCAGCACACCTCGGGCGTGACCGCGAAGACGCCCCGCAGATCGGCCCGCGTGCCGCTGTCCTGGAGCGTCCAGGTGCCGCCGCCGTCGGTGGTGGCGAGGATCCGGCCCTTCCTGCCGACGGTCCAGGCCGTCCGGTCGTCGAGGGCGAAGCAGCGCGTGAAGTGCGCCTCGGCGGGGGTCCGCTGCGGCTCCCAGCGGGCGCCGCCGTCCCGGGTGACGAGGACCGTGCCGCCGTCGCCGACGGCCCAGCCGGTCCGTCCCGAGGGGGCGAACGCGATGCCGTACAGGTTGCGCACGGTGCCCGAATCCAGCCGCCGCCAGCGCCCGCCGCCGTCCTCGGTGCGCAGGATCGTGCCGTCCCGCCCGGCCACCCAGCCGCGCAGGGCGTCGGTGAAGCACACCGCCCGCAGGTCCTTGTCGGTGTCCCCCTGCGGCTCCCACCGCGCGCCGCCGTCCCGGGTGGCGACGATCATGCCGCCGTCGCCGACGGCCCAGCCGTGCGTGCGGCCCACCCGGCACACACCCTGGAGGTTGACGCTGCGCGGTGCGACGTTCCACATGGTCATCACGAACCTGCCCACCTTCTGGTGCTGCTCGGGAACCGGAGTCCGGGACGGGACTGCGGCCGGGGGCCCCGCCCGCGGGCGGGGCGGGCCGCTCAGCCGGCCGTGGTCACCTCGCCGGCCGTGTCGCCGGCCGCGTCACGCGTGCGCAGCCCGCGGGAGACGACGGGCGGCATGGCCGCGCCCAGGACGGCGAACGCCGCGCCCAGCACCACCCAGCCGAGCGCCCCGTGGTCGAGCACCAGCCAGGTGAAGACCGCCGGCGCGATCATCTTCCCGATGTCGGCGCCCATCGCGTGCGTGGCCTGGTACTGGCCCTGGGCGTGGTCGGGGGCCAGGTCGAAGGCGATGCCCCAGCTGCCCGCCGCCTGCCGCACCTCGCCCAGCGCGTGCGCGACGGCGCCCACCACGAGGAGCAGGCAGGCCGGCGCCAGGGCCGCCCCGTCGCTCAGCGCGAACACCAGGCAGGCCGCGGCCACGCACCCCGCGCCCTGGAAGCTGGCCCGGGCCGCGGCCCGCGGCGTGTCCGCGCCTCTGGCCGCCCAGGTCTGGACGGCCACCACCAGGACCGTGTTGACCAGCAGGAGCGCCGCGCTCATCCAGCGGGGCGCCCCCGTGTGCCGCAGCACCCACAGCGGCAGCACCACGTCGAGCAGGATGGCGTGCGTGGTCAGCAGCCCGTCCAGCGCGGCGAAGCTGAGGAACGGCACGTCCCGCAGGACCGCGAGGGCGGGGCCCGCCGAGGCGGGGACCGGCGGCACGGCCGGCTCCTTCACGGTGAGCAGGCCGGTGACGAGGAAGGTGACGGCGATGAAGCCCACCGCCCCCTGGTAGGCGGCGCGGGAGCCCACGGCGAGGACCAGGCCGGCCAGGCACGCGCCGACCGAGACGCTCGCGTTGGAGGCCGCGCGGATCTGGGCGAGTACGGTGACCCGGTCGGCCGCGGGCACCAGACCCGCGATCATCGCCTTCCGGGCGCTGCGGCCGGACCGGTAGGCGATGCCCTGGAGGGAGACGATGACCAGGTACGGCCAGAAGTCGGTGGCGAACAGCAGCGCGCCGGTCAGCACGGTCAGGATCAGGAACGACCACATCTGGACGGTGCGCGGGCCCGCCCGGTCGGCCAGGTGCCCGAGGGGGATGCTGCACAGCAGCACGATCGCGGCGGCGACGCTCACGCTGATGCCGAGCTGCGCCGTCGTCAGGTGCAGCACGGTGACCGCGTAGATCGCGCTGAGCGCCATCCACAGCCCCTGGCCCAGTGTCATCACCATCGTGATGACCGCGAGGAGACGCGCGGGTCCGGGGGGCGGCAGGAGGGATCTCATCTCGGGGGCACTCCTCGCTGTCTCGTCCCGGCGAGGCTAAGTCACCGCCGGCAGGGCCGAGGCTTGCGCGCACAAACGGACTTAACCGCGAAAAGACCGTTTAGCTCGTTGCGCGCGTTGCCGCCGGGGACGCACCGCAAAGCCCGCGCGCAGAAGGAGATTTGCTCGTTTAAGAAGCAGTGCGCGCGCAACGGCGCGGACGGTGGGGACCGTCGCTAGCGTCGGTCCGGCTTCCCGTCACCGTCAGTTCGGACCGACATGACCACAGCACTCGACCGACGCCTGGGCGCCGGCCTGCTCCACCACGCGAGCACCCAGCCCGGCCGCGTCGCCCTGACCATCGGACGCCGCGCGTACACCTACGAGGAGACGGCGCTCACCGCGCGCCGCTGGGCCGCCGCCCTCGTCGAGGCGGTGGGCCGGCGCCCCGCACGGGTCGGCGTGTTCGCCCACCGCAGCGAGGTCTCCTACCTGGGGCCGCCGGCCGCGCTGTTCGCGGGCGCCGCCTTCGTGCCGCTGAACCGCAAGTTCCCGCCGGCGCGGACCCGGACCATGCTGGAGCGCGCCGACGTCGACGCCGTCCTCGTGGACGCCGCCTCCGCGCCCCAGCTCGGCGAGGTGCTGGCGCGGTCGCCGCGGCCGCCGGTGATCCTGCTGCCGGACGCCCGGCGGGCCGACGTGCCGCACCTGGCGGGACCGGCCGGGCACCGGGTGCTGGACGCGGCCGACCTCGCGGCGTTCCCGCCGCTGCGGGAGCTGCCCGCGCCCGCACCCGACGACCACGCGTACCTGCTGTTCACCTCGGGCAGCACGGGGACGCCCAAGGGGGTGCCGGTCACCCACGCCAATGTGCGCGCCTTCCTCGACGTCAACCAGGAGCGGTACCGGCTCACCCCCGAGGACCGGCTCACCCAGACCTTCGACCAGACCTTCGACCTGTCGGTCTTCGACCTGTTCATGGCCTGGGAGAACGGGGCCGCGGTGTGCGCGATGGACCCCATCGAGCTGCTCGCGCCCTTCCGGTACCTGGAGCGCAACGGCATCACCGTCTGGTTCTCCGTGCCGTCGGTCGCCGCCGTGCTGCGCCGGCGCGGGGTGCTGCGGCCCGGCGCCATGCCGACGCTGCGCTGGAGCCTGTTCTGCGGGGAGGCGCTGCCCCGGGCCACCGCCGAGGCGTGGCAGGCGGCCGCGCCGTACTCCACGGTGGAGAACCTGTACGGGCCGACCGAACTGACCATCGCCTGCACCGTGCACCGCTGGGACCCGGTGACCGGTCCCGCCGCGTGCGTCCACGACAACGTGCCCATCGGGCGGCCCTACCCGGGGCTGCACACCCTGGTCGTGGACGAGCAGCTGGCCGAGGTCGCCGACGGCGAGGCCGGTGAGCTGTGCGTGGCCGGCCCGCAGACCACGCCCGGCTACTGGCGGGCGCCGGAACTGACGGCCCAGCGGTACTTCAGGCGCGACGGCCGCACCTACTACCGCACCGGCGACCTGGTGCGGCGCCTGGACGGGCAGTACGTCTGCCTCGGCCGCAACGACCAGCAGGTCAAGGTCGGCGGGCACCGCGTCGAACTCGGCGAGATCGAGGCCGTGCTGCGCCGCGCCGGGGCCCTGGAGGCCGTCTGCCTGCTGTGGCCGGACGACCAGACGATCACCGCCGTGGTCTGCGGCGGCGCCGACGACCCCGACGCCCTGGCGGACGCCTGCGCGGCCGGACTGCCCGCCTACATGGTGCCGAAGTCCGTGCGGGTCGTCGAGGAGATGCCGCTCAACGCCAACGGCAAGGTGGACCGCGCGGCGCTGCGCGACCGGCTCGGGGAGCGCGCGGCCGGCGGCCGCTGAGCCCACCGGACCCCGCCACGACACCCGCACACGACCCAACCGCAGGAGGGGAACCATGAGCAGCGTCGACGCCCTCATCGCCCACACCCTGGGCATCACCGAGGACCGCGTCACCAGCGCCCTCGAATACCAGTCGATCCGGGAGTGGGACTCGCTCGGCCACGTCTCGCTGATGGCGGCGCTCGAAACGGCGTACGGGGTGACGATCGACGACGAGCTCACCCTCGCCCTGCGCTCGGTGCCGGCGATCCGCGCGTTCGCCGAGGGCAGCGCCCCCGACGGGGCGCCGGCGCCCGCGGAGCGGCCCACCGTGCACCGGGGGCTGGACGGCGTCAGCTTCGACCGGACCACCATCACCCGGATCGACGGCGCCGAGGGCGTCCTGGAGTACCGCGGCTACAGCATCCACGACCTGGCCGAGCGGGCCTCCTTCGAGGAGGTGGCCCACCTCCTGGTGCACGGCGAGCTGCCCGACGCCGACGCCCTCACCGCGTTCGCGAAGGAACTGCGCGCCGCCCGCGCGCTGCCCCGGCCGGTGCTCGACCTGGCCCGCTCGCTGGCCCACGCCCACCCCATGGAGGCGCTGCGCACCTGCGTCTCGGCGCTGGGCGCGTTCGGCCCGCGCCGCGAGGCGGGCGCCGACGAGTCGTACGAGGAGGCACGGGAGACCGGCATCGCCCTGATCGCCCGGATACCGATGATCGTCGCCGCCCACCACGCCTTCCGCAACGGGCGGGAGCCGTCGATACCGGCGGACGAGACCTCCTACGCGGAGGCCTTCCTCACCGCGCTGCTCGGCGAGCGGCCCACCCCGGCCGCGGTGCGGTTCATCAACAAGGGGTTCATCGTCCACGCCGACCACAGCTCCAACGCCTCCGCGTTCGCCGCCCGCGTGGCCATCGGCTCCCGCGCCGGGATGACGGCCGCCGTCACCGCGGCCGTCGCCACCTTCGCCGGCTCGGTGCACGGCGGCGCCGCCGAACGCGTGGTCCGGCTCGTGGACCAGGTCGGCTCGCCCGAGCGCGCCCGGGAGTACGTGGCCGAACTGCGCGGCCGGGGCGAACCGGTGATGGGTTTCGGCCACCGCGTCTACCGCACCGAGGACCCGCGGGTGCGCCATCTGCGGGCCACGGTCGTCGAGCTGAGCCGGGAGCGGGACGACCACCGCGGCCTCGACATCCTCGACGCCGTCGCCGAGGCCATGCGCCCCTACGGCCGCTACGGCCTCGCGCCCAACGTGGACCTCTACGCCGGTCTCGCCTACCGCCTGCTCGGTCTGCCCGACGACCTCGCGGTGCCGCTGTTCGTCGTGGGCCGCACCGCCGGCTGGGTGGCGCAGGCCCTGGAGCAGCAGGCCAACAACGTGCTCATCCGGCCGCTGCTGGAGTACGTGGGCCCGCGCGGCCGCCGGTTCCCGGCGGACCGGAAGGCGGTGGGCCGGTGAACGCGCCGATCAGGACCCGGCTCGCCGGGCAGGACGCCCGGGTGCACGGTCTGCCGGAGTTCGCCGCGACGGGCGGCTTCGACCTCGGGGCCGTCCCGTACACCGGGCGGGTGCTCCTGGAGTCGCTGCTGCGGTCGGGGGACACCGCCGCGGCGGCCGCTCTCGGCAAGCGGCTGGCGGCGGGTGAGGAGCCCGGAGTGGAGATGCCGTTCCGGCCCGCGCGCATTCTGGTGCAGGACTACACCGGCATCCCCCTCCTGGTGGACCTCGCCGCGCTGCGCGACCGCGTCGCCCAGCCGGCCCGGGTCAACCCGGCGCTGCCGGTCGACGTGGTCGTCGACCACTCCGTGCAGACCGACTTCGCGGGGCGGCCGGACGCGCTGGCCCGCAACGAGGCGCTGGAGCTGGAACGCAACCGGGAGCGGTACGCGTTCCTGAAGTGGGCGGAGGGCGCCTTCGACGGGCTGCGGGTCGTCCCGCCGGGCAGCGGCATCGTGCACCAGGTCAACCTGGAGCGGCTGGCGACCGTGGTGGCGCGCGCCGACGGTGACGTGCTCCTCCCGGACACCGTGATCGGCACCGACAGCCACACCACGATGGTCAACGGCCTGGGCGTCCTCGGCTGGGGCGTCGGCGGCCTGGAGGCGGAGGCCCTGATGCTGGGGCTCGCGCAGGCGATGCGGGTGCCGGCCGTGGTGGGGGTGCGCCTGACCGGCGCGCTGCGCCCGGGCACCTCGCCGACCGACGTCGTCCTCGCGCTCACCGAGCGGCTGCGCCGGGAGAACGTGCGCGGGCTGATGCTGGAGTTCACCGGCCCGTCGGTCGCCGCCCTGTCGGCGCCGGACCGCTGCACGATCGCCAACATGGCGCCCGAGTACGGTGCCATGTCCGCGTTCTTCCCGGTGGACGCCGAGACCCTCGACTATTTGCGGCGCACCGGCCGGCCCGAGGAGCACACGGCGCTGGTGGCCGCGTACTGCCGGCGCCAGCGGCTGCTGCGCGAGGGGGAAGAGCCCCGGTTCGGGCGGGTGATCGAGTTCGACCTCGGTGAGGTCGGGCCGAACCTGGCCGGCCCGAGCCGCCCCGACCAGCGGATCTCGCTCGCCGAACTGCCCGGCTCCTTCGCCGCGCTGCGGCCGGGCGCGCCCCGCTGCGAGGCCGGGATCCGCGACGGCGACCTCGTCATCGCGTCCATCACCTCCTGCACCAGCACCTCCAACCCCAAGGCGATGCTGGCGGCCGGACTGCTGGCCCGGCGGGCCGCCGAGCGGGGCCTGACGGTCCCCGGGCACGTCCGGACCAGCCTGGCCCCCGGCTCCCGCGCCGTCACCCGCTATCTGCGCGCGGCCGGCCTCCTCGCCGACCTGGAGCGGCTCGGCTTCCACGTCACCGGGTACGGCTGCATGACCTGCAACGGCGGCAGCGGCCCGCTGAACGAGGGCGTCGGCGCGGCCGTGGACCGCGCGGGCCTGACCGTGGCGGCGGTGCTCAGCGGCAACCGCAACTTCGAGGCCCGGGTGCACGCCCAGGTCCGCGCCGGATACCTGGCCTCCCCCGCGCTCGTCGTCGCCCTGGCGCTGGTCGGGCACGTCCGCGCCGACCTGGAGCGCGAACCGCTGGGCACCGGCGCCGACGGCAGGCCGGTGTTCCTGCGCGAGCTGTGGCCGGACGACGAGGAACTGCGGCTGCTGGAAGAGGAGTTCGTCACCCCCGATCTCTTCGCCGACGACGCGGCGGCGCGCACCGGCTGGGACGCCGTGCCCGCGCCGCGCGGAGAGGTCTTCGCCTGGGACGCCCGGTCCACCTACATCCGGCCCCCCGCCTACGCCGACGCCGCGGCCCGCTCCGGTCCGCTGACCGGCGCCCGCGCGCTGCTCGCCCTCGGCGACGACGTCAGCACCGACCACATCTCCCCCGTCGGGGCGATCCCGCCCGACTCGCCCGCCGGCCGGTATCTGACCGCGCACGGGGTGCGGCGGCAGGACTTCAACAGCTACGGATCGCGGCGCGGCAACCACGAGGTGATGGCCCGCGGCGCCTTCAGCAACCCGCGGCTGCGCAACCGCCTGACCGGCGACGGCGACAGCGGCGGCACCACGCTGCACCTGCCGAGCGGCGAGCGGCTGCCGGTGTACGAGGCGGCACGCCGGTACGCCGCCGAGGGCACCGAGCTGATCGTGCTCGCGGGCCGCTCCTACGGCATGGGCTCCTCCCGCGACTGGGCGGCCAAGGGCCCCTGGCTGCTGGGCGTGCGGGCGGTGCTGGCCGAGAGCTTCGAGCGCATCCACCGCGCCAACCTGTGCGCGATGGGCATCCTGCCGCTGCTGCTGCCCGAGGGCCGCGGCTGGGCGGACCTCGGGCTGACCGGGCACGAGGAGTTCCACCTGGCGCTGGACGGGGTGCGGCGGACCGGCACGGCGGAGGTCACCGCCGGCGGCGTCCGCTTCACCGTGCGCGCCGACGTGCACGCGGCGGGCGAGTGGGACGTGCTGGAGGCGGGCGGCGCCCTGCCGTACCTGGTGCGGCGGATGAGGGCGGAGGAGGAGCGGTGAGCGGGCGCCTCCTCGACGAGCTCGGTCTGCGCGCGGCCGCCGGGGCCGACGCGCTGGCCGCCGGTGAGAAGACGTTCAGCCCGGTCCACCTGGGCACCCAGGACGTGCCGATCGGCACGCTGCTTCAGCTGCTGCGGCGCGATCCCGAGCTGCTGCCGCCGCGCACCGGGCACCTCGGCAACTGGGAGGACATCGCGCTCGGGCGGTCGGGCCCGATGGACTTCAACACCGCGATCTGCGGCGGCGGGCACGGCTATCCGCTGATCTACGGGTTCACCCGCACCGAGGCCGCCACGGAGGGCGGCGACGAGGCCTACCAGCCCGGCTCGCTGATCGAGCAGGGCAAGCGGGACGTCCTGGACCTGTACACGTGGGACGGGCGGGCCTTCGTACGGCGCGACCGCAGCCGTCCGCTGTTCTGCCCGCTGACCCAGGCGGAGGTGGACGGCGGGCTGGTGCCGCTGGTCGACCTGCACTGGCGGCGGATGCTGAAGATCCCCGGCTACCGGTTCCGGCAGTGGGCCGCCGTCCTGGTCGAGAACGGCCCGCTGGTCACCGACATGCTCACGCTGCTCATCGAGCAGGCCGACGCCACGGCCAAGCAGGGCACCCGGCTGCCGGAGCTGATCAGCCAGGCGGTGCGGCTGGACGGCGACGTCGCCCGCTGCGACCTGACGGCGGACGGCGCGGGATACCTCCTGGACGGCTACCGCTACCCCTCCGCCCGTGCGCTCGCCGAGGCCGCGATGGTGCTGGTGCGGGCGCTGGTGGAGCCGGCGGCGTTCTTCGAGCAGCTCGCCGGGCTGCCGCCGGTGCTGCCGGTGATGTCGCTCCAGCTGACCAACGTCCTGTTCGGCCTGCTGGACACCCACCACCCGGACCGCCGCGACCGCCCGGCCGGCGCCGCCGAGAGCCCCTTCATCACCCATGTGCACTGGGGGGCGCGGGCCATGGCGGGCTGCCCGCCCCGGCGCGGCGGCTATCTCACGCGCCGGTCCACGGTCCGCTCGCTGCGGGCGATCACCACACCGCTGGTGCGCCGCTTCGAGCAGGCCCGGCCGGTGGCCTTCGTGCTGCTGCCCGCCCAGGTCTTCATGCTCTGCCCGCCCAGCACCTCCCCGGCCGACGCCGCCCTGCTCGCGGACCTGTTCGGGAAGGTACGCGCCGCCGGCCCGGACGCCGCCCACGCCACCGCGCTCGGCTGGCTCGGCGACCACCGGGAGGGGCTCTCCGGCTATCTGCGCGGCCGGTTCCGGTCCGGCAGCGGCGTGCCCGCGGACGGCGCGCTGCGCGAACCGGCCGTGCCGGTGGAGCCGGACGGCTTCCGGGAGCTGACCTTCCGGCAGGCCAGCGCCGTCGTCGCGGCCTTCGAGGAGGCGCTGGGATGAGATTCGTCCACCGCACCCTGGCCATCGCCCTGAAGGAGCCGTTCGTCAGCAACACGGGCGTCACCACCGAGGTGCGGCAGAGCGTCGTCGAGCTGACCTGGCAGGGCCTGCGCGGGTACGGCACCGCGCGCGGAGCCGACCCGGCCGACGTGGACGCGTGCGCCCCGCTGCTGGCGGACGCCGGATCGCCGTTCGAGCTGCGGCGCGTCCTGGGCCGGCTGGCCGGGGCCGGGATCGGCGCCGCGGCCCGGTCCGCCGTGGACATGGCGCTGCACGACCTGCTCGGCAAGGCCTGCGGGCAGCCGCTGCACCGGCTGTGGGGCCTGGCCGGGCTGCCCCTGGCCCCTACGGCCCTGTCCATCGGCGCCTGCCCGGACGACGAGCTCCGCGCCCGCGGGCGGGCCCTGGCCGCGTGGCCGGTGCTGAAGCTGAAGCTCACCCCGGAGGACGACGGCAGCCGCGCCGGGGTGCTGGCCTCGGTGTACCAGGGCCGCATCCGCGTCGACGGGAACGGCTCCTGGAGCCCCGAGCAGGCGGTGCGGGTGGCCCGCACCCTGCACCGCCACGGTGTCGAGATCCTCGAACAGCCGGTCGCCCCCGGTGACCCGGACGCGCTGCGGTACGTGCACGAGCGCTCGCCGGTGCCGGTGTACGCCGACGAGGACTGCACCGGCCCCGAGGACGTGCCGCGGCTGCGCGGCCGGGTGAGCGGGGTCAACGTCAAGCTGGTCAAGTGCGGCGGGCTGCTCGCGGCCCGCGAGACCGTGGTGCTCGCCCGGCGCGCCGGGCTGCGGGTGATGCTCGGCTGCAAGCTGGAGAGCGCGCTCGGGGTGACGGCCATGGCCCAACTCGCCCCGCTGGCCGACGAACTGGACCTGGACGGCCATCTCGGCCTGGTGGCCGACCCGTTCACCGGGATGACCGTCGACCGTGGTGAGATCGCCCTGCCGACGGCAGCCGGCCTCGGCGCCCTCACCACCAGCACCGACTACGGAGACAACTGACATGCGACTGCGCTGTGCCGTCCTCGACGACTTCCAGAACGCCGCCCTCGAGTCGGCCGACTGGAGCCCGGTCGAGGACCGCGTCGAGATCGTCGTCTTCCGCGACCACATCGCGGACGAGGACGAACTCGCCGCCCGACTCGCCGACTTCGACATCGTGGTCACCCTGCGCGAGCGGGTGCCGTTCCCGGGCACGCTGCTGGACCGCCTGCCCCGGCTGAAGCTGCTCATCGCCTCCGGCATGCGCAACTCGGTCATCGACTACGCGGCCGCCGAGCGCAACGGGGTCACGGTGTGCGGCACCGCCAGCTCCTCCGCCCCGCCGGTGGAGCTGACCTGGGCCCTGCTGCTGGGCCTGGCCCGCGACCTCGTCACCGAGAGCACCGCGCTGCGCACCGGCGGACCCTGGCAGTCCACCGTCGGCGCCGACCTGCACGGCCGCCGTCTGGGCCTGCTGGGCCTGGGCAAGATCGGCAGCAGGGTCGCCCGGGTGGGCCTGGCCTTCGGGATGCAGGTGAGCGCCTGGAGCCAGAACCTCACCAAGGAGCGCGCCGACGAGGCCGGCGTCGAGCTGGCCCCCTCCAAGGAGGAGCTGCTGCGCGGCAGCGACTTCGTCTCCATCCACCTCAAGCTCAGCGACCGCACGCGCGGCCTGCTCGGCCCCGCGGAGCTCGCCCTCCTCAAGCCCACCGCCTACCTGGTCAACACCTCCCGCGCGGCCATCGTCGACCAGGACGCCCTGCTGGCCGCGCTGCACGAGGGCCGGATCGCCGGCGCCGGCATCGACGTCCACGACATCGAGCCGCTCCCCGCCGACCACCCGGTGCGCACCGCACCCCGGCTGCTCGCCACCCCGCACCTCGGCTACGTCTCGCAGGCCAACTACGCGACGTACTACAGCCACGCCGTCGAGGACATCCAGGCGTTCCTCGCGGGCGAGCCGGTACGCCGCCTCGGCTGACCGGATGCCACGGCCGGCCGTCCGCCGGCGGCCGGCCGTGCGCGCGGGTGCCCCTCGAAGTCCGAACCCTGCACCTTGGAGATCCACGTGAGCCCGCAACGCCGCATGATGAAGCTCGGCGCCTTCCTGCCCGCGCCGGGGCACCACGTAGCCGCCTGGCGTCATCCCAACGCCCGACCCGACGGCGGACTCGACTTCGACTACTACCGCGGCCTGGTGCAGACCGCCGAGCGCGGCCTGTTCGACATGGTCTTCCTCTCCGACGGGGCGGGGGTGCGCACCAAGTACCGGGACGCCGACGAGCTGAGCCGGCAGGGCCGCATGGTGCACTTCGAGCCGCTGACGCTGCTGTCCGCGCTCGCCGTGCACACCTCCCGCATCGGCCTGACCGCCACCGCCTCCACCACCTACAACGAGCCGTTCAACGTGGCCCGGGCGTTCGCCTCGCTGGACCACCTGAGCGCCGGGCGGTCCGGGTGGAACGTGGTCACCTCGGCGACGGACGCGGAGGCCCGCAACTTCAACCTGGACAAGCAGCCCGCGCACGCGGACCGCTACCGCCGGGCGCGGGAGTTCATGGAGGTCGTCACCGGCCTGTGGGACAGCTGGGAGGACGACGCCTTCCTCTACGACAAGGCCTCCGGCCGCTTCTTCGACCCGGCCAAGCTGCACATCCTCGGCCACGAGGGCGAGCACTTCCGGGTCCGCGGCCCCCTCAACGTGGCCCGCCCCCCGCAGGGCCACCCCGTGATCGTGCAGGCCGGCTCCTCCCCCGACGGGCAGGACTTCGCCGCCCGCTGGGCCGAGGTCGTCTTCACCGTGCAGCAGACCCTGGACGGCGCGCAGACCTACTACCGCGGGCTGAAGAAGCAGGTCGCCGACCACGGCCGCGACCCGGACCAGGTGAAGATCCTGCCCGGCGCCTTCATCGTCGTCGGCCGCACGAAGGCCGAGGCCGAGGACAAGTACGCCACGCTGCAGGACCTGGTCGACCCGGTGGTCGGGCTCGGCATGCTGTCGTACCAGCTCGGCATGGTCGACCTCTCCGGCCACGACCTGGACGGCCCGCTGCCCGAGCTGCCGCCGACCGAGGGGTCCACCAGCAAGCAGCAGCTGCTCTACGACAAGGCACGCCGGGAGGGCCTGACCATCCGGGAGCTGTACCTGTCCGTGGCCGCCGGACGCGGCCACCGCTTCCTGCTGGGCACGCCCGAGACCATCGCGGACGCGCTGGAGGAGTGGTTCGTCGCGGAGGCCGCCGACGGCTTCAACATCATGCCCGACTACCTCCCCGACGGCCTGGACGCGATCGTCGAGCTGCTCGTGCCCGAGCTGCAGCGGCGCGGGCTGATGCGCACGGAGTACGAGGGCGCCACCCTGCGGGAGCACCTCGGTCTGCGCCGGCCGGCGTTCCGCGGCGGCACGGGGGCCGCTTCGTGACCGTCGAGGGGACGGCCCTGCGGTCGGTGCTGCGCGCGCATCCCTCCGGCGTCGCGGTGCTCACCGCGCAGGGCCCGGCCGGACCGGCCGGCGTCACCATCACCTCGTTCACCTCGCTCAGCGCCCGCCCGGCCCTGGTGTCCTTCGCGCTGGCCGACACCTCCAGCACCTGGGAGCTGATCCGGGACGCGCAGTGGTTCGGGGTGCAGCTGCTGGGCGCCCACCAGGCGGAGCTGGCCGAGCGGTTCGCGACCCGGGGCGCCGACCGGTTCGCCCCGCCCACCGTCTGGCGCCCCGGCCCGCACGGGGTGCCGCTGCTGGACGGCTGCCTGGGCTGGCTCGTGTGCGCCCGGCAGGACCGGGTCCGGGTCGGCGACCACCACCTGGTGGTGGCCGCGGTCGAGCACGTGCGGGAAGGGGAGCCCGGGGAGAGCCTCGTCCATCTCCACGGGCGCCTGCGGCCGGTCACCTCCACCACCGTGTCAAGGATCTGAGAACCATGCCGAAAGTCCTGCTGTTCTCCCGTCAGCCGCTCACCGGCCGCCCGCTGCACGAGTGGCTGGACGACACCGCCGGCAGCGTCGTCCTGCTCACCACGCCGAAGGCCGTCGAGGGCGCCGAGGACGTCCTCGCCGAGCACTTCCCGATGCACCGGCTGGTGCCCGACTACCACTCCTGGGCCACCGAGCAGGTCGCCGAGGAGGCCGCGCGCGCCCACGGCGTGGACCTGGTCGCCAGCACCAGCGAGAGCGACGTCCTCAGGGCGGCCCGGCTGCGGGCCCGGCTCGGCCTGCCCGGCCAGCAGCCCGCCTCCGCCACCGCCTACCGCGACAAGGTCGTCATGAAGCGGACCGCCCGCGAGGCCGGCGTCCGGGTGCCCGCGTTCACGGCGGTCGACAGCGTGGCGGACCTGCTGGGCTTCCTGGACGCCGTGGGCTACCCGGCGGTGGTCAAGCCGCGCTTCGGCGCGGGCTCCGAGGGGGTCGCCGTGCTGCGCGGCCCCGAGGACGTCACCGCCTTCCTGGCCCGGCAGCGCGAGGCCGAGGTGCCCTACCTGCCCGGGCAGTGGATGGCGGAGAGCTTCGTGCACGGGGACTTCTTCCATGTGGACGGCATCATGCGGGACGGGCGCGTGGTGCACGCCTGGCCGGGGCAGTACGGCGGCGGCGGGATCGCGCAGCGGCTGTGGGAGGACTCGCACATGAGCAGCGTGATGCTCGCCCCGGACGACCCGCGCCGCGCGCCGCTGACGCAGCTGACCGGGGACGTGATCGCCGCCCTGCCGGCCTCGCCGACCCCCCTCGCCTTCCACCTGGAGGCGTGGATCGGCGACGACGGCGAGCCGGTGCTGTGCGAGATCGCCAGCCGGGCCGGGGGCGCGCTGATCGCCGAGGCCTACGAGCGCGTCTTCGGCGTCCAGCTCGCCAAGGAGGGCCTGCGCGCCCAGTGCGGCAGCGCGCTCACCCTCACCGCGCAGCCGCCCGCCCCGGCGGAACTCGCCGGCTGGACCCTCTTCCCGCCGGGGTACGGCGCGTTCGTGCCGCCCGCCGGGCCCTGCCCCGTCCCGACGGCGGAGCTGACGCTCCGGATGGCGCCGGGCGCCGTGGGCCGCGGCGTGGAGCACCTCACGCAGTCGGCCGCCGTCGCCCTGGTGGCGGCGAGGACGGCGGAGGAGGTCCGCAAGGACATGGAGGAGCTGGCGCGCTGGTGGTACGCGGCCGCCGGCTGGGTGCGGACCGAGCCGGACGCGTCCTGACGTCCCGGGGGAAGAGAGCTGTCATGTCTGAGCACGTACTCGTCGTGGGGACGGGCCGCGACTTCCCGGCCCGGCTGCGCGCCGCCCGGCCCGGCGTCCGGACCTCGGTGATGGTCCAGCTCGACTACCTCGGCAAGGTCCGCGACCCGGGCGGCAACGCGCGGGTGATCGGGGTGCGCGGGGACGCCCCGGACGCGGAGTGGATCGCGCTGGCCCGGGCCGCGCACGCCCTGCACCCGTTCACCCGGATCGCCACCTTCGGCGAGCGGGACCAGGACCGCTACGCGGCGATCGGCGAGGCCCTCGGCCTGGAGTGCCACAGCGTCCGGACGGTGGCGCTGGTGCACGACAAGGAGGCCATGCGCGTCCGGCTGGCGGAGGCGGGCGTCGACACCACCGCCCACGCCCGGGTCGCCGACGTGGAGGCGCTGCGGGAGTTCGTCGGCGTGCACGGGACCTGCGTGGTCAAGCCGGTCTCCGGCGCGGGCAGCGCGGGCGTCGCCAGGGTGAGCCCCGGCAGCGATCTGGCGGGTGCGTTCGAACGGGCCGGCGGCAGCTATCCGGGGCTGGTCAATCCGGGGGTGCTGGTCGAGGAGTTCATCGAAGGCCCCCAGTTCAGCGTGGAGGCGGTCTCCGAGCGGGGCGAGCACCAGGTGGTCGCGATCACCCGCAAGTACTCGGACCCGGAGACGTTCGTGGAGCTGGGGCACGTCTCGCCGGCCGGCCTGCCCGAGGAGCAGGGTGCGCAGATCGCCTCCTGTGTCGCGGGCGTCCTGGACGCGCTCGGGGTGACGTTCGGCGTGACCCACACCGAGGTGGTGCTCGGCGCGGCGGGTCCGCGGGTGATCGAGACCCACGTGCGGATGGGCGGTGACGAGATCCCGGCGCTGACCCTGGACGCCACCGGCGTCGACCTGGACGAGTGCGCGCTGCGGCAGACGCTCGGGGAGCGGGTGCTGCCGGGTGTCCGGGCGGCGCTGGCCGCGGCGGACGGCAGGCGCAGCTCCGCGATCTGGTTCGCGGTCCTCGCCGCCCGCGGTGTGCTGGGCGGGGTCACCGGGCTGGAGGAGGCCCGTGCCGTGCCCGGCGTGACCGCTGTGGAGGTGACCGCCCGCGAGGGCGGCCGGGCCGGTGGGCTGTCCTCCTCCGACTCCCGGGTGGCGTACGCCCGCGCCCTCGGCGACAGCGCCGAGGCCGCGGTGGAGGCCGCCCGAAAGGCCGTCGCCCGCCTGGAGTTCCAGCTCCGGGTGCGCGACGCGGGCGGTCCGACGGTGTGACCGTCGGACCGGGCCCCTGGTGCCGCCCGCCAGTTCGGCGGGCGGGCGGCACCCTCAGGCGGCGGAGTAGTGGTGCTCGGGGCGGCCGCTGTCCCCGTACTTCAGGGTGAGCCGCAACCGGCCCTGTTCCTCCAGGTACTTGAGGTACCGCTGGGCGGTGGACCGGCTGACCCTGGCCTGTTCCGACACCTCGTGCGCGGACACCGGCCCGCCGGCCCGCGTGACGATCTGCCGGATCAGCTCCGCGGTCCGCTGCGTGTACCCCTTGGGCATGGGGTTGACGGCGGCGGAGGCGCGCAGGGTGCCCAGGACCCGGTCGATCTTGTCCTGGTCCAGTTCGGTGTCGTCGAGGGCCCCGCGCAGCTGCGCATAGGCCTCCAGCTTGCCGCGCAGCCCCTCGAAGGTGAAGGGTTTGACGATGTACTGCAGCACCCCGGCCCGCAGCGCCTCCTGGACCGAGGCGGGCCGGTTGTCGGCGGTGACCATGATGACGTCGACGGCCGGTCCCTCGCGGCGCAGCCGCCGGGTGAGCGACAGGCCGCTCTCGTCCGGCAGGTAGTGGTCGAGGAGGACCAGGTCGACACCGCCGGCCTGCACGGTCGCGAAGGCGGCGGCGGCGTCGTGCGCCCGCCCCGCCACGCGGAAGCCGGGCACCCGGGAGACGTACCGGGCGTTGATGCCGGCGACGTGGAAGTCGTCGTCCACGACGAGTACGTCGATCACGACGCCCCCCGCTCGCCGGGGTACACCTTCCTCGGCAGCCGTGCGGTGAACACCGCACCGCCGCGAGCCGGTCCGGTCAGGCACCCGGTGCCGCCCCGCTCGGGGAGCAGGCCGGCCACCGGGGCCAGGCCGAGGCCGCGATGGCCCTCGCCGGTGTGCCGTTCGGTGGCGACGCCCGCGGTGAAGATCCGCCGCCGTCTCTCCGGCGGCACTCCGGGGCCGTTGTCCGCCACCCGCAGTCCGGCGAGGGTGTGCAGCGCATTGCGCCGTTCGTGTCTGTGCGCGTCCTCCCGTACGTCCTCCCGTACGTCCTTCCGTACGTCCTTCCGTACGTCCTCCGGTATGTCCTCCGGTAGGTCCTCCCGTATGCGGGAAGGCGGACGGAGCGCAGGCATGCGATTGGTCATCAAGCCCCGTTTCGAGTCTCCCCCGTGCGCGAAATCCGGTCAGCGTGGCCGAATCACGTACGGCTCATCAGGCCAGCGCGGCAAGGTAGTTGATTGCTTGACCACACTGAGGACGGCCCGTGCCGTCGCCGGAATTCATCTATTCCGATGGGCGGTGACAGCGGCAAGACCTACCGGGTAAAGAAATCGCTTTACAGCCTGTTTACCCGGCAGGGCTTGCGGGGGAATTCGCCTCACGGTCCGTACCGGAACCGCGGCCCGCGTCGCACTCCGTGAACGGGGGGGCGGGTCACACCGGGGCGTCGAGCAGCGGCAGCACATCGGCCGCCGCGGTGGCGCCGGGGCCGCGGCCCTGCGCCACCGCGGCGGCGGTGAGCCGGAGCAGCGTCTCGTTGACGGGCGTGGGCACGCCGTGCATCCGGCCCAGCAGCACGAACTCCCCGTTGAGGTAGTCCGCCTCCACGCTTCCGGCGCCCCGCGCCAGGCTCTGCCACGCCGAGCCCAGCGCGCGGTCGCCGTCCGGCACGTCCCGGGGCTCGACGGCGCCCTCGCGCAGCGCGGCGAGCTCGGCGGCGTCGGCGACGTCGATCCCGGCCGCCTTCAGCACCGCCAGACCCTCGGCCCGGGCCCGCCCGGCGAGTTCGGCCGCGTCGGACCCTGCCTCCACCGGACCGCACAGCGCCTCGACGGTCTGGGTGAGGTTGCCCAGCAGCTTGGCGTACTTGAAGCGCATGACGTCGGGTACGACCGGGGCGCGGAAGACCGAGTCCTCCAGATCCGCCGCGACCGCCCGGGCCGTGTCGTCGGCGCCGCCGGGGTAACGGCCGATCACCAGGACCCCGGTGTACGGGCCGCAGGCCGCGGTGACCGCGCCGGGACGCAGGAAGACGGCCGGCAGCACCACGCAGACCCCGTACACCCGGCGGAACAGCCGCAGCGCCAGCCGCTCGTTCTCCACGCCGTTCTGGGCGCACAGCACCGGCAGCGACTCGCCCGCCGTACCGCCGCCCGCGACCGGCCTGCCCGCCCAGCGGGCCAGCGCGTCCGCCGTGTGCTGGGTCTTCACGGCCAGCACCAGCACGTCGTCGGGACGCAGCTCGACGTCCTCGGGGCCGCCGGCCACCGGCACCCGCACGTACCGGGTGCCCTCGGGGGTGCTGAACCGCAGCCCGTCCGCGCGCAGGGCCGCGGCGTGCTCCCCCCGCGCCACCAGCACGACGTCCCGGCCGCTCTCGTGGAGCCGCCCGCCGAGGGAACCCCCGACCGCACCGGCCCCGATCACGATGTACCGCATCCCTGCTCCGCTCCCTCCGCCGGCGGACCGTCCCGCCGTCACCCCGCCCATTCAACCGAGGCGCGGTACCACTCGGCGAGTTCGCCCGCACGGCGCTCGACCTCGCCGGCGTCCCGGCCCGTCACGACGTAACCGGCCAGGTACACGCCGGACTTCTCGCCGCCCTCGTACCGCGTGCCGACGGTGCCGCGCAGCCGCTGCTCGACCACGTACGGCGGCGGCTCGGCGGGCAGGGCCGCGAGGGTCCCGGCCTCCGGGTAGAAGACGACCCAGCCGGCCGACCGCCCCGGAGCGGCCCCGGTCACCTCGGGCACGGGGTGCGCGGCGCCCCGCACCTGGGCCAGGTACCACTCCTCGTCCAGGTCGAAGCCGCTCGCGGCCCGCACGGCGGCGGCGGTCAGGGCGCCTCCGGTGCGGCTGGCGACCTCGCACAGCACCAGGTCGTCGCCGGGCGTGCGGAACACCTCCAGGTGGAAGGTGGTGCACGGGGGCGTCGGCAGCCGGGCGAGGACGTGCCGGGCGTAGTCGGCCAGCCGGTCCACCAGCGGGTCGTCCCGGGTGAGCTGGACCGAGCCGAGAGGGGCGCCGGTGCGGTAGGACAGGCAGTCGTTGAGGTAGCGGGAGACGAACAGGGCGCGCGGGACGCCGTCCACGACCAGGCCGTCCACCACGTGCATGACGCCGTCCACGAACTCCTCCACCTGCGCGTGCTCCGGCAGCCCCGCGGCGAGCAGCGCCGCCAGGTCCGCGTCGTCGCGCAGCACGTGCGTGCCCGTGGAGCCCGAGCCGAAGGCCGGCTTGACCACCACCGGGTACGGGTGTGCGCGCAGGAAGGCGAGGAGGTCCACCACCAGCCGCACCGGCGCGAACCGCGGCACCGCGACCCCGCGCTCGCGCAGGAGCGACTTCATCAGCACCTTGTCGCGGAACGCCAGCGCGCTCGCGTAGTCCTGCCCGGGCACGCCGAGCAGCTCGCGCAGCCGGGCCGCGCGCAGCACGTCGGCCTCGGACCGGGCCACCACCGCCCGGGGCCGCAGGGCGAGCGCGGTCCGCTCCACCTCGCCGCCGGTGGCGTACGCGTCGAAGGAGCGCGCGCCGGGGATGTGGCGGTACTGCGGGTACCGGCGCGCGGACACCAGCAGGCAGGGCCGTACGCCGGCGTCGGCGGACCACTTGTCGTACGGGGTGTCGGCGTAGTCGCTGTCGACGAGAACGACGACCGTGCCGCCCGTGCCGTCCGCCGTTGCCATCGCTGTCCCTCCGCTTCGCAGACCGCTCGCAGAGTAGGCCACCGCCGGCGGTCGCGAGGGTTTTGGGAAAGACCCCGGCGCAATGGGCACAACGAGATTTTCGAAGGGAACAGCGCCTTGTGCCCACAACCGTGGCCCCGCCCGCTCCCTTGGCTACCGTCCCGTTCGGGTCGCGTACGCAAAGGGGGATTCGGAATGACGCGGACACCGGACCGCAGGCTCCGTCTCGGGGCGTTCCTGGTCGCGCCGGGCTATCACATAGCCTCCTGGCGCCACCCGCACGCGCACGCCGACGGCGGACTTGACTTCGGCCACTACCGCGATCTCGTGCGGACCGCGGAGCGCGGCCTGTTCGACATGGTGTTCCTGTCCGACGGGGTCGGGATCCGCATCCCGTTCCGGGACGCCGACGAGCTGAGCCGGCAGGGCCGCATCGTGCAGTTCGAGCCGCTGACGCTGCTGTCCGCGCTCGCCGTGCACACCTCCCGCATCGGCCTGGCCGCCACCGCCTCCACCACCTACAACGAGCCGTTCAACCTGGCGCGCAGGTTCGCCTCGCTGGACCACCTGAGCGCCGGCCGCTCCGGCTGGAACGTGGTCACCTCCGTCACCGACGCCGAGGCCCGCAACTTCAACCTGGACAAGCAGCCCGCGCACGCGGACCGCTACCGCCGGGCGCGGGAGTTCATGGAGGTCGTCACCGGCCTGTGGGACAGCTGGGAGGACGACGCCTTCCTCTACGACAAGGCCTCCGGACGCTTCTTCGACCCGGCCAAGCTGCACATCCTCGGCCACGAGGGCGAGCACTTCCGGGTCCGCGGCCCCCTCAACGTGGCCCGCCCCCCGCAGGGCCACCCCGTGATCGTGCAGGCCGGCTCCTCCCCCGACGGGCAGGACTTCGCCGCCCGCTGGGCCGAGGTCGTCTTCACCGCCGCCCAGGACGCCGGGCAGGCGCGGGCGTTCTACCGGGGCATCAAGGAGCGCGCCGCCGGCCACGGCCGCGATCCCGGGCAGCTGAAGGTGCTGCCGGGGATCTTCCCCGTCGTCGGCCGCACGAAGGCGGAGGCCGAGGACAAGTACGCCGCGCTGCAGGAGCTGGTGGACCCGGTCGTCGGCCTCGGGCTGCTCAGGCTGCTCCTCGGGGACGTCGACCTGTCCGGGTACCCGGTGGACGGCCCGCTGCCCGAGCCGCCCCGCACCGAGGGCAGCACCAGCCGCCGGCAGCTCGTGTACGACAAGGCCCGCCGGGAGGGTCTGACCATCCGCGAGCTGTACCGGTCGGTGTCCGGCGGCCGCGGCCACCGCATCGTCATCGGCACGCCCGAGAGCATCGCCGACGAGCTGCAGGAGTGGTTCACCACCGGCGCCGCCGACGGTTTCAACATCATGCCCGCGGTCCTGCCCGACGGACTCGACGACTTCGTCGCCCTGGTGGTGCCGGAGCTGCAGCGCAGGGGCCTGTTCCGGACGGAGTACGAGGGCGCCACCCTGCGCGAGAACCTCGGGCTGGAGCGGCCCGCCCGGGGCGCCGCCCGGGGGGCCGGGCGGGCCGCCGCCCCGGACTCCCCGCCGGCCCCCTCCGCCCGTACCGCCCCGGCCGGCCCCACCATCCCGGTCGCCCCCGCCTCGAAGGTGGGCACCGCCTCGCCGGTCACCGCGGCCTCCGTCGCCTCGACCGCATCGCCGGCCTCGACCGCATCGCCGGCCTCGACCGCATCGCCCGCCTCCCCCGCCGACTAGGAGCCTCCACATGCCCTCGTTCGGTCGTTCGCTGACCGAAATCCCTCCCTCGCCGCTGGTCGCGGTCGAGCGGCTGCTGCGGGCCCACGGGCACGAGACGCCGGTCGGCCTGCACCAGGGCAGGACCGTCTTCCCCCCGTGCGCCGAGCCCCGCGCCTGGGAGCGCGCCGAGTTCGGGATCGCCCCGCACGAGCACGCGCCGCCCGCCGGCGTCCCCGCGCTGCGCGAACGCCTCGCCCGGTCGGCGAGCGCGCGCCGGGGCGCCCCCGTCGACCCCGACCGGATCCTGGTGACCGCCGGGGCCACCCACGCCATCGCCGTCGTCCTGCACGCGGTCCTGAGCCCGGGCGACGACGTCCTCGTGCTGTCCCCGCAGTGGCTGTTCGCCACCGGCCTGGTCCACGCGGCGGGCGGCCTGCCGCGCGAGGTCCCGGTCTTCCTGGAGCTGTCGCAGGACGCCGGCTTCGACTTCATCGGCGCGATCGAGGCGGCCGTCGGCCCCCGCACCCGCGCCGTCTACTTCAACAACCCCAACAACCCGACCGGTCAGCGCCTCGACGAGGACCAGCTGGCCCGGCTCGTGGACCTGGCCGAGCGGCACGACCTGTGGCTGATCGCCGACAACGCCTACGAGAACTACGACTTCTCCCCCGACGGCTTCACCGAACCGGCCACCGTCGGCGGCGCCGACGCGCGCACCTTCTCGGTGCACTCCTTCAGCAAGACCTACGCGATGCCCGGCGCCCGGGCCGGGTACCTGATCTCCCCGCCCGGCTGCACCGAGACCCTGACCAAGTGGTCGCTGCACACCCTGTACTCGGTGTCCACCGCCGCGCAGTTCGCCGCCTTCGAGGCGCTGGCGACCGCGCCCGGGGAACTGGCCGCCCGCCGCCGGCTCGCCGCACAGGCCCGCGACCTCGCCGACGAGGCGCTGGAGATCCCGCACACCCGGGTCGACGGGGGTCTCTACACCTTCCTGGACCTGCGGGCGTACCGGGACGGCGACGGCGGCGAGTTCGTCCGCCGCTGCGCCGAGGAGGGCGTCGGACTCGCCCCCGGCCGGGTCTTCGGCGCGCACTGCGCGGCCTGGGCGCGGCTCTGCTTCACCGCCGCGCCGCCGCAGGCCGTGCGCGAGGCCGTCGACCGCATCGACAAGGTGTACCGGGAGGGCGTCCGATGACCGCCGACCTGTCCGCGCCGCCCCTGATGGGCGCCCTCGCGCCCTACCTGTCGCGCTACACGTCCCCGGTCCAGCTCGGCCTGAAGATCAACGCCTACCGCGGTTACGAGATCGAGGGGCTGGCCGAGGCGCTGCGCGTCCCCGACCTGGCCGACAGCCCGGTCGAGTGCGTGATGGTCGGCGACTCCTACTTCATGACCCACCTCGGCCGGCCCGGCACCGTCATGTCCACCCCCCGCGAACGCGACTGGGCGCTCACGACCCTGATCGGCCTGGTCGCCGAGGTGCGCGACGCGCTGGACCGGCACTTCGCGCCGGGACGCGTGCCGTTCCTGCTCGCCGATCTGCCCGACGGGACCACCGCCGGCCCGGCCGCCGCCCGGGAGGCCGCCGCCCGGTTCCGCGACGCCGGCGCCGACGCCGTGAAGATCGAGGTGGCGGGCGAGGACGAGCTGCGCTGCGTGGAGGCCGTCGCCGCCACCGGCCTGCCCACCCTCGCCCACCTCGGTTACACCCCCCAGCTCACCTCCCTGAGCCGGCACGGGGACGCCGTGGACGACGCCATGGACCTGTTCGCGCAGGCCCGCCGGGCACGGGACGCGGGCGCCTGCGGGCTGGTCGTGGAGATGGTCAGCGAGCCGGTCAACCAGGCGCTGAGCCGCCCGCACCCGGCCGGGCTGCCCCTGTACTCGGTCTTCAGCGGCCGGGCCCGCTGGGGCGGGCAGAGCCTCAACCTGTGGGACGCGGTGGTGCGTCCCGCCAAACCGGGCCGCTACTTCCCGCCGACGCCCACCCTCGACGCCGCCGACGTGCCGGCGGCCTACACCCCCGAGCTCATCGCCGACCGGATGCGCGAGCTGATCCGTCTCACCCTCGCGGGCTGGTTCCCGCTCACCCCGCGCACCGCGCTCGACCCCCGGCAGGCCGCGCGGATCGCCGGGACCGACCCCTGGAGCGTGTCATGACCGTCACCGAGCCCGCACCCGCCGCCGCGGCCGTGTTCGACGAGATGGAGTCGGCCGTACGGACCTACTGCCGCCGCTTCCCGGCCGTCTTCACCCGCGCCTCGGGCCACCGCATGTGGGACGCGCAGGGCCGCGAGTACGTCGACTTCCTCTCCGGCGCCGGCGCCCTCAACTACGGCCACAACCCGCCCGAGGCGAAGGCGGCCCTCGTCGACTACCTCCTCGCCGACGGCCCCGCGCACGGCCTGGACCTGCACACCGCCGCCAAGGCACGGTTCCTGGAGCGGTTCCGCGACGTCGTCCTCGCACCCCGCGGGCTCGACCACCGCGTCCAGTTCACCGGGCCCACCGGCACCAACGCCGTCGAGGCCGCCTTCAAGACGGCCCGCCGGGTCACCGGACGCACCGACGTCATCGCCTTCACCGGCGGCTTCCACGGCCTGTCGCTGGGCGCGCTGGCGGCCTCCGCCACGGCCTTCAAGCGCGGCGCGGCCGGCGTGCCGCTCGGCCACGTCACGCGCATGCCGTACGAGGGCTACTTCGGCCCCGGCGTCGACACCGTGGACCACCTCACCCGGCTCCTCGACGACCCGGGCAGCGGCATCGACAAGCCCGCGGCCGTCGTGGTCGAGACCGTGCAGGGCGAGGGCGGACTGGCCGCGGCGAGCCCCGCGTGGCTGCGCCGGCTCGCCGAGGCGGTCCGGGAGCGGGACATCCTGCTGATCGTCGACGACATCCAGGCGGGCTGCGGCCGCACCGGCGACTTCTTCAGCTTCGAGGAGGCGGGCATCGTGCCCGACCTGATCTGCCTGTCGAAGTCGATCAGCGGCTACGGCCTGCCGATGGCGCTCACCCTGATCCGCCCCGAACTCGACCGGCTGCTGCCCGGCGAGCACAGCGGCACCTTCCGCGGCAACAACCTGGCCTTCGTCACCGCCGCGGCCTGTCTGGAGCACTGGGCCGACCCGGAGTTCGCCGTCCGGGTGCGGCACCGTGCCGAAGTGCTGGACGGCCTCCTCGGCGAGCTGGCGTCCCGGTTCGCGAAGCTCGGGTGCGCCGTGCGCGGCCGCGGCCTGATCCGCGGGCTCGCCTTCACCGACGACGGCCTGGCCGACCGGGTCTCCCGGGCCGCGTTCGCGCGGGGGCTGCTGGTGGAGACCTCCGGCGCGCGCGGCCAGGTCCTGAAGATCATGCCTCCCCTCGTCACCGACGAGGAGGGCCTGCGCCACGGCATCCGGATCCTCGCCGACGCCCTCGAATCGGCCTCAGCACAGGAGGAACGACAGTGACCGTCCTGAACGAGCACACCGGAGAACCCGGCGGCGCCGGGCAGGAGCCCGCCCACATCGACGAGACGGTGCTGCGCCGCGTCGCCGACGCCTGGCCGCGCCGCGCGACCATCCGCACCGACCTCGACCGCATCGCCGAGCCCGGCGAGTACGACGAGGCGCTCCCCGACTACCCGGTACGGCTGCTGCCCTTCGCCGAGCACCCGCTGTTCCTCGCCGCGGCCCCCGAACAGCGCCAGAAGGTGCTGACGCTGGCCTGGCTGGTCTACAACGAGCGCGTCATCGCCGCCGAGGAACACGTCGCCAACCCCACCTTCGCCATGATCATGCACGGCGTCTTCCCGGGCGCCGACGGCGTCCACCTCAAGCGGGCCGTGCAGCAGACCCACGTCGACGAGGTCTGGCACACGTACATGCACATGGTCGCCATGCAGCGCACCCGTGAGGTGCGGGCGGTCACCGGCGAACCGCGCTACCCGCACACGGTCACCTACCGCCGGCTGCTGGAGGCCGACGCGCAGGCGAGCGAGCAGTGGGAGCGCGACCTGCTCAAGCTGGTCTGGACGACCGTCTCCGAGATCAGCGTCAACGCCTACCTGGAACTGCTCTCCCGGGACGACACCGTCCAGCCGCTGCACTCCCTCGTCCCCCGGCTGCACGCCCGCGACGAGTCCGCGCACTCCTCCGTCATGGTCGAGGTCGCCAAGGCGCTGTACGTCCACCTCAACGAGGAGCAGCGCCGGGCGTTCACCGCGTACCTGCCGAAGGCGCTGCACGCCTTCGTCGCCCAGGACTTCGAGGTGTGGCCCGCCGTCCTCGCGCACGCCGGCATCGCTCGCGCCGACGAGATCGTCGCCGACTGCCGTGCCCGCAGCGGCAACGGCCTGCTGGTCCGTGACTTCTCCGGCATCCGGCGGATCGTCCGCGAGATGGAGCTGGAGGACCGCGTGGACTTCGACTTCGGAACGGAGTGACATGCGGCTGAGCCGTCTTCCCGCGGGCGGCGGCCGGCTGGCCGCGGCCGCGCTGGTCCAGTCCCTCGGCATCGGCATGTTCATGGCGTCCTCCATGGCGTTCTTCACCCGCCAGGTCGGGCTGTCCGCGAACCAGGTCGGCGCGGGGCTGGCCGGAGCGGGAGCCGTCGCGCTCGCCGTGTCCCTCCTCGGCGGCGAACTCGCCGACCGGTACGGGGCGCGGCGCGTGCTGGCGGGGCTCTACACGGCCCGCGCGGCCTGCTGTGTCACGTACGCCTTCGTGACGTCCTTCTGGCAGTTCCTGGGCGTCACCCTGCTCGCGATCGCGGTGGACCGGTCCGCGCCCCCCGTGCTGCAGGCGCTGGTCGCCGGTTCCGTCCCCGACCAGCGGCACCGGACCCGGGTGCTCGCGGTGATCAACGTCGTGCGCAACGTCGGGCTCGGCGCCGGAGCGCTGGCCGCGGGCGCCGCCCTGGTCAGCGACACGCTCCTCGCCTACCGGCTCACCCTGGGGACGATCGGCCTGGCCTTCCTCGGCGGCGCCGCGCTGGTGCTGCGCGTCACCGTGGAGAAGCGCCCGGCGCCGCGGGCCAAGCCGGCCTGGACGCTGCCCCGCCCGCGCTACCTCGCGCTGACCGCGCTGAACTTCCTGCTGATGTTCTTCGACGCCCTGCTGCTCGTGGCCATGCCGGTGTGGGTGCTGGAGCACACGGACGCGCCCCGGGTCACGGTGTCCGTCCTGTTCACGCTGAACACGGTGCTCGTCGTCGTGCTGCAGATCCCCGTCAGCCGGTTCGCCGACGGGCTGCGCCGCACCAGCCGGCTGATGGCCTGCGCCGGTGCGGTGCTCGCCGTGGCGGGCCTGTGCTTCGCGGCGGCGGGCGGCGCGGACGGCCGGGCCGCGGTCGGCTGGCTGGGGGCGGCCGTCGTCGCCCTGTCGCTGGGCGAGGTCATGGCCAACTCCGCGGGCTGGGAGCTGTCCATCGCCCTCGCGCCGCCCGAGGCGCGCGGCCGCTACCTGGCGGTGTTCAACCTCGGCCTGTCCGCCGAGCGGGTCCTCGGCCCCATCGTGGTCACCGGCCTGCTCCTCACCGCGGGCACGGCGGGCTGGCTCGCCGCCGCCGCGGTGTTCCTGCTGGCGGGCCTGGGCGGCGAACGGGTCGCCCTCGCCGCCGGCTCCCGCGACACCGCGCCGGCCGAGGCGTGAGGGCCGGGCGCGGCGCACCGTCCGGACACGGGGCGCGAGGACCGGGCAGGACCCCCGTGCGGCCCGGAGGACCGGCGCGGGACGCGGCCGCGGGCGCGGGACGCGGCTGCGGGCGCGAGGACCGGCACGGGACCCGCTTACGGCCGCGACGACCGGGCGGGACACGACCGCGGAGGCAAGGCCCAGGCGGACGGCCGCGGGCGCGAGGACCGGGCGGGACACCACCGCGGACCCGACGACCGGCGCGGGACGCGGGCTGCGGCCGCAAGGACCGGGCGGGACCCGCTTGTGGCTGCGACGACCGGGCGGGACACGACCGCGGAGGCAAGGCCCAGGCGGGCGGCCGCGGGCGCGAGGACCGGGCGGGACGCGGCTGTGGCCGCGGTCCGGCCGGACGGACGACAGAAAGGGTTCCAACCATGCGGGTGGGTTTCGCCGGACTCGGGGCCATGGGCGGCGGGATGTGCCGCCGGCTGGCCGACCAAGGATTCGAGGTGACCGCCTACGACCTCGACGCGGACGTGCTGCGCCGCGCGGCGGAGCATCCCGGCGTCACCGCGGCGGCGGACGTGCCGGGCCTCGCCGCCCCGGTGATCGTCACGATGCTGCCCGACGGCGCGGCCGTGCGGCGGGTGGCCGACGTCCTGCTGCCGAAGCTGGAACCGGGCGCGCTCGTCGTCGACACCGGCTCCTCGGCCCCGGCCGACACCCTCGCCCTCGGGCGCGCCGCCGCGGAGTCCGGCGTCGCCGTGGTGGACGCCCCGGTCTCCGGCAGCCCCGCCGCCGCCCGGGCCGGCGACCTGACGCTGATGGCCGCGGGCGACGCCGAGGCACTCGACCGCGCCGAACCGGTGCTGTCCGCGCTCGGCAGGGTCCACCGGGTCGGCCCGGCCGGCGCCGGCCACGCGCTGAAGGCGCTCAACAACCTGCTGTCCGCGGTGAACCTGGCCGCGGTCGCCGAAGTGATGCTCGCGGGGCGGGCGTTCGGGCTGGAGCCGGCGGTCATGCTGGAGGTGATCAACGCCTCCACCGGCCGCAACCACGCCTCCCAGACCAAGCTGCCCGACCACGTGCTGCCGGGCACCTTCGACTCGGGCTTCGCGCTGCGGCTGATGCTGAAGGACATCCGCATCGCCCGCGGCCTCCAGGAGCAGGCCGGCGGCCCCTCCCCGTTCGGCGCCGCCTGCCGGGAGCTGTGGGAGCGAGCGGAGGCGGACCTTCCGCCGGGCGCCGACAACGTCGAGGTCGTGCGCTGGCTGGAGGACGCGGCCGGACGGGAGCTGCGGGCATGACCGGCGCCAGGCGCATCGCGATCGTCGGCGGCACCCCGGCCGCCCTGCGCAAGGCCCGCGCCGCGGGCTTCGAGGTGGTCTGGATCCACCACCCCCGGGAGCTCGCCGCCGACGGCCTCGCCGAGGTGGCCGAGGCCCTGCTGACGGACTACCGCGAGCCGGCCGCCGTCGCCGAGCTGCTGGCGGCGGTCCACGCCCGGCGGCCCGTCGAACGGGTCGTGTCCATGATCGAGGACGGTCTGGAGACGGCCGCGACGGCGACGGACGCGCTCGGCCTGCCCGGCGCGGGGACCGGAGTCGTCGGGGTGCTGCAGGACAAGCTCGCCTTCCGTTCCCTGCTCGCCGCACGCGGCGTGGACCCCACCGCCGCCCGCATCGGCCACACCGAGCAGGACCTGCGCGAGTTCGTCGACACGTACGGACCCGCGATCGTCAAACCCCGGTACGGCTCCGGGAGCATCGGCGTGCGCCGGGTGCGCGGATCCGGCGACGTGCCCGAGGTCGCCGCCTGGCTCCGGGAGTTCGGGCTGCACACCTTCCTGATGGAGGAGTACCTGGAGGGCCCCGAGATCAGCGTCGAGGCGTTCTCCTACGCCGGACGGCACGTGGTGCTCGCGCACACCGCCAAGGAGACGCTCGACTCGCTCGTCGAGATCGGGCACGCCCAGCCCGCCGGCCTGGCCCCGGAGCTCACCGCGGCCGTCGACGACCTCGTCGTCCGCATGCTCGACGCGGTCGGCCTGCGGGACGGCCCCTCGCACACGGAGGTCAAGCTCACCCCGGACGGCCCCCGCCTCGTGGAGTCGCACAACCGGCGCGGCGGAGACCGGATCGCCGACCTGGTGCACGAGGTGTACGGCATCGACATCGACGCCCTGGCCTGGCTCTGGTACGCGGGCCGCACCGAGCCCGTGGTCCCGGGCGCCCCGCGGTGCGGCGCGGCGATCCGCTTCCTGACCGCGGAGCCGGGCGTCGTCGAGTCCGTCGACGGGACCGAGGCCGTGCGCGCCGACCCGCACGTGGTCGACCTGCACATCGGGGTCGCGCCCGGCGACCCGGTGCACCCCATCGCCTGGTCCTACGACCGCTCGGGACTGCTCATCGTCCGCGGCGCGGACGCCGCCGAGGCGCGGGAGCGGGCGAGAAGGCTGGCCTCCGCCATCGTCATCCGCACCAGGGCGCACGACACCGCGCCGCCCGCCCGTCCCATCGCCGCCGTGGCCCCGCGCCCGGACCGGCTGCTGGGACCCGCGCAGCCGGCGGCCCCGGCCGCCCCGACCACGAAGAGGTGAACAGCAGGTGGGCAAGCTGTACGAGGCGCTGACTCCCGCGCTGCGGTCCTTCCTCGCCGAGGCGCCGGTGTTCTTCGTGGCCACCGCGCCCCTCGCCGCCGACGGCCGGGTCAACGTCTCGCCCAAGGGCGGCATGGACACCCTCGCGGTGCTCGACGACACCACGGTGGCGTACCTGGACCTCATCGGCTCGGGCGCGGAGACGATCGCCCATCTTCGGGAGAACGGGCGGATCACCCTGATGTTCTGCTCCTTCACCGCCCGCCCGAAGATCGTCCGGCTGTACGGGCGGGGCCGCTGCGTCTTCCCGGACTCCCCGGAGTGGGACACGCTCATCGGCCGCTTCGGCACCCATCCCATCCCCCGCTCGGTCGTCGTGGTCTCCGTCGACCGCATCGCCGACTCCTGCGGGTTCACGGTCCCGGAGATGACCCTGGTCCGGGAGCGGGACCTGCAGGACAAGTGGGGGGAGCGCCGGACGGGGGCGGAACTGGAGGAGTACATGCGCCGGAAGAACTCCCGCAGCATCGACGGCCTGCCGGCCAGACCCCACGCCACCCCCTGACGAGGGTTGTGGGCATGCTGGGCGAGGGCCTCGCGGCCGCCACCGCCCTCATCGGGCAGACGCCCCCGCCCTCTGGATCGGCGACGACTCCACCGGCTTCGACCACGCCTGGGCGGCGGAGCGCACCGCCGGGCTGAGCAGGGCCCGGGCGAGTGCGATGCGCTGTCGCTGACCACCCGAGAGGTCGACCTCACGGCCCAGTACGGTGTCCAGGCCGTCGGGCAGGGAGCCGTCGTAGGCGAAGGAGACTTGTTCAAAGCGGACGGCGTCGGCTCCGGTGGGTCCTTGGCGCCGGCCGGTACGGCAGCGGCCTCGGGCACCGCAGTTGCCTCTTCGGCCGGCTCGGTCGGGAGACCGGGGCTCCGGGGCGTGCGTCGAGCACCACCCTGAGGCCGTTGTCCAGTGTCAGGTGCCGCATGGGGCGGGGCCCTCCTGTCGGTGTCCGCGGTGTCGCGGAGTTCCGCGGTTCGCACCGTGAGGCCCGGTGCCCGCGGGGCGGGCGCCCCACGTGCCGCCGGTCCGGCGCCCTGGGGGTTCGCGGCACCGGACCGGCCGGGGTCACGCTCGTACGTGGCGGTGGGGTCAGCAGCCCTTGCCGACGGTGACACCGACGCTCATGCTGATGCCCGCGCTGCAGGCGTAGGACGACTCGACGATGGGCAGGGCGACGGAGCAGCTGACCGGGCTGATCGCCGGCGCGCCGCGGTCCTGGAACGCGGCGATCTCGTCCGCGGAGGTGTACGTCGGGCTCCTCTTGAGAACTGCATTCGGCGGACTGTTTCCGCCTTCGAGATAATTCCTGCACTGACTTCCGTGGGTGATCCAGCGCTGGAAAATAAGCGACTCACCGATCGACCGGCGAAACTTCAGCCATAATGCTGCGGGCGTGACCCAGGGCCTTTCTGCCTGCATGTGCGGGGCTCCCGGCGGAGCGGAATCAAGAATTGCGAGAAGGGGGCGGGGCCACGTGGCCCCGCCCCCTCACACCGCTGCCGTACCCGCCGGCAGGTGCCGCCCTAGGCGGGCAGCTCGTCCACGTAACGCTTCGCCACGGGAAGCGGGACATAGGGGAATGCGTCACGGACCGCCTTCATGGCGGCCAAGTCCCCACGCTCCCTCCAGACTTCCCGGATACGCTCCTCGTCGACCTGGCTCCGGAATCCCTCGTAGGATCCGTACTGGTCCCAGAAAGCTTGTTTCCGCTTCTTCGTGGTGCGGTCGCTGGCGACGCCGAGCGCTGCCGACAAACCGACCGCGATGGCACCCGATATTCCCTCGATCACGTTTCTCCCTGGATTCCGCGCACCGTGCCGTGCGGATATCAAGTTACCCGTTCGTAAGCCGAGACATGCCGCTGGCTGATTGCCGTGTAGGGCTGCTGGTGCCATCCGGCCCAGCGTTCGACGAGTTTCAGCCCCGACAATTCGGCCAGCAGGTCGATCTCCAGCGGGAACGCGCACCGAATGACGTGCTGGGTGGTCTCGGGCGGCCCGCCGTCCACGATGGTGTGGGTGGCGACCATGAGCTGCTGCGCGCGGTCCACCATCATGGTGTCCAGCATGATCGCGGTCTCGTTGAGGTAGCGCATCGAGAAGTCGGGCTTGGTCATCACGTGGTACGGCGAAGCGTCGAACGCCTCCAGGACGCGAACCGGCCGCCCTCCGCCCCCCAGCACGGCGGTGACCAGGCCCTCCGTGTCGCGCTCGGCCGGTTTCGCGAGCATCGCCTCCGAGCCGTCGACACCGTGCGGACGGAAGCCGCGCTCGGCCATCTGGAGCGCGATGCGCCCGGTGCCGATGCCCGATTCCAGCACCTTGGCCTCGGGCTTTAGCATCCCGGAGCAGTACTCGACGGCGGCGTCGGTGTCGAAGCCGATGGGGTACATCTGCTCGTAGACACCGGCCGACTTCTCGTTGTAGTGCGCGTTCTGCGCTGTCACCAGCACCTGTCCAGCACGGTGAAAGTCAAGGGGCCTGACCCCGGTGAGCCAGACCCCTATCGACCTGCATGTGTGCCGGAGCAGCGAAGTGGTGCCAAGTCACCCGCTACACGTTGAACCGGAACTCCACCACGTCGCCGTCCTGCATGACGTAGTCCTTGCCCTCCATGCGGGCCTTGCCCTTGGCGCGGGCCTCGGCGACCGAGCCGGCCTCGACCAGGTCGTCGAAGGAGATGACCTCGGCCTTGATGAAGCCCTTCTGGAAGTCGGTGTGGATGACGCCGGCGGCCTCGGGGGCGGTGGCGCCCTTCTTGATCGTCCAGGCGCGGGACTCTTTGGGGCCGGCCGTCAGGTAGGTCTGCAGGCCGAGGGTGTCGAAGCCGACGCGGGCGAGAGTCGCGAGGCCCGGCTCGTCCTGGCCCACCGACTGCAGCAGCTCCAGCGCCTCCTCCTCGTCCAGCTCGGCGAGGTCGGCCTCCAGCTTGGCGTTGAGGAAGATCGCCTCGGCCGGGGCGACCAGGGCGCGCTGCTCGTTCTTGAAGTCCTCGTCGACCAGCTCGTCCTCGTCGACGTTGAAGACGTAGAGGAACGGCTTGGTGGTGAGCAGGTGCAGGTCGTGGAGGAGCTCCGCGCGCTCGCTGCCCTGGACGATGCCGTGCGCGAAGAGCGTCTCGCCCTTCTCGAGGATCTCCTTGGCCTCCTCGACCGCTTTGACCTTCGGGGCGACGTCCTTCTTGATCCGCGACTCCTTCTGGAGGCGGGGCAGGACCTTCTCGATGGTCTGGAGGTCGGCGAGGATCAGCTCGGTGTTGATCGTCTCGATGTCGTCCTTCGGCGAGACCTTGCCGTCGACGTGGACGACGTTCTCGTCCTTGAAGGCGCGGATGACCTGGCAGATCGCGTCGGACTCGCGGATGTTGGCGAGGAACTTGTTGCCCAGGCCCTCGCCCTCGGAGGCGCCGCGCACGATGCCGGCGATGTCGACGAAGTCGACGGTGGCCGGAAGGATGCGCTCCGACTTGAAGATCGAGGCGAGCTTGGCGAGGCGGGCGTCGGGCACACCGACCACGCCGACGTTCGGCTCGATCGTGGCGAACGGGTAGTTGGCCGCCAGCACGTCGTTCTTGGTCAGGGCGTTGAACAGGGTCGACTTGCCGACGTTGGGCAGGCCGACGATTCCGATCGTGAGCGACACGTTGCGACTTCCCGTAGATGAGTGGGCCAGGGGTGCCAGGGGCCGGAGGCCGACACTGGCCGATCCACCAGTTTACGGCGTCCCGCACGCCCGCCTCGCGGCGAACGTCGATGCCCGGCCGAGTGCTCCGCATCGGCGTGTCTCGGGGCTGATTGAGCACATAAGCAGACCTAAGTTGGTCCGATGGAGCAACACGGATCGCGACCCCCGAACGACGGACGGCGACGCGGCGCCCAGCCGCCCGCCTCGCTGCCGCCGCAGGCCCGGCGCAGGCCCGCGCCGGGGACGGCCCGTCCGGCGCATCCGGCCCGCGCGGTGCGCCCGGCCCGTCCCGCCCGCCCGGATCGCCCCGCGCGTCCGGCGCGTCCGGCGCGGCTGGGCCGGCCGGTCCGGACCGCCCGCCCGGCGGGAGAGGCCGGGGCGCTGCCGAACCCGAGGCTCACCGGGCTCGGCAGCGGGCTGTTCTGCGCGGTGGCGATGTTCCTGCTGGGCTGCCTGGACCAGATGCTGTTCGGGGCTTCCCTGCCGGTGTACGGGGTGCTGTTCCTGCCGGTGTGCGTGCTGATCGCGCTGTGGGTGCGCGCGGGGGACGTGCTGACCGCCCCGGTGGTCGTGCCGATCGGGTTCGCCGTGGGGCTGCTGCCCGTCGCCGACGGCAGCGGGGGGTCGGCCGGCCGGCTGATGGGGCTGTTCACGGGCCTGGCCACGCAGGCGGGCTGGCTGTACGGGGGGACGCTCGCCGCCGGGGGGATCGTGCTGGTGCGCCGGGTGCGGTGGGTACGGAGCCGGCGCCGGCGCGCCTGAGCGACGCACACCCCCGCGCGGCCCTTCGGGACCCGCCCCGGCGGCCCGCGGGACCCGGTACCGCACCGGCCCCGGCGGACGTGGCACCGGACACGGCGCGGCGGCTCCGCGGGACCGGGACGGCGCCGGTGCCCACGGGGCCGCGAGGCCGGGCCCGGGGCTAGGACTGCTGGGCCGCCCGCATGGCCGCTCCCACGATCCCCGCGTTGTTCTGCAGCTGCGCGGGGACGATCTCCGCCTTGACGCCCTCGATGAGGTGCAGGAACTTGTGGGCCTTGCGGCTGACGCCGCCGCCGATGACGAACAGCTCCGGCGAGAACAGCATCTCCACGTGCGCCAGGTACTTCTGCACGCGGCGCGCCCACTGCTCCCAGCTCAGGTCGTTGTCCTCCTTGGCCTTGCTGGAGGCGCGCTTCTCGGCGTCGTGGCCGTTCAGCTCCAGGTGGCCCAGCTCGGTGTTCGGGACGAGGACGCCGTCGGTGAAGACGGCGCTGCCGATGCCGGTGCCGAAGGTGAGCAGGACGACGGTGCCCCGGCGGCCCCGGCCGGCGCCGAACTGCATCTCGGCGACGCCGGCCGCGTCCGCGTCGTTGACCACGGTCACCGGGAGGCCGCCGAGCCTGCCGCTGAACAACGCGCGGGCGTCCGTGTCGATCCAGCCCTTGTCGACGTTCGCGGCCGTGCGCACCATGGCGCCGCCGGTGACCACTCCGGGGAAGGTCAGCCCGACGGGGCCGGTCCAGCCGAAGTGCTCCACCACCTGCCTGACCCCGTCGGCCACGCTGTCGGGCGTCGCCGGGTGGGGGGTGAGCACCTTGCAGCGCTCCTGGGCCAGGTCGCCCCGGTCCAGGTCCACTGGGGCGCCCTTGATGCCGGATCCGCCGATGTCCACGCCGAAGATCTGCATGGCCCCACGTTACGACGGACGACGCACCGTCACAGTCATACCCCGGAGGTCCCGGTGCCGCCGCGCTCGGCGACCAGTGCGGCCGCCTCGTCGCGCAGGTCCCGGCGGAGTTCCTTGGGCAGCGAGAAGGTGATGGACTCCTCGGCGGCCTTGACGATCTCCACGTCGGCGTAGCCGCGCTCGGCGAGCCACTCCAGCACCTGCTCGACCAGCACCTCCGGCACGGAGGCGCCCGAGGTGACGCCGACGGTCGTCACGCCGTCGAGCCAGGACTCGTCGATCTCGTCGGCGAAGTCCACCAGGTGGGCGGCGCGGGCGCCGGCCAGCTTGGCGACCTCGACCAGCCGCTTGGAGTTGGAGGAGTTGCGCGAGCCGACGACGATGACCAGCTCGGCCTCGGCGCCCATCTGCTTCACGGCGAGCTGCCGGTTCTGCGTGGCGTAGCAGATGTCGTCGCTGGGCGGGGAGAGCAGCTGCGGGAACTTGGTCTTCAGGGCGTCGACGGTCTCCATGGTCTCGTCGACGGAGAGGGTGGTCTGGGAGAGCCACACGACCTTCGAGGGGTCGCGGACCTCGACCTTGGCGACGTCCTCGGGGCCGTCGACCAGCTGGATGTGGTCGGGGGCCTCGCCGGACGTGCCGATGACCTCCTCGTGGCCCTCGTGCCCGATCAGGAGGATGTCGTAGTCCTCCTTGGCGTAGCGGACGGCTTCCTTGTGGACCTTGGTGACCAGGGGGCAGGTGGCGTCGATGGTGGCGAGCCGGCCGCGCCGGGCCTCCTCGTGCACCGCCGGGGCGACTCCGTGCGCCGAGAACATCACGATGTTGCCCGGCGGCACCTCGTCCGTGCGCTCGACGAAGACGGCGCCCTTCTTCTCCAGGGTCTGCACGACGTACTTGTTGTGGACGATCTCGTGCCGGACGTAGATCGGGGCCCCGTACTGCTCCAGGGCCTTCTCGACGGCGATCACGGCGCGGTCCACACCGGCGCAGTAGCCCCGGGGGGCGGCGAGCAGGACACGGCGGCCAGGCGAAGCGGTCATGCGTCCCATCGTACGGGTGCGCCCGGGGGCGCGTTGATCACCTGTCCGGCGTCCCCGGTGGAGCGGGAGCGCACCGCCGGGCCCGGAACGGCAGGCTCCGCACGGCGCGGCGGGCCGGTGTCCCCCGGCGGGCGGGGCCGCACTGTCGGTACGCCCCGTTACGCTCGACCGCATGGCTGTGAACACGTCCGCCGAGTCCCCCCTGCCCGTGGGTGAGGTGTCGCGGCTCATCGGCGGCTGGATCGACCGGCTCGGCGCGGTCTGGGTCGAGGGGCAGATCACCCAGCTGTCCCGCCGCCCCGGCGCCGGCGTGGTGTTCCTGACGCTGCGCGACCCCTCGTACGACATCTCCGTCAGCGTCACCTGCTACCGCCAGGTGTTCGACGCCGTCGCGGACGTCGTCGGGGAGGGGGCCCGGGTGGTCGTGCTGGCGAAACCCGAGTGGTACGCGCCGCGGGGCCAGCTCTCGCTGCGCGCCGCCGAGATGCGGCCCGTCGGCGTGGGCGAGCTGCTGGCCCGGCTGGAGCAGCTGAAGAAGACGCTGGCGGCCGAGGGGCTGTTCGCGCCGGAGCGGAAGAAGCCGCTGCCGTTCCTGCCGCAGCTGATCGGGCTGGTGTGCGGCCGGGCCTCCGCCGCGGAGCGGGACGTGCTGGAGAACGCCCGGCACCGCTGGCCCGCGGTCCGCTTCGAGGTGCGCAACGTCGCGGTGCAGGGGGTGCACGCCGTCCCGCAGGTCGTGCAGGCCGTCAAGGAACTCGACGCGATCGACGAGGTGGACGTCATCGTCGTGGCCCGCGGCGGCGGCAGCGTCGAGGACCTGCTGCCGTTCTCCGACGAGCAGCTCGTGCGGGCGGTGGCCGCCTGCCGTACGCCCGTCGTGTCCGCGATCGGGCACGAACCCGACAACCCGCTGCTCGACCACGTCGCCGACCTGCGGGCCTCCACGCCGACGGACGCCGCCAAGAAGGTCGTGCCGGACGTGGGCGAGGAGCTGGAGCGGGTGCGGACGCTGCGGGACCGGGCGCGGCGCTGCGTGCACGCGTACCTGGAGCGGGAGGAGCGCGGGCTGGCGCACGCGCTGGCGCGGCCCTCGATAGAGGATCCGCACCGGATGGTCGACGAGCGCGCGGACCAGGTCGCCTCGCTGCTCGACCGCGGCCGGCGGACGCTGGGGCATCTGCTGGACCGGGCCGACTCGGAGCTGTCGCACACGCACGCGCGTGTGGTGGCGCTCTCGCCCGCGGCGACGCTCCGGCGCGGCTACGCGGTCCTGCAGAGACCGGACGGGCACGTGGTGCGCGGTCCGGGGGAAGTGGCGGAGGGCGAGGCGCTGCGCGCCCGCGTCGCCGAGGGCGAATTCACGGTGAAGGTGAGCGAATGACGAGCAAGGTGGACGAGGACCTGACGTACGAGCAGGCCCGCGACGAGCTGATCGACGTCGTACGGCGGCTGGAGGCCGGCGGCACGTCGCTGGAGGAGTCCCTGGCGCTGTGGGAGCGCGGCGAGGAGCTCGCCAAGGTGTGCCGGCGCTGGCTGGAGGGGGCCCGGGCCCGGCTGGACGCGGCGCTGGCCGAGGAGAAGGCCGGGCAGGACGGCGAGTAGCCGCGGCGGGGGCCGGGGTGAGGCGGGTCACCGCACCCCGGGGTTGGTTGAAGCTTAAAACTCATCTGACGTAGGGTCGGGCCGTCAGCCGGTCCCGCACCACGGGCCGGACGCGCACCCGAGGAAGTCACGCATGTCTCTCGTTCTTGACCCCGCCGCCCAGGACCTGCTGTTCCGGGAGGCCCGCACCGCGAACGCCTTCACCGACGAGCCGGTGACCGACGAGCAGGTCCGGGCGATCTACGACCTGGTCAAGTACGGCCCCACCGCCTTCAACCAGACCCCGCTGCGCATCACCCTGGTCCGCTCCCCCGAGGCCCGCGAGCGCCTGCTGAAGCACATGGCCGAGGGCAACCGGGACAAGACCGCCGCCGCCCCGCTGGTCGCGATCCTCTCCGCGGACAACGAGTTCCACGAGGAGCTGCCGACCCTCTTCCCGGCCTTCCCGCAGGCCAAGGACGTGTTCTTCGCCGAGCGCCCGGTCCGCGAGAGCGCCGCCGCGTTCAACGCCGCCTTGCAGGCCGGGTACCTCATCGTCGGCATCCGCGCCGCCGGCCTGGCCGCCGGCCCGATGACCGGCTTCGACGCCGAGGGCGTCCGCAAGGAGTTCCTGGACGACGACCACACCCCGCTGATGATCGTCAACATCGGCAGGCCCGCCCCGGACGCCTCGCACCCGCGCGGCCCGCGCCTGGCCTACGAGGACGTCGTCACCACCGTCTGAGCCGCGCCCGCACATGCGAGGAGGCCCCCGGCGTCGCCGGGGCGCAGGAAGGTAGTCCATCCCGGGCGGTGGTTGTCCCGGGGTAAGGGTGTAGGAC